>CAJXMD010000008.1 GCA_913056165.1 uncultured Halieaceae bacterium
ATGCGATCGAGACCGTTACCCCAAAAGACCCGCCTGCCATCGGCATAGAGTCCCGAAGTGAGAATGCCGAAAAAAGCAGGGCCCGTATGGGTGTACTGGATTTCCTGTGGGTCTAGTTTTCGAGAAGTATCGATGGGTCCGGGTTGGGGGAGGGCATCTTGTTGCGCTGGATCTGCATGAGCCATGGTGTAGTTGGAGTCTGCCAGGTAAGGATTTTCTGGCGGAAGGTTGAATCCTTGGCTCTGGTTGTGCCAGAGGAGAGTTGCTGCCAGCAAGACCCAGTATGCAAACGACAGCTGTGGTCGTGATAGGGCTATTTTCACAGGTTTGCCTCTTTGTATAGACCAGTTTTATTGGTGAGGTTTTTTGATTTCTTGGGTTGTCTACGATGTTTGTAGAATTGATATAACCATACTATATTGTGGGACGTAAGCGCTGCTGCTCTGGTTAAGCAACTTGGCAAGGGCAGTGATGGAATAAAACAATAATGACAGTGCTTGGTATCTTCTGATAGCAGGCGTACCACATTGAGGGCGTGTTATGCGTATCGTGAAGTCGGTTCACCCAGTCGTATCCAGAAATCTTTTAGCAGTTGCGGTCATGGCAGTGACGTCGCCGGTGCTTGCGCAAGACCTTGTGTTGGAAGAGGTGGTCGTTACGGCGACCAAGCGCGCGGTGTCGATTCAAGATATTTCCGGGACGGTTAACGTCGTCAGCGGAGACGCCATTGATCGGTTGCGGACCTTTGATTTTAAAGATATCGAGCAACAAACAGCTGGCCTGACGTTGTCGGCGCCCAACGCGAGAAACAATAATATCTCTCTCCGGGGTATGAGCACTGATCCAGAGTCGGGGGCGAGTGCCGTGGTGTCAGTTTTCTGGAATGACCAACCGATTCGAAGTGATGTAGCTTTCGGGCGTCTCTACGACATGGAGCGTGTAGAAATCCTGCGGGGCCCTCAGGGAACCCTGCAGGGCCGAACCTCACCTGGTGGCTCAATCAACCTGGTGACCAAGGGCGCAGATCTCAATGAAGCCAGCGGCAGCGTGCAGGCATCGTTCTCTGATAACGATGGTATCAACGGACAGTTTGCCTACGGTGGTCCACTGGTTGATGGCGTGTTCGCGGCGCGTGTGGCCGGTGTCTACGACATCAACAACTCTAACGATGTCTCCAACATTACCACCGGCCTAGGCGATCCAGAGGACGAGGTTTCCTCTCTTCGTGTAAGTGCCGCGTGGCAGATGACTGACAACTTAAAGTCGAGTTTTGTCTATCAGTATTATGATCGCGACACCGAACGACCTTCGCCACTTCAGGGAACCGATGCGCTGGGTCAGCGACCGACGTTGAGTGCCTCTGATCGAATCGCTTTGGGGCAGTCCAATGAGGGTGCAACGCTGGAGTACGATCTTTACAACCTCCGGTTTGATTGGCAGCTAGGCAATCTGGATCTGGTATCTGTCACGGGTTACAACGAGAGCACCAAAGACTCTTACACGGAAAACGATCGGGCTAACTATGTCACGCTGGATGGTGATCCCAGCAGTATTGATGCCGCGATAACCAACCAGAATTCCCTAACAAAAGCTGAAACTTTAAGTCAGGAAATCCGGTTGTCTTCCTCTGGAAACGATTTTTGGGATTGGATGGTTGGTGTTTTTTACCTCGACCAGGATACAGAAACTGCGTTCGCGTCCAACAGAGTTGTCGCTCCACCACTCAACATCAGCTTTTCGAGTGTCGGGGCGATTCCCGTGACAAGGGATGAGCTCGCTTTTTTTACCTTTAACCAGTTTTATTTGAGCGAAAGCCTCACTTTGGAGGCGGGATTGCGGTGGACGGAGTACGACTCCTACCGGGCGGCAGACGTTTTCTACGGCGACACAAATTACCTGCCGGAATCGCTGGTTCCGATTCAGGATATTGTGATAGGCGGCATTTCAGCTGCGTTTCCCATTATTGGAATTAGTGATGCCTATAAAAATACCAAGGAAGATGCGATCACCGGTTCTTTGACGCTTCGATACAACTTGACTGAGAACACCACAGTTTATGGGGCTTACAACCGGGGTTACAGACCCTCGGGTATTTCCATCAACCCGACCCCAGCGGTGCAGTTATTGCCCAACGGTGAGGATGACGTGTTGCACGATGAGGAAACCAGTAACTCTCTTGAGTTTGGTTTCAAGGGCCGCTATCTCGACGGTCGCGCCGCACTCAATGGTGCACTGTACTACCAAACATTTGATGGTTACTTTGGCTTTGTTCGTGGAGTACAGGTGCTCGATGCAGATGGCCTCCCTAACGCTATTTCAGGTGGTCTGATTTATAACGGCGACGCCAAAATTTGGGGCTTGGAGCTTGAGGGACAAATCCTTCTGAGCGATCACTGGAGCGCGGGCGGTGCCTTAGCCTACGCCAAGGGGGAGTGGGACAGTGGTGCAGAGGCGCCCTGTAACGATCGAGAACCCGGTGAGGTTCTTGGGTCCTGCGACATCGGAGGCCAATCCTTGGGTGGTGAGCCTGAGTTTTCCCTCTCCTTGCAGTCAGAGTATTTTATCCCTGCCGGTTCCAATGAGTGGTACTTACGCGGGCTCTACAAGTATACCGATGAGCGTGACAACACCGACGCCTCTGCAGGACTTGGCATAACCAGAGGCTCCTTTGAGGACTACCACATACTCAACGTATACGCCGGTCTCCGACGCAACGATATGCAGTGGGATGTTGGACTCTGGGTTAAAAACTTGCTCGACTCCGATGAGGTGATCTACGAGCAGGGTCCGGATGCCTACGACATTCCCGCGACGGGAGGATCGTATACGCAGACAAATATTTTGGCGGAGAGAGTGATAGGACTTACGGCCCGCTACAATTTTTAGTCACGGGTGAGGCTGTGGGAAGGGTGGCGCAGCCACCCTTTTTCTATTTAGCGCTCGGTAATTGTTTCAGTTGTCGTTGTATCGATTCAAGTTTTTGCATTAGATCTTGATTGCTTGGAGTTGTGGCCTCAAGCCTTGCTGGTGTGACTTGATCAGGTGCGACTATCAGCGAGAGTAAGTTGGTCACTACGCTGTGGTCGTAGGGTCGCCCCCGCAACTTGAGCGTCCTCGAAGAGAATTCCAGGGTGCCGAAAAAGACGTCTCGTAGATGTCCAATCGGCGTATGGGGCGGCAGTTCACCCCGATCCACCCCTTGCTTCATTATTCGGTCGAATACCTTGACGTATTCGCGGACCTGATCGAGATCCTGAGCCTGTTGGGGTTGAGCGCGATAGGTTAGTGATACCAAGTCAAATTGATTGAGTATCGACTGTAAGTGATAGCGGCCAAATTGCTCAAGCTGGTCGAGAGTGCCGGCCTCTTTATTGATGGCCGCTTCGGCTCCCAGAGTCAGTTGTGACCAGAAACGGCCGATCACACCAGCGAGCAGATCCCGTTTGTTCTTGTAGTACAGATACACGGTGCCCTCTGCCACTGACGCTGCGCGAGCAATGTCGGCGATCTTGGCACCATCAAATCCTGCCTGCGCAAAGATTCCCTCAGCCGCGTCCAAAATGGCTGAATCCTTTGCTTCTAGTCGCTCTCGGGTTGTATTGCGGGCTGTTGAAGACATCACTTTTCCGCCTTATACTGAGGAAAACTCATTTTAAATGAATTGAATTCATTTTGGTATCCCGACACTTCAATAAAGGTCGGGGGTGCGAGGCGCTGAATTAAGAGCGGCGGAAGTAGTAGAAGGTAGGCGTAATGATCAGGATTGGCGGAGCCACGGGGTATTGGGGAGAGGCAGACCTTGCTCTACCGCAATTTTTGGCTGAGGAGCACATGGATTTCATCGTGTTCGACTATTTGGCGGAAATCACCATGTCGATCATGGCTCGGGCCAAAGCGTCGGATCCAGAGAAAGGCTATGCCACCGATTTTGTGACGGCTATCGTTGCACCCCATTTACAGCGTATCGCTGAGTCAGGTGTGAAACTGATCAGTAACGCGGGGGGTGTAAATCCCGAGGCTTGTGGTCGCGCCATCAAACAACTGATCGCTGACGCGGGTCTGTCTCTAAAGGTGGCAGTGATCACCGGGGATGATCTCATGCCTAAAGTAGACCAGCTGTTGGCAGCGGAGCCCCGAGAAATGTTTACAGGGGAGGCCCCGCCACCCCCTGAGGCCATCGCCAGTGCGAATGCCTACCTGGGCGCTTTTCCGATTGCTGCAGCCTTGGATCAGGGCGCGGATATTGTGGTCACTGGTCGCTGTGTCGACAGCGCTGTCACATTGGGAGCCTGTATTCATCGCTTCGGCTGGCAGCGTAGCGATCTGGATTTACTGGCGGCGGGTTCCCTCGCAGGGCATTTGATCGAGTGCGGACCGCAGGTGACGGGAGGTAACTACACCGACTGGGAAGAGGTCGCGGACAGCTTGCATGAGGTCGGGTATCCCATTGCAGAAATCGCTGCCGATGGCGGCGTTGTTATCACCAAGCCTGGGGGGACTGGGGGCTGCGTCACCAGAGGAAGCGTAGGTGAACAACTCCTCTATGAAATTGGTGACCCCGGAGATTACCGACTCCCTGACGTGGTTTGTGATTTCACCAACGTGACTCTCGAGGAGATCGATACCGATCGCGTGTCGGCTCGGGGCGCGCGGGGGACAGAGGTGCCATCGCACTATAAAGCCTCTGTTACCTGGGCAGACGGGTGGCGCGCCGGCATGATTTGCTTTTATGTGGGAGCCAAGGCGGCTGAGAAAGCGCGTATTTTTGCTGATGAAGCTATTCAGCGCGCGCGCAGAAAGCTGGCAGCGAGGGGAGCGCCGGATTATGTCGATGTGTCGGTTGAGATTGTGGGTGATGAAAGTCATTGGGGCGATGCGGCGCGCTATGTGAGGAGTCGGGAAGTGGCGGTCAAAGTTGCCTGTCGCCATCAGGATCGACGCGCGACTGATTTACTCATGCGTGAACTCTCGGGCGCAGCGTTGGGAGCACCGCCAGGTTTTTGCTCCTTTGCAGGGACCCGCCCAAAGTCGTCGCCCGTCATCCGCTTGTTTTCGATTCTCGTTGACCGCGATCTCCCCGAGATCTGCATTCATATCGAGGATCAGGTCCGACCCTTCGATGATGCTAAAGCAGTTGGCATGCAGTCGGCTGATGAGACTGGCACCTCAAGCGCCAATGACACTCCCTCCGACACGTCCTATGAAGCGAGTGTCACTGCTAACAACAACGGGGTAGGGCTCATCGAAGTGCCACTGGAGCGATTGGCTTGGGCCCGCTCGGGAGATAAAGGCGACAAGGCCAATATTGGCGTGATGGCAAGGAAGGCTGAGTACTTGCCATGGATTTCCGCTGTACTTACCTCGCCTTATGTAGCCAGTCGCTTTACGCACTTTATGGCGAGTCCAGCAATCGATCGTTTCGAATTGCCGGGTCTGCCGGCCCTCAACTTTGTATTGCACAACGTGCTCGGGGGCGGCGGCGTAGCGAGTTTGCGTAATGACCCACAGGCAAAGGGGTATGCCCAAATTTTACTGGATACACCGGTAGCGATACCGGCCTCACTGTTGGAGAACTGACATGGTCGCGGTGACATCACAGATAGATGCCAACTCGGAAACCTTTGCCGCCAATCGGGCGAGCATGATGCAATTTGTTGAGCGATTACGATCTCTCGAGGCCCGCAGCGAAGAGGCGTCTGCCAAACGGCGAGCAACTTTTGAAAAGCGAGGTCAGTTGTTACCAAGTGATCGGCTCAATCGCTTACTCGATCCCGGCATGCCTTTCCTGCGTTTACATACGTTGGCCAATTACGGGGTAGATAATGCCGATCGGGAGAGCAGCATACCGGGCGCTTCGGTGATTGTGGGGATTGGATTCGTTGGCGGTGTGCGGTGCATGGTGTGGGTCGATGACTCGGGCATTGCTGCCGGCGCCATGACAGCAAAGACCGGTGATGTAGCGCTGTCATTGCAAAGCATTTGCAAGCGGCAGAAGCTGCCCCTGATTCATTTGGTGGAGAGTGCAGGGGCCAATCTGCTTCAGTATACCGTTGAGCTGTGGGCTAACTTCGGCGCCATCTTCCGCAATCTGGCTCAAATGTCAGCCATGGGCTTGCCGACTCTGGTAGTGCTTCATGGAGGGTCTACTGCCGGCGGCGCATACATGCCCGGCATGTCGGACTATGTCATTGGCGTCAAAGAAAACGGGATGGCGGCGCTTGGGGGCGCCGCGCTGGTGAGGGCCGCAACCGGGGAGGTGGCGAACGATCGGGAACTTGGGGGCAGTGAGATGCATGCCAGCGTTTCCGGTTTGGTGGAGTATTTGGTTGAAGATGATGCCCATGGATTGTTGAAAGCGCGCGAGGTATTCGAGCGGCTTGATTGGAATCGTCGTGCCACGTCGATTCCACAGCGGACCTATCAGCCACCCCGTTATGATGGGGATCAGCTGGCCGGTGCCGTTCCCACCGATCCCAAGGTGCCTTATGACTGCCGTGAAGTTTTCGCCCGGGTGGTTGACGGTTCCGACATCGAAGAATTCAAACCCCGATATGGGCTATCCACGGTGTGTGCTTACACGAGCATTACCGGCATTGCCTGCGCCGTGATTGGTAATAACGGTCCCATTGATCCCAATGGGGCTACCAAAGCCGCGCAGTTTATCCAGCTCTGTGACCAGGCGGATCTTCCGATCATCTTTTTCCAGAACACCACCGGCTACATGGTGGGTACCGAATACGAGCAGTCGGGGATGATCAAGCACGGCTCAAAAATGGTGCAGGCGGTGAGCAATGCGCGAGTGCCCAAGATCAGTCTATACGTGGGTGCCAGTTTTGGTGCGGGTAACTACGGTATGTGTGGCTGGTCTTATGAGCCTGATTTTTTGTTTGCCTGGCCTAGTGCCCGCACCGGTGTTATGTCCGGGCAGAGTGCCGCCACCACCATGAGCGAGGTGGCTAAAGTCGGCGCGGCGCGCAAGGGCATAAGCATTGATGAAGAACAGCTCGCCCAGCAAGAAGCGGCGATTCAGGCGCACTTCGACGCACAGGAAGATGCGTTTTATACCTCCGGTCGAGTATTGGACCACGGAGTCATTGATCCACGGGATACCCGTAAGGTGTTGACCTTCTGTTTGGAGACGGTGCTGGAGGCCAAACGGCGCACGTTGACCCCCAACAGTTTCGGCGTAGGGAGGATGTGAACATGACGACCTTACCCGATACTCAATCCGTTGAATGTGAGCTGGAAGCTGGTTGGTTAACCGTCTGGTTTAACCAGCCGGAAAAGCGAAATCCCCTAACCGATGATGTAGTGGCAGATCTGCAGCGACTCTGTGATGCCCTACAGGATGATCGAGACGTCCGTGGCATGACCCTACGGGGCAGGGGAGGCTTTTTCTGCGCCGGCGGAGATTTGAGGGGATTCCAGACCATGGCCAAGGCCTCTGAGCAAGAGGTTATTGAGATGAGTTCGACAATTGGCCGCCTGCTGCAGAGCCTTGATGGGCTGCCATTTGTCACGATTGCCCTGGTCGAGGGCGCTGCCATGGCTGGTGGGCTGGGGGTGGCCTGCTGCTGCGATGTCACTATTGGCACCGCAGACGCACGGTTTGCGTTTTCCGAGACCCGCATTGGTATCTCCCCTGCACAGATTGCCCGCTACGTCATGCAAAAATGCGGTGACTCTACCGGCAGACGCCTGATGCTGAGCGCGGCCCGGTTTACCGGAACGGAGGCTGAGACCCTGGGGATTCTGGATATTGTCGTCCGGGACGCAAACGCTCTCGTTGAGGCCGAAGCCGGGATTCGGGCCGACGTCTTGGCCTGTGCACCCGGGGCGGTGTCGGCGACGAAGCGTCTTTTAAAGGTGCTTCCCTCGCTTTCGGACCAGGAGAAAATAGCTGTAGCGGCAGAGAATTTTACCCAGTGTCTCAAGGGTGAGGAGGGCGTCGAGGGGGTGGCCTCTTTTCTCGAAAAACGCAAGCCGAACTGGCATCAGGAGGCATAAGCGATGAAGTCTATTGAGACAATTTTAGTGGCCAATCGCGGTGAGATTGCGGTGCGCGTCATGCGCACGGCAAAAGCCATGGGCTTGAGAACAGTGGCTGTTTATTCAGACGCTGATACCCACGCGATGCATGTGCGCCAGGCGGATAGGGCGATGCCGCTGGGCGGGAATACCCCGGCTGAGTCTTACCTGAATAGCGATGCCATTCTCCAGGCTGCTCTCGACGCGGGTGCTGATGCCATTCATCCGGGTTATGGCTTTCTTTCAGAGAACACGGCATTTGCTGCGGCTTGCGCAGATGCTGGGGTTATTTTTATTGGTCCCCCCGCAGCGGCTGTGGAGGTGATGGGCGACAAGGCCCTCGCCAAAAGAGCCATGCTAAGTGCCGATGTGCCGTGCATACCCGGCTATCAGGGAGAGGACCAGTCAGTGGATGCCCTCTATCGGGAGGCAGACACTATAGGGATGCCGGTGATGATCAAGGCGGCTGCCGGTGGCGGTGGGCGCGGCATGCGTCGGGTGGCCGAGCTTGATGACCTGCGACAGGGAATTGAGTTGGCCCGCTCCGAGGCCGAAAGCGCCTTCGGTAATGGGGATCTGATCTTGGAGCGTCTCGTTGAGGGTGCGCGCCATGTTGAAATCCAGGTCTTTGCTGATACACACGGCAACGTGGTTCATCTTGGTGAGCGTGATTGCTCCTTACAACGCCGCCATCAAAAAGTAGTAGAGGAGTCTCCTTGCCCGATCATGACCCCCGCGCTTCGCGAGGCGATGGGAGCTGCTGCGGTCAACGCAGCACGGGCTGTCGGCTATGTGGGCGCCGGCACCGTCGAGTTTTTGCTGGATGCGAAGGGGGACTTTTTCTTTCTTGAGATGAATACCCGACTACAGGTGGAGCACCCGGTGACGGAGTACGTTACCGGCTTTGATTTGGTGGAGTGGCAAATTCGCGTGGCTCAGGGAGAAGTCCTACCTGCGCAGCAGGATGACGTCGATCTCTTTGGGCACGCGATTGAAGTCAGGCTCTGCGCCGAAGATCCCGCCGCGGGCTTCCTGCCAAGTGCAGGATCGGTTAACCGGTTTTATGTTCATGAGCGGGAGGGCCTGCGCATTGATACGGGGATCGAGACGGGTGATAGCGTCTCGCCCTTTTACGATTCCATGGTGGCGAAGATCATTGCGTGGGGAGAAACTCGGGAGACGGCTCGACTTCGGCTGCGCGCCGCGCTGCAGGGAACGGCCCTCATGGGAGTCACCCACAATCGTGGGTTTCTGCTCGAGCTGCTCGATCAAGCCTCCTTTATCAACGGCGACGCCACCACCGACTTTATCGATCGTCGCTACCCCGAGGGTTATGTTTCTGGGTCAGTGCCAACGGGAATTCTCGCTGGGGCGATCGCTCTGCAACAAGGGCTGGTTGCTGACGCGAGCTATGAGAGTTCGTTATCGGTGAGTCCTGAGCTATTGGGGTGGGTATCGACTGGGGGCGCCGTACGCCGTCACACCTACCAAGTGGGGGAGCAGGATTTTAGTGCGATGGTTAGCTCGAGCGAAGCGGGCGCTTTTACAATAGACCTTGCGGATATCAGCCATCGGGTCGAGATTCAGGCGATGAGAGATGGGGTAGCCACGTTGCTCATCGACGACTGCAGAACCCCTCTGGGATACCAGGTCAATGATCAGGCAACGGTGCATATCAGCAGCGATGCTTGCGACTTTGCCTTAATCAACAGGGATTTGATTCCCCCAGAAACCCAGGAAGAGGCGCTGGGCGGCAGAGTAGTGGCGCCCATGCACGGTCAACTGGTGTCGCTCTTGGTCGAAGCCAACCAGTCAGTGGAAAAAGATCAGCGGCTTGGGGTCTTTGAGGCCATGAAAATGCAGCATGAAATCCTGGCATCGGTTAGTGGTGTAGTTCAGGAGCTCAACGCGCAGGTAGGACAGCAATTGGCTGCTGGGGATACGATACTGGTGATTGACGAGCTGAGTGGTGACTAAGCACTGTTAGGTCAGTTTTTCCCTGTCGAGGTCGCTGAGAACAGCTAAAAGGAGCAGGTATGCAGCAAGCAAGTGATTTTCTCGCAGAATCCGAGGCGCTGGAGCGAGTGCTTTCGTCTTTGGGGGGAGAGGATTTCAGGCGGGAGACAGGATTCAAGGCCTGGACCTTTGAAACCATTCTGAGGCACCTTCATTTTTGGAACGTCATGGCGCATGTGTCCCTGACGGCCCCTGATGACTTTCAGGAGGTGTTCAAACCGGTGATGGAAGGCATGATGGCGGGGACGACTCTGCCAGAGATTGAGGTGGCGCGGTTTCCCGCTACCGGTCTGGCACTGCTCGATGAATGGAGAACCGGTTATCAAGAGGTCTTTGACGCCTTCAGCCAGGCGGATCCCTCTGAGCGAGTGGCCTGGGCAGGGCCCAGCATGAGTGCCCGCTCGTCGGTGACAGCGCGCCAGATGGAAACTTGGGCTCACGGACAGGCAATCTTTGATGAGCTTGGGATGGTGCGGGAAGAGGACGACCGTATCCGTAATATCGTCATCCTTGGTGTGAATACTTTTGGGTGGACCTTTAGCGTCAAGCAGCTACCAGTGCCCGAGGAGCAACCCTTTCTCGCGTTGATCGCGCCCTCGGGGGAGCGCTGGGAGTTTGGCTCCCCGGAGAGCGGACAGTTCATTCGCGGAGATGCCCACGAGTTTGCTCAGGTCGTTACACAAACTCGAAATGTGGCCGATACAGAGTTGGTTTGTGAGGGAGAGGCTGCCGCCCTTTGGATGCAACACGCTCAATGCTTTGCGGGCGGCCCATCAAAGCCGCCGCCGCCGGGCCAACGCCGCACAAAAAATTAAGATTGATAGCCTCGCTCAGGGTCTCTGGGTTAGGCTGAATACACATTCACTTACGCACCTTAAAAAGCAAAAACTAGGATAGGTAAACACGATGCAAGATTTTAACGGTAAGGTCGCTGTCGTCACCGGTGGCGCGAGCGGCATTGGAGCAGGCTTGGTTCGAAGCCTGTTAAAAGCGGGTGCTACCGTGGTGGTGGCCGACGTTGAGGCTGCTGCGCTAGAGGCGGCGGTCGCGGCATTTGCCGATGCGGGAGGCAACGTGACGGGGGTGGTAACCGACGTATCAGACCCACATTCGGTGGAAGCTCTGGCAGAGAGCGTCTATGCCGAGCATGGTGTTTGCCATCTGCTGTTTAATAATGCAGGAGTGGCGGCGCCCTCGGCGAATATCTGGGAAACCACACCCAACGACTGGACCTGGGTTCACGGGGTCAACGTCATGGGCGTCATGCACGGCATTAGATCCTTTGTTCCGCGTATGATCGCGGGTGGCGAGGAAGGCCACATCATCAATACATCTTCGGGTGACGGTGGTATCTCGCCGCTGCCTTATCAGTCAGTGTATGCGTCATCAAAGGCGGCGGTGTCTATCCTTAGTGAATGTCTAGCGGCTCAGTTACAAAGTGAGGGCACAAAACTGGCAGCCTCGGTGTTCTACCCCTCTGGTGGTTTGCTGGATACTGGCATATGGACCACTGATCGTAACCGTCCCGAGTCACTCGCTCGTGAGCGGCCGACCGACCCGATTCCCACGATTCACGACTTTGCAGACGCCGCGAAAGCGGCGGGCATGGAACTCCAATTTCAGGATCTGGATGAGCTGGCGGAGTTTGCCCTCGCGGGGATCCGACGGGGCGACTTCGTCATCATGATCGGCCTCGAAGAAGCGGAACACACCCTGCTGGACCGCGCCAAGCGCATTGGAAAGGCGTCTTTGCCTATCGACCTGGCAAGTATTCCAAAGCTCTGAGGAAAAGCGCCTTCAGGGGCTATGGCGCCCAACAGTGGTTAAATCTGTGACATTTCACCCTTTTTCGATGCTAATGTCATAAAAAGAGGCCATTTTGGCGCCACTTTAGACCCTAATAGACGCTATCATCTGCGGCCGCCAAGTAAGTGGGTCTTGCTAGGCGCCGTCTCGATCGACCGCCGTTCCCGTGCGACTCGATTGAGCTATGGAAAATGTTAATCCCCCAAAACAGGAGCTTTTCAATGAGATCCATGAAAAATCGCCCAATGTGGCGCGTTTCAGGCCTCGCGTTGGCTGTGGCGTTAGCACAAGGTGCTGTCGCTCAGGACGAAGGTCTTGAAGAAGTAATTGTTACCGGTACCCGTCTTGCGGACCGCTCTGCCTCTGATTCACCGGTTCCCGTGGATGTAATCAGTGGTACTGATATGCGTTCCCAAGGTTCTACGGACTTGCAGGACATGCTCCGTACCCAGGTGCCTTCCTTTGACGTCAATACTCAGCCCATTAGTGATGCAGCGACGATTACGCGACCACCAAACCTTCGCGGTCTATCACCCGACAACGTTCTGGTGCTGGTGAACGGCAAGCGTCGTCATCGCGGATCAATCATTTCGTTCCTAGGCGGTGGTATCTCAGACGGTGCGCAGGGTGTCGATATGGCATCGATTCCTTCCCTTGCACTTAAGCAAGTGGAAGTGCTGCGTGATGGTGCTTCCTCACAGTACGGTTCTGACGCGATCGCTGGGGTTCTTAACTTTATCCTGCGTGATGACGCAGAAGGTTTTGAAGTTGTCGCTCGCTATGGTTCTACCTACGAAAGCGACGGTGACAACTACATGGTCGCTGCTAACCTCGGCCTGCCTTTGGGCGACCGCGGTTTTGTCAACATCACCGGTGAAGTTCGGGATGTTGAGGGCACAGTGCGCTCTGTTAACAGAAACGACACTGCATATGCAGCTGCCAACGGCTACTCGCCAGTGGCGGATTTTCAGGCGATCAATACCTACACCAGCGAAGTACCTCAGTACTGGGGTCAGCCTGATGTCGAGGACGATGCGAAGATCTTCCTGAACGCTGCGTTCGAAGTAAACGACAATCTGGAGCTCTACGCCTTTGGTAACTACGCCGAGCGCTCAGTTACCGGTGGCTTCTTCTACCGTAACGTCGTTGGCGGCCCAAGCGGTCAGCGCGGCGGCGTTTACAAGGGACCAACGGTAGATCCAGCAACCGGTATGGCCAGCGATAACGGCGTACCATCCGTCCTTGTGGGGGACATGGACGGTGGTAACAGCTGTATCGACGGTATTCCGCTCGGCGGATCCGGCGGCGTCATTCCCGATGCGGGCTTCCTTGCGTCAGTCGCGGCGGATGCTAACTGTTTCTCTTTCATCGAGACCATTCCGGCTGGCTTTGTCCCACGGTTTGGCGGTGACAATGAAGATTCAGCCTTCGCCGTTGGCGCTCGCGGATCCTTCAACGTAGGTAATGGCCTGATGTACGACTTGAGCGCCCAGCGCGGGTCGAACAAGACCATGTTCTACATCAGAAACACCATCAATGCCTCTTTGGGCCCCAACACGCCACGGGATTTCATCCCCGGCGGTCAGGAGCAGACCGAGACGGTTTATAACCTGGATCTATCTTATGGATTTGAGGTTGGACTGGCGTCTGAGCTGAACGTTGCTGTTGGTGCTGAGTACCGTGAAGAAGAGTTTGACCTGTTCGCGGGTGATCCAGCTTCCTATGCCCTCGGCCCATTGGCATCACAGGGATTCTCTTCAAGCTCAAACGGCTTCGGTGGTTTCCCTAACAGCACCTCTGCGGAGCAGGACAACACGTCGTTCTACATCGATGTTGAAACTGACATTACCGATCGGCTGACAGTTCAGGCGGCTGTTCGCTATGAGGATTTCAGTAACTTCGACGACACCACCAACTATAAGCTGGCGGGTCTGTTCCATGTAACTGATAACCTCCGCGTCCGCGCTGCGTTCTCGACAGGTTTCCACGCCCCGACTGCAGGTCAGGCTAGCATCACCAACGTAACCACACAGAACGTTAATGGTACGCTGGTAGATCAGGGCACCCTGCCACTGTTCTCACCTGCAGGTCAGCTTGGTGCTGATTACATTGCGGCGACCAACGGTGGTGCAGGCCGTCCAGAGCTGGGCCCAGAGGAAGCTGAGAACTTCTCCTTTGGTATTGGCTTTGACATCGGTAACTCAACCTGGACTATCGATTACTACGACATTGACGTAGAAGATCGTATTGCTCTGGGCGCCAACGTCGACTTCCTGGCTGCACTGAACTACGCAGGTGGCGGTACCGACTACGGCACTGTGGGTGAAGCGCTGACTGGTCTTGATCAGGCAGGTGTTATCAACCGTTCTGAGTACCTCGGCCTAGATGATCTGGCTGAGTTCCGCTTCTTCTCTAACAGCTTTGATACCCGCACCAAGGGTGTTGATGTTGTTGGTAACATGAACTTCGACTTCATGAGCGGAAGCTCGACGATTACCGTTGCGTTCAACTACAACGACACTGAAGTGACCGACCGGGGTACCATCAACCCAATCAGTGACGGTCGTGTAGAAGCGCTGGAAGAGTTGCTGCCTAACATCAAGGGTAACGTTTCTTGGTCGCACACTCAGGGTAAGTGGCGCACGGTTCTTCGTGCCAACTACTACGGCGACTGGACATCAACCAGCAACGGCTACGATGTTGATGCCGCGACCTTGGTTGACGCACAGGTTTCCTATCAGGTTACTGACAACCTTGAGTTGACAGCTGGTGTTGACAACCTGTTCGACGAGTATCCTGATGAGACGCCAAACCCAGGTGGTTTGGGCCAGCTTTACCCCGAAGACAGTCCTTTTGGATTTAACGGTGGTACCTGGTACGTACAGGGTCGATACGCTTTCTAAGCGATAAAGCCTTGTTATCAGCCCAGCGCTTAAGTCTTTGATGATTTAGGCTCCGGGATGATGCCGAAGACCCGAGTTGCAGTAACTGGCAGCTCGGGTTTTTTTTGCTTCTTTTTCGACGAAAGGGCGTCCTTAGCTCAGTTACCTTCCGCGATAGTTAATCCGCGTTTCGTTTGGAGGTAGGTAGCGAAGCTTCCGAGCCAATGGCTTCCCATGTAATGCATATCGCCAAGGACAGCATCGAGGCCGACCTTGCGGTGCGCTTCAACGACAGCTTGCAGTGATGCAAGGCGCGTATCGTTTGTCGGAAGTCCGCTGATAATTCCCTCGAGCATCCAAGCACGGCTGATGTTGAGTCCATCAAGGTGAGCGAGCTTCCCGTCCGATTTGTCGGTAACAACAGCGGGCACAAGCCAACTTATATCGGTGTTTTCAACCAGCGTTGGAAAGAAATCCCTTAGCCAGCCCGCAAATTCAGCCCGCGTCAGCATTCGTCGCATGAGGTCGGCCTCAGCAAGACAGGGCGATAGAAAGTCTTGGCCTGAGGGTTCATAAGCGAGTGGACAGTCAATATCGCCGGAGTAGAGTTCAAGGACTCGCGCTGTCAGCAGTGATTCGAATTCACGATTGCCCGCCACCCGTGCCCAATCCAGCATCAGGCCAAAAGCGAAGGCGGTTTGACTATGCTCGCCAGTTCGAATCGGAAAAGTGAGTTTGGGCAGCCACTCGCTGATGTTGGCGATGGCGTGCTGCTCAAGTGGAAGTAAGTGGTCAAGCCATCGCTTCGCCTCTTGGCGATCAGATTGACGCAACTCGGCGGTTAGCTGCAGCAACCAGGCGATACCGTAGGGTCGCTCGAAGGACTTCATGCCGGGACGGGTATAGTTCGCTATCTCGCCCGCAATATTATCTTCCGTGAAACTCTTATCCAGCATGCCGATGATAGCGGTGCTGTCGATTTCGTTGCCATGTGTATTTAATAGCCTAACCAGCAGCCAATGACCATGAACTGAGGAGTGCCAATCGAAGCAGCCATAGAACGCCGGATAAAGCTCACGGGGTGGCTTTAAGTCTTCATCGCTATTCATGTAGTGGGCAATCTTGTTGCTGTATTCCTTATGAATACAGTCCATAGCGAGTCGCGAGAATACCTTTGGATAGCTCTCTTTAATGATGTCATCACTGGCAAGCGTGAGACTGCTCGTTAGCAGAAGACTTAGGGCGAATATTGTTTTCATGGGCTCACCTTCGCTTTTCAGACGGTGTTCAAAAATTTGCGCACTGCCAGTCTCCTTTAGCCGCTCGCCTCGGGACACGCAGGTTGGGGGACATCTCAGCGTAGTGAAACACATCAGCATGCACTGATGCTGCAGAAATTGCGGAAAACGAGTGAAGTGGTAGCTACGGGTGGACTTGAACCACCGACCCCAGCATTATGAATGCTGTGCTCTAACCAGCTGAGCTACGTAGCCACAAAGTGCTGTCTAGCGGCAAGGGAGCCAACTAGAAGGCCGCGAAGTGTGCAAAACTGCGCGCCGGCTGTCAACTCTGTGATTCGGCATTCTGTCGCCCTATGCTTGAACTTTCTTGTTTTCAGCGAGTCCTTATCATGCCATTTCCGATCCGTGTCGCGCTTTGTCTCGCCCTTTCCATGGTCATTACTTCGCAGGCTGCAAGTGAAGAGATCGACACCATTTTAGTAGGCAAAATTTATACTGCCGACCCGGAACAGCCCGGCGCTCAAGCTCTCGCCATCAGCGGTGGTTACATAGTTAGCGTAGGGGGCGTCGAGGAAATTTCGGCGCTTGCGCAGCCGGAGACCGAGA
This sequence comes from uncultured Halieaceae bacterium, assembly GCA_913056165.1. Taxonomy (GTDB): domain Bacteria; phylum Pseudomonadota; class Gammaproteobacteria; order Pseudomonadales; family Halieaceae; genus Luminiphilus. Next base: position 16,580 of record CAJXMD010000008.1, read on the forward strand.
TCATCAGGATCGAGAATGGCATTGTCGTGCCAGGCTTTATTGACGCCCACCTCCATGTTGCAGGTGTCGGATCGGCACTGGTTAATGTTGATCTGATGTCGGTCACCAGTTTCGAGGAGTTGATCGAGCGGGTGGTGGCTAGAGCCGAAAATACGCCCGAAGGATCGGTGGTGATTGGACGTGGCTGGCACCAATCGAAGTGGCAGCAGCTACCCGATGGTTCGATCTCAGGCTTTCCCACGCACCACTTACTATCTGAGGCCGTGCCAGAGCACCCCGTGCTTCTGGAGCATGCTAACGGTCATACTGTTTTGTTAAATGCTCAGGCCATGGCGCTGTCCGGTATTGACCAAGCCACACTCGCGCCCGAGGGGGGCGTCATTGTCAAAGATTCGGAGGGCCAACCCACCGGGGTCCTCCATGAGACGGCCACGGGCTTAGCGCGACGCCTGGAGGCGTATGGACCCGAGCGAGCGCAGTTTTTGCTTGAGATAGCGCAGGATCATCTGGTCAGTGAGGGGGTGACGAGCGCTCATGATGCGGGAGTCCGAAAGGTCGATCTGGATGCGCAGGTCGCCCTTGCAGAGGTCGGGGACTTAAAGGTGCGTTTGTATTCCATGATTGATGCCACCGATGCGGTGGCGATGAACGAGTGGCGCAAGCATGGTCTGTTGGTGGCAAGCGAATCCCAACGACTTACCGTCAGGTCCATCAAGGTGGTAGCGGATGGGGCGCTTGGCTCGAGAACTGCCTGGTTACACGAGCCCTATTCGGACGACCCGGAAACCTCCGGGGTTTCTACCTTTCCGATGGAACAACTCGATACCTTGATAGCGGATACCCGAGACGGCGGGTGGCAGATCAATGTGCATGCGATTGGAGATAAGGCTAATTCACAGGTGCTTGATGTGTTTGGCAAGTACCTGAGCACCGGCACTGATAGTCGGTTTCGTATTGAACACGCCCAGCATATTTTGGCGCCGGAGCTGCGCCGATTCGCAAATCTCAATGTCATCGCCTCGATGCAACCCATTCACTTGAGTTCCGATAGGGCTTGGGCGATCGATCGGCTCGGTAGCAAAAGAATCGAGGAGGGTGCTTATCTTTGGCAGAGTATGCTCGCATCCGGGGTGGTGGTGGCATCTGGTACGGACGCCCCTGTGGAGCCGGTGAGTGCTATTGATAATTTCTATGCTGCGGTCACTCGCAAGCAGCTGAACGGGCTGCCGGAGTCGGGCTTTGAAGCTGCTGAGAAATTGTCCCGAGAACAGGCACTTCAGGCGATGACCGTGGCCGGCGCATACGCGGCTTTTGAGGAAGAGGTGAAGGGCACCTTGGCGCCGGGCAAATACGCTGACTTGGTTGTGCTGTCTCAGGATATTATGCAAGTGCCAGAGTCACAGATCCGTGAGACCAAGGTGCTTAAAACCATGGTTGGTGGGCGCTGGGTGTATGAGAACGAGGCTTCCGATTCGAACTAGCATGCGGCTAGAAATTCACGAGAAGGGAGTGGGTGGTTTTCTCACCTCTGCGGATCGGTGAGGAACTGACTGCCTATATTCTGTATGTCGGCATCGTCGAATAAGCGGTGTCCTTGACGCTCGAAAGCATTCAAATCCTCGGTGTTCGGGAAGGAGAAATAGGCATCCTCTCCTTCTGCCGCTTCCGTTGATAATGTTTCGCCCTGACTTAATCGGTCAACGCAGTGAGTAAGCAGCTCCGCCCCTGGGGCGTAGAGTTGATGTACGTTGGCTAGATAGGAGGCGGTAGGGTCTGTCGGTATCGCCAGCGTTTCAATAATTTCCCCTTGGTCAATTGCGGGACTGTCTATCCAATGAACCGTGAGACCTATCTCGCTATCGGAGGCCTGCATGGCGCGGAAGGTTGCCATCACGCCTCGGTAGTTTGGGAGCAGGCCGGAGTGAAGGTTTATAACGCCCAGCCGGGAGACTGAAATAGCCGCGTCCTTAAGGATCTGGCCAAACCGAATGCTGAGTATTAAGTCGGGAGCACTGCTTCGTAGCAGTGCAATACCCTCCGCTGAATTAATATTTTCCACCGGCGTATCGGTGGCGCCATACCGGCTGGCTAATGCCCTAAAAGTCAGGCGTTTTCCGATGCGTGACGCCTTGTCCGCCATGGGGAAAAGATAGTTGGTGAAAAACCCTTGCTCAAAAAAAGCCAGGGAATTTAATCGAGAATCTCGCTGGGTATTAGCTCCAACCCGGCAGGAGTAAAGTAGCGTAATATCATGCGTTGCGAGACTTGGTAGTAGGTGATTCAGCGCCTCGTTACTGTGTATATCCCTGTTGTATAGAATCGTGAGACGCATGGTGTGTCGATGGTGGGTGTCTTAGTCGCGAAAAAATTAAGTCAACGAGTCTAGCAGAAAGGGGTAGCAGAGGCCTCGCTTGGAAAGGGTCAGTGGTCGGCTTACCCTGCATCACGGCGGTATTTTAGAGGGTTAAGCTCACATGCGTTACTACCCGCCCAAGGTGGCTTTAGCGGTTGTGATTGCTAACATGATCGGTACGGGGGTTTTTACCTCGCTTGGCTTTCAGTTATTAGCGATCTCGTCGACTGCTACCATTCTTTTTCTGTGGTTGTTAGGGGGCATCTGTGCACTGTGCGGTGCTCTTTGTTACGCCGAGCTTGGATCGAGACATCCTGCTTCGGGGGGCGAATATCACTTCCTCACCGAGCTGATCCATCCCTACGCGGGTTTTGTTTCTGGTGTGGTCTCGGCTACGGTGGGCTTTGCCGCTCCTATCGCACTGGCAGCACTGACGTTTGGTAACTACCTTCAGGCAGCAGGAATGCCCTTGGATCCCCAGTGGTCGGCTACCGCATTAATCGTATTACTCGTCACCATACACACGAGAACTCACACCGAGAGTTCAGCAGGGCAGTACTACTTCACCGCGCTGAAAATCATCTTGATCGGCTTTTTTATTGCCATGGCGCTGTATCAAAAGCCAAGCTACCTTGATCAGCTAGACGGTTCAGCTAAGTCTCTCGATGAGCTTTTCAGTGGTGAGGTGGCGATAGCACTGATTTATGTCACCTATGCGTTTTCAGGCTGGAATGCTGCTACCTACATACTTGGAGAGATGGAAAATCCCAAGCGCGATCTACCACGGGTCCTGTTCGTTGGATGTACGATCGTTGCCTTGCTGTACCTCGCTTTGAACGCGGTTTTTTTGATTTCAGCTCCAGTGTCTGCGCTGCGAGGCGAGGTTGAAATCGGGTACGTGGTAGCGCGCTATCTGATTGGCGAGCAAGGTGCCCTGATCGTTTCCATCGTTCTTGCGGGCATTCTGATTTCTACCGTGAGCGCGATGGTCCTTGCTGGTCCCCGAGCACTCCAGAGATTAGGCGGTGATTATCGACAATTTGCTTTTCTGGGAAGGCTCAACCATGGGGGTATTCCCGCCAATGCGATTATTTTTCTCTCAGGTATTGCGCTCGTTTTTCTGTGGACTTCCACCTTCGAACAAATTCTGATCGCGGCGGGGTTGCTGATGGCCCTGAATACTTTCGTTACGGTATTGGCAGTGTTTATCAGTAGGAAAAAGGTGGGGAGAGCAGCTGTATCGGAGTCCTTTACCATGCCGCTGTATCCCTTGCCGGCAGTAGTCTTTCTGCTGATCACCGGCTGGACGGTCATTTACTCTGCCGCCCAATTTCCCCTTCAAGCGCTTGCTGTCATTACCTTGCTGATGATCGGCTATCCACTGTTTTCCAAGTGGCAGCGCTTCCAGCAAATATCCTAGCGCGATTGATTAAACATTAAAGCGGAAGTGGATGACGTCACCATCGGCAACCACATAGTCCTTTCCTTCGAGGCGCCACCTACCTGCATCCTTGGCACCAGCTTCTCCTCGATATTCGATGTAATCTGCGTAGCTGATCACCTCTGCACGAATAAAGCCCTTCTGAAAATCGGTGTGAATGACTCCGGCAGCCTCGGGGGCTGACGCACCCACCTTCACGGTCCACGCTCTGACTTCCTTGGGCCCGGCAGTAAAGTAGGTTTGCAGGTTGAGCAGGGCGTAGCCTGCTCGGATAACTCGATTCAAGCCGGGCTCAGTCATACCCATTTCCGCAAGAAATTCGAGCTTCTCATCATCCTCGAGTTCCACGATTTCTGATTCGAGTTTGTTGCAGATAGCGACCACCTCAGCGCCTTCACTCTCGGCCAGAGCCGTCACACTGTCGAGATGTGAGTTTCCTTCGAAGCCATCCTCGGCGACGTTGGCGATGTACATCGTGGGTTTTGTTGTGAGTAGATGCAGGGTCTTGACCAGAGTGATTTCATTTTCATCGAGTTCGAGAGCTCGGACAGGTTTCGCTTCGTTTAGGTGAGGCAGAAGCTTGTCTTCCAATAGCGCCTTCATGGCGACCGCTTCCTTGTCACCACTTTTTGCGGTCCTAACGACTTTAGTGAGCTGCTTTTCACAGGACTCCAGGTCCGCAAGCGCTAATTCGGTATTAATCGTCTCGATGTCGGCCAGCGGATTAATCTGATTGGCGACATGAATGACGTTGGGGTCTTCAAAACACCTTACGACATGGGCTATCGCATCGGTCTCCCTGATGTTTGCAAGAAACTGATTGCCCAAACCCTCACCCTTAGACGCGCCGGCCACCAATCCAGCGATGTCGACAAACTCCATGGTGGCGGCGATCTCTCGCTCCGGTTTTACGATGGCCGAGATCTCGTCCTGGCGAGGGTCGGGGATAGCGACAACGCCCGCATTGGGTTCGATGGTACAGAAAGGAAAGTTTTCCGCATCGATACCGGCGCGGGTAAGCGCATTAAACAAAGTCGACTTGCCTACATTCGGCAATCCAACGATGCCGCATTTAATTCCCATGATGTGTCCTTCCCAGAAAAGCCGGACCGTTAGCCCGGTTGAGTTGTGTCAACACTATGAAGCCGTGTCATCGCTTTTACCGCGTCTCCATTCAGCAGCAGTGGCAGGGCATCGACAGCTTCATCGATGATCTGATCAATCGCCTGCCTATCCCCAACGCTTGGCCTGGCGAGCACATATCCCGACACTTTACTGGCATGGCCGGGATGCCCTATGCCTATTCGTAGTCGATGAAAATCCTGTTTGCCTCCCAAAGCCGGAATGATGTCTCGGAGACCGTTGTGCCCCCCATGGCCACCGCCATGTTTAAATCGCGCTTGCCCAGGGGGGATATCAAGCTCGTCATGGGCGATGAGAATTTCATCAGGAGGTATTCGGAAAAAGTTAGCCGCGGCTGCGACCGATTTACCGCTTTCGTTCATGAATGTACTCGGTACCAGTAGCCGCAGATCCCTGTCTGCCAGCGTGATACGCGCCATCTGTCCGAAAAACTTGGCTTCGGTTGACAGGGTTACCCCAGCTCGTCGAGTCAATTCAGCAATAAAAAAAGCACCCGCGTTATGGCGGGTGCCTTCATATGCCTGACCAGGGTTACCAAGCCCGACAATGAGTCGGATCCCAGTCATGAACGGTCTTAGTCTTCGCCTTCGGCTTTGGAGTCTTCCCCGGCTGAATCTGAACCAGCCTCGACATCACCGTCACCAGCATCGGCGTCTTCTTCATCATCCGACTTGCCGCCTTTGGGTGCATTGACAGAGGCGATGGCAAGGTCATGATCCTCGCCCAGAGCAAGTGCTGTTGATGTCACACCCTCTGGAAGGGTGAGATCCGAAAGGTGGACGATTTGTCCCACTTCGACCTCGAGCATATCGACTTCGATGTACTCGGGAATATCTTTGGGAAGGCACTGAATCTCAATATCAGTGGCCTGATGCTGAATCATGCCGCCGCCCAGTTTGACGCCCGTACACTTGTCTTCATTGATGAAGTGGAGTGGGACGTTGACCTTGAGTGCCTTATTGGCTTCCACGCGCATGAAGTCCACATGCATCGGAAATCCCTTGGCGGGGTGTCGTTGCAAATCCTTGAGGATTGCAGACTCTTCCTTGCCGCCCACGTTAATACTGAGGACAGACGCGTAGAATGTCTCATTCTCAAGCATTTTCTCAAGGTCCTTGCGGATCAGGCTGATGCTGCTTGCAGCCTCTTTTCCGCCGTAAATGATACCGGGCACCTTACCTTCGAGACGACGAAGGCGGCGGCTCGCACCTTTCCCTTCATCGACCCGAACCTCGGCTTCGATCACAAAAGATTCAGACATGGTCTGGCTCCTTATAAAAACACCATGTTGCCTGCGACCGGCGCAATGGTGGGTTGGTTTTACACCCGATGATGTTAGTCATCAAAGAGTGCACTGATTGATTCTTCGTTACTTACTCGACGAATTGACTCGGCCAACAGATCCGAGATGGTCAGTTGGCGGATATTACTGATCGATTTCGCCTCGGCCGACAAAGGAATAGTGTCGGTCACCACCAGCTCATCAAGAGATGACCCCCTGATGTTTTCGAGGGCTTTGCCTGACAACACCGCGTGGGTACAGTAGGCAATCACTTTAATAGCGCCACGTTCTTTCAATGCGGTGGCGGCACTGCATAAGGTGCCGGCCGTATCGACCATGTCATCCACGAGTAGACAGGTTCTACCGTCCACATCGCCGATCAGATTCATGACCTCCGCCTCATTGGCTTTGGGCCGGCGCTTGTCGATGATAGCGAGTTCGGCCTCATCGAGCTGTTTGGCAATAGCTCGCGCCCGAACCACGCCGCCGATATCCGGCGATACCACAATGAGGTTCTCATAATTGCGCTGGACGATGTCACTGTTGAGCACTGATGAGGCATAGACGTTGTCCACTGCGCAGGTGAAAAATCCCTGAATTTGTTCAGCGTGAAGATCAACGGTGAGCACTCTATCCACCCCGACCGATGCCATCATATCCGCGACCACTTTTGAGGAAATAGGAACCCGTGCCGATCGAACCCGGCGATCTTGTCGCGCATAGCCAAAATAGGGGACTACTGCAGTGATACGGCCGGCGGAGGCGCGACGGAGCGCGTCAATAATAAGCAACAGCTCCATCAGGTTGTCGTTGGTGGGGGCACAGGTACTTTGGAGGACAAAGACGTCTTTACCCCGCACGTTCTCATTAAGCTCGACTGTAATCTCGCCGTCCGAGAACTTGCTGACGTTGGCGTCACCGAGGGTTAGGTACAACCGATCCGCGACCTTGCGGGCAAGATCTGGGTTTGCGTTTCCGGCAAAGACCATCATCTTGGATGACATGCTGGATCCCTCTTCCTAACAACGTTAATGAATGGCTGGGGTGGCAGGATTCGAACCTGCGAATGGCGGGATCAAAACCCGCTGCCTTGCCACTTGGCGACACCCCAATTCGGTTCAAACGCAGGGCTGACGGCCGCTAGGAAAGCCCCCGTGCTACAACAACCTGAAAGTCCTGTTGCAAACGGGCCGCAACCTCGCGTGCGGACGCCTCGCTTTCAAACCTGCTGAAAACGCATGCGCCGCTGCCAGTCATCATTGCGGGAGAAAATTTCTGCAATGATTTCAGTGCGTTAAGTACTTCCGGGTGGCGTGCCAGCACGACCTCCTGAAGGTCGTTTTGCACTCCCCCCTCAAAAAAGGCCGGTATTGTGATTGGCGGCGTGTCCCTTGTCAATTCTGGGGCCGTGAATACTGCCTTTGTACTGACATGGCAGTTTGGGCACACAATTGTGTACCAGCGCACCGGCAGCTCAACAGGAGTCAATTTGTCGCCGATGCCCTCCGCCCATGCGTTTTTCCCGAGTACAAATACCGGCACATCGGCACCTAGAGTCGCACCCAGCGCCGCCAAGTCCTCGATCGTTCTGTTCAGATTTAGCAGGCGATTGAGCCCCAGCAGAGTGGTTGCCGCGTTGGAGGAGCCTCCTCCCAGACCGCCTCCCATGGGTATATGCTTTTCAATAGAAATCCTTAGGTTTGGTTCCTCTGGCAGATCCCGGGTGAGCAGGCGAGCAGCTTTCATCACCAGATTGTCGTCATCAGCCACCCCGGGTAGTGAGGTTTCGAGGGCGATGCCTCCCTCTAAGGTTAGTTCGATGGTTAATTGATCACCCCAGTCGAGTAACTGAAACAGTGTTTGCAAGTCGTGGTAACCGTCGGGCCTACGCCCCGTCACATGCAGGAAAAGGTTGAGCTTTGCTGGGGAGAGAAGAGTCAGCGGTGCCATCATCCGCTACCCGGTTCCGGGAAGGAAAGTTGGGTGAGTACGACCCGTGCACTTGCACCCTCCAGCGACCAGGCCATCACCCGGGGTAGACGATAGCCCGACAGCAATTGCCAGTCGACTACCTCGCTTGCCCATTTGGTTGAAGCAACCTCATATCCCAGTAGGGTTGCGGCAAGGTCAGTAATGGGTATCTCAACGAGGAACCCTCTGAAGGCAGTACTTACCGGAAGCTCGTCCAAGGGCTGCTCAGTAGCACCATCGACCCAGGTCACCGTTTCACTATAGCGTCGAATGGTGAGACCACCGAATCCGGCAGGCCCCGATAATCGCAAAGTATCCTCAAGGCTACTTCGTCGATGCCAATTGAAGCTTATATTCTGGTGGTCACCTTCAAGAGTGACCTTGATCTTTCCCTGAATTATCCAGGAGGACGCTTGAATAGGCACCAAAGGTTCGGCCAGTAGCTCCGAGGTTGAATGTCGTGCAGGTGATGTGACACAACCCACGAGCATGATGACAGCGCCAATACCCAGAACACAACGCGAGGCCGTTTTAATCATTGGTAAGATCTGTGGGTGCCCCGAGGCGTTCGATAGCATCAGTCACGTGACTATTGCCGGGATGTTTTGCAAGGGAAGTTCGCCAGATAGCCAGCGCTGCATCCTCTCTTCCAGAGGACCAAAGTGCTTCCCCCAAATGGGCAGCAACTTCTGGATCGGGGAATTTATCATAAGCTTGCTGTAACAGATCAATTGCCTGATTCTCTCGGCCAAGTTTGAAGTACACCCACCCCAGACTATCTAATATCGCAGGCTCCCCCGGGGAGAGTGACAGAGCCTTTTCAATGAGTGCGGCAGCTTCTGCGTACCTCGTGGTATGGACCGTCAGCGTATAGCCCAAGGCATTGAGCGTTGTTGTGTTATTTTCATCCATGTCGAGAATGGCGCGCAGGTCGCGTTCCATTGCCTCGATGTTACCTCGTTGCTCCTCTGCCATAGCGCGCGCATAAAAAAGCGAAATCGAAGCCGGAAAACTTTCCAGCCCATCGGAGAGTACTGCCGTTGCGCCGTCAATGCGGTCGGCGCCCTGCAATAACTCTGCCTGCAGGAGGAACAGTGCCTCAGCTTGCGAAGGGCTCATTTGACGCGCCTTGTTGAAGCTGCCAGTCACGCTCGCTTCATCCCCGAGCTCAAGTGCTATGCGGCCTGCCCGACCCATCGCATCAAGAAATTCCCGACTCGGCCCAACCTGTTGGTAAGCAGCCATTGCTTTAGCTTGATCGCCTCGCTGCTCCGCCACTCGACCCAGGTAGTAGTGCGCTTCATCAGTGCGCTGCTCCAAAGCGAGTAATGACTCGAGATTTTGCTCAGCGTCGGCAAATTGCTTCAGCTCCAAGTGGATCAGCGCAAGCGAGAAAAAGTAATCGCCGTTTCGAGGCGACAAGGCAATTAAGGTTTCGAATTCCTGCTCTGCCTGTTGCAACATTTTTTCACTGGCCAGCAGCCTGGCGTACTGCAGTCTCAATGGCTCATTGGCAGGATAATCGCTGACCGCCTGTTCAAGTCGTTCAAAGGGATCTTTGGCGCCAGTATCGAGTTTTACTTGGGTCCAAAGCACCAGGGCTCTATCATCGGAGGGGGCGAGTATCAGCACGCGTTCAAGGTCACTAAGGCATTGTGCTAATCGACCTTGCTCTCGATGTAAAAAAGCAAGGGCGATTCCCACCTCTGAATTATCCGGCCAGTCGGCCGCCAGGGATTCGATCTCTGTCGCGAGTCGTTGTTTTTTAGCTGGTGCCATGTCTCGATAGGAGACGAGCAGTGCTGGGGCATTTATTTGAGCGCCGCGTTCCAGAGCTTGTCTGGCATACACAACAGCTTCTTCAATCCTGCCTAGTCTGATAAGTAGCGCCATCGAGGTCGCAGAAGCCGCAGCATCTGTCGGGTCTTGCTCAGCGAGCCTGAGTGCTAGAGGCAGGGTAAGCTCTTCCTTTCGCCGAAATTCAGCGAGTCGCAGCGCCCGGCGTGTGAGGCCAGGATCCTCGAGGATTAACGCTTGCTCTGCCAGTATGGAGAGCCCCTCGTCGAACTCCCGTTCACGTATCAGGAACTCAGCGGTCAGTAAGGGCAGGATGCTGTCCTGTGGGATGGGAGACTCGATCGTGGGAATGTCTGTCGACTGTTCCCCAGTCGTTGGCTGCTGGAGTTGGTTGTGAGGCTCCCCTGAATCGCTGATCGAGGATTCATCTGCTTGGCCAGAGGTCGCATCAGAGACGCTTGTGCAACTCTGAACAAGTAACAGGGGCAGCAGAAGCGCAATCAGTTTTTGCGTGCGTTGAAACAAAATCATGGGCGAGATGATGACATAGTGCCACCCTGAAACCTATGAAAAATGCGGGTTAGGCGCAGATGGTTGCTTCTTGGTATGATCGGCGCTTCAGAGTTTGCTGGGCACGGGCTTTTGTTACACGATTTAATCGCCATCGGAATCAACCATGATTCGGCGTCTATCCAGACCCGTGAGAGGGTAGCCTTTGCCCCAGAGGATATTCCCCGGGCGTTGCAGGACTTAATTGCAGCGACGCCCCTAGATGAGGCAGTCATACTCTCTACTTGTAACCGCACTGAAATCTACGGCGTAATGTCCTCTGTCGCCGATCCTGTTGTTGCCAGCGATACGCTGATCACTTGGATTTCAGCGTTTCACGGCCTTGGGGAGGAGGCGCTGTCGACCTGCACCTATCGCCATCACGGGGCTCAGGCGGCCACCCACTTAGTGAGAGTTGCTGCCGGACTGAATTCGATGGTGCTTGGGGAGCCCCAGATTTTTGGGCAGCTAAAATCCGCTTTTGCGGTAGCTGAGGAATCCGGTGCGGTTGGAAGTCGCTTTGCCAGTATTTTCCCTGGGGCCTTTCGTATCGCCAAGAAGGTTCGGACCGACACCGCCATTGGTGAGAACCCGGTGTCTGTGGCCTACGCATCGGTAGATCTCGCGGGCCATATTTTCTCCGATTTGTCTCAGCGCACTGCGTTACTTCTCGGAGCAGGTGAAACCATAGAATTGGTCGCTCGCCATTTGTGCGACGCGAAACTCGGCAAGCTCATGATTGCTAACCGGACCCTTGCGCGGGCACAGGAAATGGCAGAGGAGTTTGATGCAGCGGCGATCATGCTCGCTGATGTGCCGGACAGGCTTGCCGAGGCCGACATTGTTATCAGTGCAACGGCCAGTCAGTTGCCGGTATTGGGTAAAGGTGCAGTCGAGAGCGCTATTCGCAAACGACATTATCGCCCCATGTTAATGGTCGATTTAGCTGTCCCCAGGGATATTGAACCAGAGGTATCTGAAATATCCGACGTGTACTTATATTCTGTTGACGACCTGCGGGAAGTGATCGAGGAAAATTTACGATTGCGGGCCTCTGAGGCGAGCAAGGCTGACGGCATCGTTACCAACGGTATTGGACAGCTTGAGGAGGATTTGCGGGGTAGGCAGTCAGCTGATGTAGTCAAGAAGTATCGCGAATCGGCGCTCTCCATCCAGCAAATTGAATTGGATCGTGCCTTGAAAGCCCTCGAACGCGGAGAAGCTGGCGTTGATGTGCTCCGTAGACTGGCTCGAGACTTAACTAATAAGCTCATCCATGCACCGACCGCGGGATTACGGCAGCTGGCTCGCTCAGGTGACGACGGCCGGGTTGATCAGGCGAAGGCTCTACTTGGTCTCGATATAAATGCGGATCCGCAAATAGGCGACGACGACAAGCCAACGTTGCAGTGAAAGATACTCTCAAGTCCAAACTGGATAGCCTCACAGATCGCCATGAGGAGGTCGCCGCCTTATTGGGTGATGCAGACACGCTGGCTGATCAGGATAAGTTTCGGGAGCTCTCCAAAGAGTATGCCCAGCTCGATGAGGTTGTGAAGACGTACACCCAGTGGACCGCAGCTACTGAGGACAGGGCGACAGCACAGGAAATGCTTGCCGACTCCGATCCCGATGTGCGCGAACTCGCGGCTGATGAGTTGAATGATGCCGAGGAGCGCGCCGGACGGCTCGAGTCAGAGCTGCAGATATTGCTACTACCCCGTGATCCGCGAGATGCCAACAACGTTTATCTGGAAATTAGGGCTGGTACTGGCGGTGATGAAGCCGCTATTTTCTCCGGTGACCTTTTCCGGATGTACAGTCGTTATGCCGAGGCTAACAAGTGGCGCCTTGAGGTCGTTTCAGAGCGCCAGGGCGAGCACGGTGGATTCAAGGAAATCATCACTCGCATAGAGGGTCAGGATGTCTATGGCCATCTCAAGTTTGAATCCGGGGCACATCGGGTTCAGCGCGTGCCCGAGACAGAGTCACAGGGCAGGATACATACATCGGCTTGTACCGTTGCCGTCATGGCGGAGCCTGACGAGGTTGCAGAAATCGACATTCGCAAAGAAGACTTGCGCATTGATACCTTTCGCTCATCAGGTGCGGGAGGACAGCATGTCAATACCACGGACTCTGCTGTCCGAATTACCCATTTGCCTACGGGAATCGTTGTCGAGTGCCAGGATGAGCGATCCCAACACAAAAATAGAGCGAGAGCGATGTCGCTACTGCAGGCTCGGTTGCTCACCGCGGCTGAAGACAAAGCAGCGAGTGAGCAGGCAGCCGAGCGGCGGAATCTCGTGGGTAGTGGTGACCGGTCAGAGCGGATCCGTACCTACAACTTTCCCCAGGGGCGCGTCACGGATCATCGGATAAATCTCACCCTGTACAAGTTGGATGAGGTCATCCAAGGTGACCTTGATGCTCTCATCAAACCGCTTCGGACCGAGCACCAAGCTGATCTACTGGCGGCGATGAGCGCTGATTCATGATCACCATCCGGAGTCTGATTGATTCAGCGCAGATTCCGATCCATGAGGCAGAGCAACTTGTCCTTGGTTTGCTCAATCGAGATCGCACTTGGTTGTTTACCCATGGGGCGGAGGTGTCTGCGGGTGATAGCTTGCCGATGATTCGTGAAGCCATTGCTCGGCGGTGCACGGGCGAGCCTCTAGCCTACATACTGGGCTCTCGTTCCTTTTGGAATCTGGAATTGAAGGTAACTCCCGCGGTGCTGATCCCAAGACCCGACACTGAGCTGCTCGTCGAGTGGGCTGTCGAGTGCGTGGTGAGAGATCAGTTAGCGAGCTGTGCGGATTTGGGGACAGGAAGCGGCGCCGTGGCGCTCGCTATAAAAAGCGAGGTCCCTCACTGTGCGGTGACCGGAGTCGACCGCTCAAGAGCTGCTCTTGAGGTCGCCCAATACAATTCAATCGCCTGTAATTTGACCGTGGAGTGGCTCCAAAGCGACTGGTTTGGCAGTCTGGAGGGCAGGCTATGGCCCTTGCTCGTCGGAAACCCGCCTTACATTGCTGACAGTGATCCCCACCTTAAGCGGGGGGATTTGCCGGCCGAGCCAACAGAGGCCCTGGTCGCGGGTCCCGACGGATATCGTGATCTCAGGCATCTGATTGCCACCGCCCCACGGTTTTTGACCGCGGGTGGGTATTTGCTTTTGGAGCACGGTTGGAATCAGGGCGCTGAAGTCAGGGAGTTATTTGCGCGTGCAGGCTTTGGTGGCGTAGCTACCCGACGTGACTTAGGGGGGCACGAGCGGGTCACAGGGGGTTATAAGGGCGATGGATAATCCCTCCTTGGAACGTTATTCCCGTCAGATTCTAGTGCCGGGCTTCGATCTTGAGGCTCAGGAGCGCCTGGAGCGATCCCGTATTGTTTTGGTGGGCTGTGGCGGGCTGGGAGTGCCTCTGGCCCTGTATCTGGTTGGCATGGGGATCGGTGAAATAACCGTGGTTGATCATGATCGAATTGAGGCGAGTAATCTTCCCAGACAGGTGGCCTACACCGAGACAGATATTGGTTTGTTAAAAGTTGAGGTGCTGGCTGAGCGATTACGCGCAATGAATTCTCAAGTTAAGGTTTTCTCAGAGACTGGTCTCTTTGACACGGATAGCGGCGGTGATTTAGTGGCAGGTAAGGATTTGGTGGTAGACGCTACCGATAATCATGAGGCCCGACTGGCGATAGACGTGGTCAGCCGGAAGGCGGGGCTCCCCTGGGTCATGGCCTCGGCCGTGCAAATGGCAGGTCAGATAGTCGCTTTTTCTAAAGAGAGGGAAGAGGGCTGCTATCACTGCTTGGCACCCGGTATCGATCGAGAATTGGTGGGAGCCTGTGCTCGTTTGGGCGTTTTAAGTCCTGTGGTGGGAGCGGTGGCAATGGAACAAGCACTCAAGATTATCGCCATTCTCACCGACATAATTCCGGCGCGGTGGGGTAGTCTCGATGTTATTGATTATCGCAATAATGAGCGACGTACATTACAGCTTACGAGGCGTTCTGATTGTCCGAATTGCTCGATGAGCTAGATGGTGTAAACGCGAGCTCGGTATCTGGAAGGGTCCTGAGCAATAATCGCACTCTGATGGCGATAAGCGCTGCGCACACGGATATCCCAGCGATCGTGGCGTACCAGAAGCCGGCAGCACCATCACTTGGGGTTGAAGCCAGCTCCAGACCAAAAAGCCATCCCAATGGCAATGCGATCAGCCAGTATGAGATCACCATCGCGATGAAGGGATACTTGGTTTCCTTGAAGGCCCGCAAAGTAAACGATCCTACGATCTGTGCAGCATCAATAAGAATGAAAAATGCGGACAGTTTTATAAGTCGGGTTGCTACAGGGCGTATCTCTTCGGAATCGGTGTAAAGGGCAATGATTGCCTCGGGAAAGCTGAGAAGAAGCAGGGTCGTCAGGGTGCCCATCAGAGCTGAAACCAATACACCAACCAACAACGCGCGGTGTACTCCTTCGGTCCAACCGGCACCAATAGCATGGCCCATTCGCGTGGACATTGCTGTACCGATGGCCAGCATGGGAATGTAAAACAGATCCCAGATATTGAACGCTATTTGGTGTGAGGCAATAGCAGTGTCGCCCCATGTGGCGACAAGGAGAGCAATCAGACTGAACACGCCTACCTCAAGGAAAAAGGTCAGGCCCATCGGCATACCAATAGTGAGGATCTCTCTGATGATCAACCAGTTTGGTGAGACAGGTGCCCACTCGGGCAAATAAGGTCGGATGCGTTTACTGATCGCGATATAACCTACCATCATGACCACGCTAAGCCACATGGAGATGGCGGTGGCAATTCCGCAGCCTTTTGCTCCTAATTCCGGGGCTCCCCATTCACCAAAAATAAAGGCGTAGTTCAAGGGAATATTCAGGAAAAACCCGATGGCCGCCGCCACCGCAAATGGTTGCGTGACCCCGAGGCCTTGGGTGTGATATCTGAGAGCCTGAAAAATTGCTGTTGCTGGCAGTCCAAGCGCAACCATTTGGGTATATTCCAGCGCCAGCTTCTTTGTGGTGCTCTCGAGTCCCAAGAGATCCATTACCGGACCGGAAAACCACGCCGCCGGACTTAAAACAAGCCCGAGAAAAACAGCTAACCATAGAGATTGAGGCAGGGAGTCTTGAATTTTCTTGATCCGTCCCGCCCCATAGTCTTGAGCAACGATTGTTGCGGTTGCAAATATGGTACCGAGAATGAGTAAGTAAATCGGAAGCCAGATGTTGAAGCCCACGGCGATAGCGGCAAGATCTTGCTCGCCATACCGGGCCGCCATCACGGTGTCGACCACGCCGGTGCCCATTTGAGCGCTTTGCGCAATCAGCAAGGGAATAGCAATGCGTGAGAGATGCCCTAGCTCCTCTACAAAACTGTCCCATGTAATGGTTTTACCTGATTTCACAGTATCTTTGTTTGCTCATTCGGGGACGATATTGCGTGCTCGCTCTTGTGCTAGACTCGCCCCTGCTTCCTGTTGATCGGATTAGAACTCTTGACTGATATAAGTGCCACTCAGCCCTCTGCTGAGCGCGATACCCAAGACCCGGAGGGCGGATCCCCGGCGGGCAAAACGCCGTTCCACGCCCTCGATCTCGAGTCTAGTCTGATGCGTGGAAT
This sequence comes from uncultured Halieaceae bacterium, assembly GCA_913056165.1. GTDB lineage: Bacteria > Pseudomonadota > Gammaproteobacteria > Pseudomonadales > Halieaceae > Luminiphilus. The sequence continues at coordinate 32,773 of CAJXMD010000008.1, forward strand.
TGAAGACTTGGGCTTTGAGCACTGTTCGCCCATTCAGGCGCAAATTTTACCCTATACCCTTGAGGGGCACGATGCTATCGGGAAAGCCCAGACGGGTACAGGAAAAACTGCGGCGTTTCTTATCACTATCTTTAACGACCTGCTGTGTAACCCAGTCGACAGTGAGCGCTTTTTGGCGGAACCCAGGGCGGTAATCATCGCACCCACGCGTGAATTGGTGATGCAGATCGCGGCAGATGCCTATGACCTCGGTCGTCATACCGGGTTGGAAACAGCCACGCTCATAGGGGGTGAGGACTATCAAAAACAATTGCAGAAAATTCAGTCTGGGGTCGTAGATCTGGTAGTAGCAACGCCGGGACGGTTGATCGATTTTATGCAAAGGCGGGACCTCTTTTTGGATCGCGTCGAAACGCTTGTGCTGGACGAGGCAGATCGTATGCTGGACATGGGCTTCATTCCACAAGTGAAGCGTATTGTAAGAGCGACACCCCGTAAGGAGGATCGACAAACGCTGCTGTTCTCCGCCACGTTTACCCAAGACATCATCAATCTGGCCCAGCAGTGGACGTTTGAGCCCATTACCGTGGAAATTGAACCCGAACGTGTGGCCACTGCTACTGTCGATCAACGGGTCTATCTTGTTTCCAGTGATGAGCGATTGCGCGTACTGTTAAACGTACTCCGATCGCCGGATGCGGTATCCACGATCGTTTTTGCGAATCGACGTGATCAGGTTCGTTCCCTATATGAAAAATTGCGTAAAGCTGGAATTTCCTGCGGGATTCTCTCGGGTGAAATAACCCAACAACGTCGAACCAAAACCTTAGCCAACTTCAAGGATGGAAAGATAGCGGTTCTGGTTGCGACCGATGTTGCCGGGCGGGGTATTCACGTCGACGGAGTGAGTCATGTTGTCAATTACAATCTCCCCGAAGACCCTGAGGATTATGTGCATCGAATAGGAAGAACCGGGCGGGCAGGTGCCACCGGTGTATCGATCAGCTTCGCTAGTGAGGACGATGCTTTCCTTCTGCCAGATATCGAAACTCTGTTGGGTGAGCGCTTAAAGTGTGTCGCCCCGCCAGAAGAATTGATGGATTGAATTCCCGCACGAGCCGGTCACTGCCTGGCTCTGAATTCCTCACACCAAAATAAGGTTGCGCCAATTACTGCCGCGGGGATCACCACCAGGTTGAGCAGCGGCACGCCGGTAACGAAGGCCACCATGCCGCCAAACCCAAGGCTGCTTAGTCGTCGTGATGCGCAGGCAGATTTTACTTCGCGAAAAGGCAATCGGTGGTTGTCCATCGGGTAATCAAGGAACTGTAAACTCATCATCCATGCTCCGAGTAAGAACCAGAGCAACGGTGCTGCAGCTTGAGCTCCGGGTATCAGAGAAATAATGAAAACGGCGAAAGCAAGTGGAATGTAATAAGCGATTTTTCGAAGCTCTCTGAAAATACCACGCGGGATTTCCAAAAGCGCTACGCCAATGTTTTCAAGGCCAGCAAGCGCCTTCCCGGTATGCCGCTCTTCTACTTTCTCAGCCAGAAGTGCATGAAATGGCGAAGTCAGGAGCAGCACCACCAAGGTGGAAATATAGCCCGTGACCAGAGTGCCTGTCAGCCATAGCAAAGGCGCGACTATCCAGGTGATAAAGCTCAGCCAGTCGGGCAGAGCCTCCTCAGTAACCGTGACGAGGTCAGTAATGTAGGCATATGCGGCACCGCCAAGTAATAGAAAAAATCCAATGTTCGCCAAAAGGGGTAGAATAACGAAGGGCCAAATGCCGGGCTGGGAGAGCATGGCAAGGCCTCGGAAGAAGTACCCTGCGCCGGTAATAAAATTGCCTTGCATGAACTGGATCCTCCGTGATCTTAGCGTGAGTATATCGCCTTAACGGAAATAGTAGAGAGTTCAGATGTCGGAAAAGGACCTTTTTTTGGAGGAGATGTCTGGCGTCAAGCCTCTGCAGCGGGAGCCAAGAGAGCGTCTCATCAGGCAGTCGGCTGAAGGTAATGTGGAATTGCGTCGGCAGGCGGCGACAGAACCTCTGCATGAAAAGATAAATCCGTTACTCGATGAGGGCGTTGACCCCCTTGATGCTTGGTATGTGTTGGACTTCAAGCGCCCCGGCATACAGCATGGAGTGTACAAAAAGCTGCGCATGGGACGTTATGACATCGATGCACGGCTGGATCTTCACCGTATGACGGTAAAGCAGGCCAGAGAAGAGGTTAAGCAATTTATTGACGAAGCTGGCAAGCTGGGACTACGCACGCTCCTCATCCTCCATGGCAAGGGTCAGCGCAAAGTAGAGCAAGAAAACACAGCTGTTTTGAAAGGCTACGTGAATCACTGGTTACAGCAGCTGGAGATGGTTCAGGCCTTTCATTCAGCGCAACCGGTTCATGGCGGAACCGGCGCTGTCTATGTGCTTTTAAGGAAAAGCGCAGATAAAAAACGAGAAAACCGTGAGCGCTTTTTGAAAGGACGCGTGCCTTACGACGCGCGCTAACTCAGTCGGAATCGAGGGCCTCGGTCAAGATTTTATTGATCAGCTGAGGGTTAGCTTGCCCCTTAGATGCCTTCATAATCTGGCCGACAAAGAAACCAATAAGTTTTTTTTGCTTGGAGCTGTCGGCGGCACGGTACTGTGCAACCTGATCCTGATTTTCACTCATGACGTCGGCAACCAATTTTTCCAGAGCTCCCGTGTCACTAACCTGCCTTAAACCTCGTGCTTCAATGATCTGATCTGCTGATCCCTCTCCCTGCCACAGCGCCTCGAATACCTGTTTGCCCAGTTTACTGGATAGGGTTCCATCGGTGATGCGTGCGACAAGACCCGCCAAATTCTGCGGTTCGACGGGAGACTGTGAGACTGGTATCCCTTCCTTATTCAAAGCTGCACTCAAGTCGCCGAGCATCCAGTTTGCGATCGCTTTTGGTTCATCGCATAGGGTAACCGCTTTTTCGAAGTAGGCTGCCATATCAGGTGAGCTGACCAACAATGCTGCATCGTAGTCAGAGAGTTGATACTGCGCGATGAAGCGTTCTCGTTTGGCCGCCGGAAGTTCAGGTAAAGCCTGTCTTACGCTGTCGATATAGTCATCGGTTAACACAATGGGCAATAAATCTGGCTCGGGGAAATAGCGATAATCATTCGCTACTTCCTTTGAGCGCATCGACCGAGTCTCGTCTCGGTCCGCATCGTAAAGTCGGGTTTCCTGCACGATGCTCACACCATCCTCTAAAAGTTCCTGTTGTCGTGCCGTTTCAGCCGCGATTGCTTTTTCGACAAATCTGAAGGAATTGACGTTTTTTATTTCGGTACGCGTGCCGTAGCTGTCGCTTCCGGTTGGGCGTAAGGACAGATTGATGTCGCATCGCATAGACCCCTCCGCCATGTTGCCGTCTGAGATCCCGAGATAAGTGACTAGCGAGTGGAGTGCCTTGAGGTAGGCGACTGCTTGCTCGGCAGTTCTAAAGTCGGGCTCCGTGACGATCTCCAGAAGGGGAGTCCCTGCTCTATTAAGATCAACCCCGGTTTGACCGGGGAAACGGTCATGCACTGACTTTCCTGCATCCTCTTCAAGATGGGCTCGGGTAATTCTGATGGGGAACAGGCTGCCGTCAGAGAGCGGCACTTGAAATACCCCCTCGCAGACAATGGGTTCAAAGAACTGGCTGACCTGGTAACCCTTTGGGAGATCGGGGTAGAAATAGTTTTTACGATCAAAAATAGATCGCTTGCCAATGCGTGCATCAATTCCAAGACCAAACATCACGGCATAGCGAACTGCCTGCTCGTTCAGGACCGGGAGCATGCCGGGCATGCCGAGATCTACCGCACAAGCCTGACTATTTGGATCCGCACCAAATTTATTTGCAGCACCCGAAAAAATCTTACTTGCTGTTGCTAGCTGCAGGTGAACTTCAAGCCCCATGACTGTTTCCCAGCTCATGATTGATCAGCTCCAATTTGAGGCGTCTTTAAGTGGTGGTCGGTTCGCAATTGCAGACGATGACCCGCTCGCAATACGGTCTCCTCGTCGAAGGGTCGGCCGATTAATTGAAGACCGATGGGGAGGTCATTAATCAAGCCTGCGGGTACCGATAGTCCTGGAAGTCCAGCAAGGTTGACTGAAAGCGTGTAGACGTCCTCCATATACATGGCAATGGGGTCGTCGTTTTTTGCGCCGACAGGAAAAGCGACATTGGGCGCGGACGGGCCGGCAATTAGATCGCAGACCTCAAACGCTTTTTTAAAATCCTCGCTGATAATCCGTCTAACCTGCTGTGCTTTTTTAAAATAGGCGTCGTAAAAACCAGCCGACAACGCATAGGTTCCCACCAAAATACGGCGTTGCACCTCGTCACCAAATCCTTCGCTTCGGGATCGAGCGTAGAGATCCATAAGGTCGGTTGGGTTGTCGCAGCGGTGGCCAAATCGTACGCCATCGTAACGAGCAAGGTTCGCCGAGGCCTCCGCAGGAGCAATGACGTAGTAAGTAGCGATACCTTGCCGAGTATGCGGCAGATCGACATCGACCAATATGGCGCCCTCGGCCTCCAGCTCCTTCAGGGCGGCGTGTATCGATGTGGCAACATCTGCATTCAACATGTCGCTGAAATATTCTTTGGGTAAGCCAATTCTCAGGCCCTTGATGTCTCCGTTCAATGCTGTGTGGAAGTTGGGAACGGGGACATCGGCTGACGTGGAATCATTGGCATCCAAGCCACACATAGCGCTTAACATGAGTGCGGCATCTTCAACGGTTCGTGTCATCGGGCCGGCCTGATCCAATGAGGAGGCGAAGGCTATGATGCCAAAACGAGATATCCGTCCATAGGTCGGCTTGAAGCCGGTGATGCCGCAGAGAGAGGCTGGCTGTCGTATCGATCCGCCTGTGTCAGTGCCAGTGCTTAGGGGCGCCAGTCCGGCGGCAACAGCGGCAGCACTGCCCCCTGAACTTCCTCCGGGTACCCGTTTCAGATCCCACGGGTTGAAACTGGGCCCAAAGTAACTGGTTTCGTTAGATGAGCCCATGGCGAACTCATCCATATTGGTTTTACCCAGCGTTACCACACCCGCGGCATTCAGTTTTTCCACCACGGTTGCGCTGTAGGGAGGCTCAAAGTTTGCCAACATTTTTGACGCGCAGGTGGTTCTGATGCCCGCAGTGCAAAAAATGTCCTTGTGAAGTAGGGGAACTCCAGTCAGCGGTCCTTCTGCACCCTTGGCGCGAGCCTGATCCGCCGCTGCCGCCGAGGCGAGGGCTCCCTCATGATCAATAGTTACTACTGCGTTTACCGCCGGATTAAATTTTTCTATTCGCTGCAGATAGGCTTGAGTTAGCTCGAGGGAGGAAATGGTTCCGGCCCGTAAGGCACTGATTAGTTGCGCTGCGGTTGCAGAGGACAAATCAAGAGAATTCATCAGTCGATTACCCGTGGGACTAAAAAATAGCCATCTTCCACTGACGGAGCTGGCTTTTGCAGCTCGTCCCGGCGATTCTCTTCCGTCACCGCGTCAGCTCGAAGCCGCTGCTCCATGTCGTGGGGGTTAGACATCGGTACCACGCCATCGGTGTCCACCTGTTGTAATTCCGCCACCAGTTCCAGAACTCGGGTAAAGCGGCCGGTGACATCCTCCATGGTCTCTTCAGGTATCGAGAGGCGGGCCAACAGTGCCACCTGAGCCACGTCTTCAGTGGTAACTGGCATGATAAAAATCCAAAAAAAAGGGGACCGCGAAGCTATCACAGATTCACCTTGCCCAAAAACCCCTTGGTTGATACATTTCTCCGTTATTGGGGGGGCAAAAGTGACTGATTTTTCGATTTTTTTTATCCTCACCTCAAAAAATAAAGCCTAGGTACCTCGCCCCTCGGACAGACCCGAAGGCAAGGCTCGCAGGGCAGGATAGGTCCGCAAAATCTGAGACCCGCGGCCCGCTGAAGAAACAGGAAGTAATCATGTTTAAACGCCTACGAGGCATGTTCTCCAACGATCTCTCCATTGACCTTGGCACAGCGAATACGCTGATCTACGTCAAGGACAAAGGCATCATTTTGGACGAACCTTCCGTCGTGGCAATTCGTGTTCACAACGGCCAGAAGTCTGTCGAAGCGGTTGGCCGGGAGGCGAAGCGGATGCTGGGTAGAACGCCAGGCAATATCCTGGCAATACGTCCCCTTAAAGACGGTGTCATTGCCGACTTTCAGGTGACTGAAAAGATGCTTCAGCATTTCATTGCCAAAGTTCATGAGACCCAATTCATCCGGCCTAGCCCGAGGGTATTGATCTGTGTTCCATGCATGTCTACGCAGGTCGAGCGACGGGCTATTCGCGAGTCGGCCCTGAGTGCTGGCGCACGCGAAGTCCGCCTTATCGAAGAGCCCATGGCTGCAGCTATTGGTGCCGGCTTACAGGTTGATGAAGCCACAGGCTGTATGGTTGTCGATATTGGCGGAGGAACGACCGAAATTGCGATCATCTCCCTTAACGGAGTTGTCTATCGAGATTCCATACGAGTCGGCGGGGATCGCTTTGATGAGAGCATTGTGGCTTATGTTCGGCGGCGATACGGCAGTCTGATTGGAGATTCCACTGCCGAGCGGATCAAGCAGGAGGTCGGTTGTGCTGTCTCATCAAGCGAGCTACGAGAGATTGATGTTCGAGGCAGGCATCTCGCTGAAGGAATCCCCAAAAGCTTTACCTTAAATAGCGACGAAATTAGAGGTGCGCTGGAGGATCCGCTCGAGTCCATCCTTCGAGCTATCAAAATGGCACTGGAGCAGTCACCGCCCGAACTGGCTGCAGATATTGCCGAGTCAGGAATTGTTCTGACCGGTGGTGGCGCTCTGCTTCGTGATCTTGATAAGCGCATAGCTGAAGAAACGGAGTTGCCGGTTATCGTGGCAGAGGATCCACTGACCTGTGTCGCCAGGGGCGGCGGCCGGGCTCTGGAACTGATGGACCGGCACGCACTCGATTTGCTATCTACGGAGTAATATCACCGGTCAGCCTGTTCGCTGAGGGAGCGGCCTATCAAACCACTTTTTCTCAAGGAAAAGCATGTAGGTTGGCGTTTAGCGTTGGTGCTTGGCCTGTGTCTAATTTTACTCATAAGCTTCCGGGAACAGCCCTTTTTCCAGCGCGTCCGGTTGATCACCCACGATGCTGTTTCCGTTTTTTATACTGTGGCCGCTTCTCCCGTAACGGCTGGACGCGCTGTGGTGAGTTTTTTTAAAAGCCACCGAGCTTTACGTGATGAGAATTCCAGACTTCAGCAAGAAAACTTTTTGCTTCGTGGCCAGGCGCAGCGACTTGCTGCAGTGGTCGCCGAAAATTCTCGTTACCGGGACCTGCTTAATTCGGCAGGCAGTCTTGATCGAGAGGTCATGGTCGCAGAAATAATCGCGGTTACGGCGGACGCCTCACGCCATATATTGCTGCTCGATAAGGGAAGCAGTCACGGCGTTGTGCAAGGGCAGCCATTATTGGGTGCAGAGGGGTTGATTGGTCAGATAATTATGGTGGGTGAATCTACTAGCAGAGCCATCATGATTTCTGACTCCACACATGCAGTGCCAGTTCAGGTGCTCCGCAGTGGTGTGAGGGGTTTGGCAGAGGGAACGGGTGAGATAGACCGTCTGATGGTCCGTCATATTGCAGCTACCACCGATATTGTGGAGGGCGACATTCTGGTGACGTCAGGCCTTGGAGGATTGTTCCCCCCGGGCTACCCCGTTGCAGAAGTAGTGAGCATCGAAAATGTAAAGGGCTCGGCCTTCGCAGCGGTGCTTTCAAGGCCGATGGTAAAGCTTGATAGGGGCAGGTACGTCATGCTTGCCATGGATGTCGCCACAAAGCTTAATGATCTGGGCGCCCGCTAGTGGCACGGCGTGGCACATGGCTGATCGTTATAACGCTGGTCATAAGTCTGATTCTTCAGGTAGTGCCAGTTCCTTTTGAGTGGCGTGGATTTCGACCAGAACTGGTTTTGCTCGTACTTTTTTACTGGGTGCTAGCATTGCCCCAGCGAATCGGTGTGATTACAGCAGGGCTGGTTGGGCTAAGTATAGATTTTCTTGATGGCTTCGCTATCGGCGCGGCTGGGGCGGGAGCGAGTATTGGCAGTCTTATTATACTGCTGAATTACCAGCGTATTAGGCAGTTCGACTCCTTGCAGCAAACCTTTCTTATTGGATTAGTCCTCGCGATTGTGTTGCTGGTGACCCAGCGACTTCACGGGCTCTTAGGATATACAGCAGATGGGTTAGAGTTTCTCTACTCAGTGCCTGTATCTATGGTGCTTTGGATTCCCATTCGGAATTTCCTCCGAGGATACCGACGGTATTACGAGATCGCGTGATGAACATTTGTCTTGCATCGTCGAGCCCGCGAAGGAGAGCTCTTCTATCATTATTGGTAGATGACTTTTCGACTTTGGCCCCCTGTATCGATGAGGCCGTTAAAAAAGGGGAGGCTCCTGAGCGTTATGTGGAGCGTCTAGCCGTCCTAAAGGCAGATGAGTGTGCGGACGAGGCGAGTATTGTTATTGCCGCCGATACTTGTGTGTCAATAGAACGGGAAATACTGGGAAAGCCCATAAATCGAGAACACGCGAAAATGATGTTGCAGCGTCTATCCGGACGAGAACACTCGGTTTACACGGGTTTAGCGGTACTTGCGCCCAATCAGCGCTACGCATTGACCGTAATGACCACGGTGTATTTTGGCGTGCTGGACAACTCGCTGATCGAAGATTACCTAAATACTGACGAGCCCTATGACAAAGCGGGTGCTTATGGCATTCAGGGAATTGCAGGTAGTTTTGTCGCGGCTATAAAGGGCAGTTATTCAAGCGTTGTTGGACTGCCGCTCTGCGAGACGAGAGAAAGTCTTCAGAAGTGTGGCGCCTCCTTAAGATTAGGCACCGCCAGCAGTGGGTATTGAGCGCGTGCACTACATCCTCGGTAAGCTCCTGTGGCGCGCTTTGCTTTTTTTGGTTGTTCTTTTGGCTGTTTATGTGTCGGGCACCCGATTTTTATTCTCGGGGCTGCCAGCGTACAGAGAAGCCATTCTCGATGCTATAAATCAGCAGTTTGATTCGACTATCACCTTGAGTGAGATTGGCGGGGATTTGAATGGTTTTACCCCTGCGCTGATGTTTCGCGATTTGCACTTGGTACTGACGCCTGCGGTAGAGATCCGGTTTACCGAAGCCAGAGCATCACTGGATCCGTGGGCATCCCTGTTGGCAATGTCCCCGAGACTAGGCGCACTTTTAATTGATCGTGCCGAAGTATTGATTGATTTGGATTCTTACGCGGCAGCGGCAAGTAAAAGCAGTGATGTCAGCGCCATTGAGCCTTTTTCCGTCTTCGAAAATATAGTGTTTACGAATGCGTCGGTAATGCTTTTCCGTGATGGAGTAGCTTCTGACAACTTTGATGCGAGCTTGCAGCTTGAGCGGGAGGGAAGTCAACTTCGGTTTCAAGGATTAGCGAGAGGGCCTGGCGGAGCGGAGCTTTCCCTCGGAGGCTCAGGAATAGGCGGGCTGGCTTCCATAGAGAGTTTTGAGGGCACAGTTTATGCCCAAATCCGTATCCCCAATATTAATGCCGTTTCAGGAATTCTGAACGCAGAAGGGGTAGGAGTGGCTGACCTTGACCTCTGGTACCAGAGTACTACCGAGAAGCGTCAGCTCACGTTTCAGTCTGCCGTCAGGGATTTTGGTTGGAGACTCTATGACAGCAAGCAAGCGACCCTTAATCAGGCCTCGCTGTCAGGCATTCTTCGGCAAACTGAGGGCAACTGGGATGCGACCATAAATAACCTTTCTTTGGGGTCGACATCCAGCCTGTTAGTTGTAGACAAACTTCAATTATCTGGCGGTGAGGACGGCGCTATAACCGCAAGAGTGAGTGAGTTTGATGTAGCTAATGCCACTCAGACTCTCATCGAGTCGGGCTTCTTACCCAGGAAATTTGAGGAGGTTCTTGCCACTCTCGAGCCCTCGGGAACAGTGTATGCAACGACATTGAGCCTGCCTGAGCCAGATAGCTTTTTGGATACGTGGTCGGTTCAGGCTGATATAAAAGATGCCAGCGTGAAGCCCTATAAAAAAGTACCCGGCCTTTACGGAATTGATGCCACTGTGGAGGCCAATCAGGATGCTGCTAGAGCGTGGATAGATACCGAAGACTTCACTTTGGATCTACCTTTGGTTTATGACCAGCCGATAGAAATAAAACGTATTGAAGGCTGGTTGGATGCCACTTGGAGTAAAAATTTTCTCCGGCTACACAATGGTGTGCTTATGGCCGATACGGACGAGCACCCGGCGCAAGTGTTGTTCGGTATCGATATTCCGCTAAACAAGGATTACGCTGCGGAGTCGCCTGTAGCGATGTACCTTGACGTAGGTTTTGAGGAAGCCCCTGTTTCAGTGAGGGATTTTTACATTCCCAACAAAGTTCCGGAGGCTTTGGATCTATGGCTGGATTCTGCTCTCCTACAGGGCATAGCGAAGACAGGCCTGTTTGTTTGGCGCGGGCCATTCAAGAATTTTGGGGCGGGTGCCCAGAGTATGCAGCTCGCGGCGGAAATTGACTCTGCGACAATCCAATATCACGCGGATTGGCCGGTCGTAAAAGATGCCGATGCACGGCTCTTTGTTGACACCACGGATGTGGCCCTGTGGTCCGATCGCGCGGAATCCAAAGGGCTAAACATGAGTGATCTGGTCTTGATGACCAGTCGAAAGTCCGCGGAGCATCAGTTGCTGATGCAGGGGGATATTGCCGGTACTGCTCAGGGTGTTCTGGATTTTCTAACGAAGAGTCCCATTGATAAAAAAGCAGGTGGTCTGCTGGACGATCTCGAATCCTCGGGCAGTGTGACTGGAGATCTTGAGTTGGGTTTGAGGTTGGATGATATTTCTCAGGATGTTCACGTGGTGCTCAGGACTGACTTAAGCGACGCTGCGCTGCATTCCAAGCTGCTGAACATTACGCTAAGTGACGTCTCTGGTGGATTGGATTTTGAATGGCAAGCCGGCTTTAGCGACCGTGATTTGTCGGCGAGTTTATTCGGTAGACCGATTTCGATTGAGATAGGCCGAGGTACAACCGGTCGCGATGGGGCTGATCTGCTCGATGCCAAATTTATTGCTGATCTGGGAGGCAAGGAGCTTAAGTCCTGGTTCGATGATCAGTTGACGATATTCCGACAGCCGGCCCTGGACAACGTTTTCTCTGGTGAAACTCGGATTGAGGTCGAGCTGGTCGTGGGCGAGCAGGCTGAAGTCTTTTTGCATTCTGATTTGGCCGGACTGGGGGTTAATCTGCCGGCTCCGCTTGGTAAAAATCCGTCAGCGGTAACACCGCTCGCTCTAAGTTTTGACTTGGCGCCGTCGGGCGATTGGGAAGGATTTTGGGATTCCAGGTTGACCGCACGTATCACCCGTGAAAAAAAACAAACTGGTCTTTTGATTGATGTGACGCCGAGGAGCAAACCTGATTTCAGTGAGATCGACAGTGGGCCCACAGGACTTGTAATCACCGGCACGTGGCCCGAGCTGATTCTAGACCCCTGGGTAGAGCTCTACCTTGAAATTACCGAGAATACCGAGGAGGGGTTGCCCGCAATCCTGCCAACTGTCACTGAACTTGACATCGAAGCTCTCTTGGTGCGCGAGGAAAGTCTAGGTCCCGTAACCCTCAGCTCCAGAGCTATGGCTGAGTGGTGGACGCTGGATTTTGCGATGCCTGATATTGAGGGTTCCTTTGCTTTGCCCGCCAATGGAGACATACCCGAATTGGTCTTGCATGAACTCAATTTCGGAGGGGAAGCGGCATCTGATGCCAGTACAGATGAGATTTTTGAGGCGGTTCTGGACGGCGAGGCTCCTCCGGAACCTGTTGAAGTTGCTTCCCTTGACGACGCTCCTCCAGCACTCAGGTCACCACTTAATGTCACTGTTTCCAATTTGAGGTATCGGGGTGAGCCATTAGGGGCATTGGCCTTCCAGTTACGTAGTGAAGAAGAGACCTTGTTCGCAGACGAAATCCGCGGAAGCCTGGCGACCGCAGTTATCAAAAAAGGCAGTCAACTGCGCTGGGAGCCCCGTGGTGAAGATATTTGGGGCAGCGGTTTCACCGGGGTCATAGGAGTAGCGGATTTGGCCGATACTTTTGGCAAATTTGGCCTAGAGCCTGCGGCGCGAAGTGATACTGGGGAATTCGATATAAACGTGAACTGGCTGGGAGCTCCCACTGAGGTAGGTTTACAAAAACTCGATGGCGATGTTCATATAAGACTGGAAGATGGGTCATTCCTGCCAGTGTCCAACAGAGCCACTGGCGCCGTGCGCTTGTTTAGTCTGTTGAATCTGGCGGGACTTCTTCAACGGGCCAACGTGACCCAATTGTTTGAGCCAGGTGTGGCTTTTTCGCTTGCTGAGGGGGATCTGAACTTTACTGCGGGTACTCTCGCCATCCCCAAATTTTCGATTGATGGACCCGGAGGGGGTTTTTCATTCACCAGTGATGTCGACCTCGTCAACGAAATAATCGATGGAGAGCTCACCGTGACTTTACCTCTGGTGGACAACATCCCTTGGGTGGCAGCGTTGGCTGGAGGCCTGCCCTTAGCGGCAGGTGCTTATCTGATGAGCAAAGTTTTTGAGGATCAGGTTAAAACCCTGAGCAGTGCGGTGTACGACGTCTCGGGTTCTTTATCCGCTCCAGATGTGGAGTTCGTCAGGTTATTCGATGCCTCCGCCGCCCAGAGCGAGAGCGCTCAAGTGGAGTCGGACGACGACGCGTCATCAAGCTCGCGCAGATAGCGAAATAATTTCTTGGGTACAGTCGAAGCCTTCTTGGTCTTGAGATCATGTGCATATTGTCGAATGAGCTGCCTTAAATGCTGACGATCTGCCGAGGGAAATGCCAGTAATACTGTGTCGATAGCCCGATCTCCCTGAATGACTAGGTCGTCTCGTAAGCGCTCTATTTGATGAAATCTGGCATTGGCGCGCTGATCCTGACCATCAAGCTCATCCAGAGCCTGCTGAATTGGCGCTGGGTCGATCTGACGCATAATTTTACCGATGTATTGGAGCTGCCGTCGAAGCCCCCCCCAGGCCTTGATCCGACGTGCTTCGGCAATCGCCTCTTCGAGTCTTGAATCCTCAATCGGAATTTTTTTTAACTGTGCATCCGACAGATCTACCAAGCGAGTGCCCAGTGCCTGAAGAGCAGTCATTTGCCTTTTGCGTTCACTTTTACTCGGCCCGTCAGTCTCCGACGAGAGAGCCTCTTTGTCGGCGTCGTTAGGCATAAAAGTAAGTGGCGAGTCCCAGAAAGGCCAGGAAACCTACCACGTCGGTAACGGTTGTTAAAATAACTCCGCCTGCGAGGGCTGCGTCCACACCAAGTCTATCCAGAAATAGAGGTAATACCGCTCCGGCCAGTCCTGCCGTCACTAAGTTAATCAGCATCGCTATCGCGATAACCAGTCCCAAGGTCGGATCACCAAACCATGACGCTGCTGCGACAGCGACAACGATGGCCCACAGAAGGCCGTTGAGTGCACCAACCAGAGTCTCTCTCCCGATGAGCCAGGTCTGATTCCTTCGGTTGATATGCCCCATGGCCATCCCCCGGATTAATACAGTGAGAGTCTGGGTTCCTGCGATTCCGCCCATAGAGGCTACTACTGGCATCAGCACCGCAAGTGCAACCACCTGCTCTATGGTGCCCTGAAAGAGATTAATAACTGAAGCGGCGATAAACGCTGTAGCCAAATTGAGTCCCAGCCAGATCGCACGCCGCGGCGCAGTGTGGAATACGGTTGAAAAGGTATCCTCTTCGCCTAATCGCCCCAGAGACGTGAGCGAGTGGTCTGCTTCTTCGCGAATAACATCGACGATATCGTCAATGGTGATCCGCCCTAAAACCTGGTCATTGTCATTCACTACGGGAGCTGAGATCCAATCGTTTCTCTCGAAGAGTCGGGCGACTTCGGCGGCAGGCATCATCGCAGGTATTGGTTCGCGATTGGTAATCATCATTTCCCGAACCGACTGGCTCGGGTCTGAGACCAGCAACGTTCGGATCGGAAGAAGCCCTACAAACCTGTCATCGCGATTTACCACGATGAGACTGTCAGTGTTGGGTGGGATTTCTTCGTGTCTGCGAAGGTAGCGAAGTACGACATCGAGGGTCAGGTCGGCTCGAATCGTCATGGTGTCGGTGCTCATCAAGCCGCCGGCAACGTCATAGGAGTAGGCAAGTACCGTCTCAATTCTGGCTCTGTCTGCATCGTCAATGACGGCAAGGACCTGCTCAGTCAGCTGGTCTGGGAGGTCCTGAAGAATATCTGCAACGTCATCATCGTCAAGTTGATGAACGATAGAGGCGAGTGCCTCTGGCTCCATGTCGATGAGGAAGCCGTTTCGTAGCTCTTCAGGGAGTTCGTTGAGGACGTCCGCTTCCTGCTCGGATTCAAGTAAACTCCAGAGCACTCGTCTCACTCTTGGCGGGTAAGAGCTCAGTAGGTGCGCAACATCGCCTGGTGATAGCTCGCCAATAATGCTGGCAATATCACCCAGAGTGCCGGTTTCTAATGCGCTATCAATGCGCTCAAGTTGTTGTTCGGTTTTGACCGAGATTTCCATAGCCGGCCCTCCTACCCGCGCTGATATTATCGTTCAGGTGGTTGCCCGGTGCATTAAAAGAGTGAGTTAAAAAGTTGGGAGTGCGCTGAGTGAGTCTCAGTCAGGCTCCCCGAAGCGATCGTTAATTAAGGTGAGCAACGCGGCGCGGGCCTCCTCCTCGTCCTGGCCATCGAGGAGTATGAGCAGGCGGCTACCCTGACCTGCAGCCAGCATCATCACGGCCATGATGCTCTTCGCGTCAACCTCTTTGCCGTCTTTTTGCAGCGTGATTTTGCATGAAAATCGGGCAGCACAGTCAACCAGTTTTGCAGCAGCCCTGGCGTGTAGGCCAAGACGATTTATGATGTCTACCGACTGCTCGATCATTGCGCAATCACAGGACCTAGTTCACGGTGTCGAATTCGCGCCTGAGTGTAGATAGGCCTGAGCGTTTCAAAGAGTTTTTCCGCAACGTAAACTGACCGATGTTGGCCGCCTGTACAGCCCACAGCAACCGTGAAGTACGCCCGCTGGGATTGTTGGTACAGGGGTAACCATCGAATCAGGAAAGCGAGAATTGACTCTACAAAATTGCCACAATCCACATGACTGTCTAAGAACTCAATTACCGGACCGTCCTTACCTGAAAGAAGTCTCAAGTCCGCACTCCAGTGTGGATTGGGAAGCAGTCTTGCGTCAAAGACGATATCGGCATCGGTAGGTACTCCTCGCTTGAAGCCAAAGGACTCAATAAGAAGCGACAAAGATTCACCCTGGTAGTCGAGCAACCGTGTATTAATGGTGTCTCTTAATTCGTAGACATTGAGACTGCTGGTATCTATTACCAGACTGGCCCGCACCCTCAGCCCTTCAAGGAGAGAAGACTCCAATTGGATAGCCTCACCCAGTGATATTTCCTCATTGCTTAAAGGATGCCGTCGCCGTGTCTCACTGAAGCGGCGAGTTAAAATTTCGTCTGATGCATCCAAGTAGACAATATCCACGGACGCCCGGGACTCGAGTTGGTCAGCCACGAGCGATAGTTGCTCGAGGTCCTGTCGGCTGTTACGCACGTCAATGCATACTGCTATCCCTTTATAGCTTGCATATTCTGCTCGGGTGCTCTGAGAGACGAGATTGGGCAGGAGTGCTGCCGGCAGATTATCAACACAATAGAAGCCACAGTCCTCGAGCTGGTGTAGGGCGGTACTCTTTCCCGAGCCAGAACGTCCTGTAAGTAATACCAGATGCACGATCAGGCCGCTTGACTCGGTATCGCACTCGCAAGAAGTTCGTCAGGTGTGGCGGCTCCACGGAGGGCTCTGCAATACCCAGGGTCAGACAGTAGCGTGGCGATCTCGGCAAGTAAATCGAGGTGCAGCTGGGTGCATTCCTCTGGTACCAAAAGGGCAAAAAGGATATCTACAGGAGCGCCGTCGGGTGAATCATATGAAACTGCGCTTTGGGTTGTAAGGAGAAAACCAACCGGCTCCTCAAGCCCCCTCATGCGGCTGTGGGGCACTGCAATTCCCTTGCCCAAGCCCGTCGATCCAAGTTTTTCCCGGGCAAGGAGCTGCTTTGCGATGACCTCCTCTTCAAGAGCAGGATGATCCGCCGCGATTCTTTGTGCCAGTATCTCAAAAAGGTTTTTTTGGCTTTTTGCAGGCAACCGGCATGCGACACGAGAACGATTGAGGAGCGCTGGTAGCCTAGTCATCTAGTGGCCTCGATGCTTTCCTTTGTGCTTGCTTATTTGCCGATCCAGTTTATCGGCAAGAGCGTCTATAGCTGCATACATGTCTTCGTTTTCAGCCGAGGCAAATAAGTCCGCTCCTGATACATGCAGATTGGCTTCCGCCTTGTGCATTGCCTTTTCTACGATCAGTGTCACATCAATATTGGTAATACGTTCAATGTGTCTTTGCAGTTTTCGAAATTTTTCAGAAACGTGATCGCGCAAGGCATCAGTAATTTCGATGTGGTGTCCACTCACAGTGAGCTGCATGGAAGTCTCCTTAATTTGGTTTCAAATCAAGCGTTTTCTCTCATTTGATGGAGGAATGCCCAACTGCTCTCGGTATTTGGCCACAGTGCGTCGAGCAACGACGACTCCATTATCCTTAAGTAAGCCCCCCAGCTTGTTGTCACTGAGGGGCCTGCTTGTGTCCTCTCCTTGAACAAGCTTCTTAATTAGTGCCTTTATGGCAATTGAGGAGCACTCGCCGCCTTCGGTGGTCCTAACGTGACTCGAAAAGAAAAACTTGAGTTCATAAATACCCCTCGGGGTGTGCATGTATTTTCGGGTGGTTGCACGCGAGACCGTAGACTCATGCATGTCAATTTCCTCAGCGATATCGGCAAGTACTAATGGCTTCATTGCCTCTTCGCCACTTTCTAGGAAGGCCTGCTGGTGTTCCACAATTTTGCTTGCCACTTTTAGCAGCGTCTCATTCCTACTTTGAAGGCTCCTCATGAACCACTTTGCCTCTTGCAGATTTTCTTTGATGTAAGAACGGTCGTTAGCTGAATTTCCATGGCCGGCCAGCTCAGCATAGGTAGAGTTAATTCTCAGTTTGGGTGCCGTATCCGGATTTAACTCAACACGCCAGCGATCTTTTTTTCTAGAGACAAAAATATCCGGGATGATGTACTCAGTGTTATCGTTGTCAACTCTGGCCCCAGGCGTGGGGTCCAGTGATTTAATCAGTAACAAGGCGCCTCTGAGGGAGTCCTCTTCGGTTCTCAAGCGTTTTGCCAGTTTCTTGGGGTCGACCGTTGCGATGTGATCAATGTGGCGGCTCACTATTGCGCCGGCGATATCACGAAATGGAGTATCAGCTGACATTTGTCGGAGCTGTAACAGCAGGCACTCCCGTAAATCTTTCGCAAACACGCCGGTGGGTTCAAAGTGTTGGAGCCGGTGTAACACCGCCATGACTTCATCCAGCTCAACCTCGGGAAGATTTATTGAGGCAAGAATTTCTTCAGGTGTGAATATCAGTCGACCATTGTGATCAACACTGTCAATAAATGCCTCTGCAATTTTCTGATCTGTCTCAGAAAAACGTGTGAGATTTAGTTGCCAGTAGAGTTGGTCATGGAGCGATTCGGTAACAACGCTTTTCTCCATCCATTCGTCACTTAGACCCGACTGACCAGAAGGCGCTGAGGTGGGGAGGGTACTATCCCAGCTTGTCTCAATTTCGGAGTTTACTGATGCCTCGGTGGAGTCGACTTTCTCTTCAGAGTAGTAAGCTTCATCGCTCGAACTGATGCTCTCTTCCGAAAAATTTAGGCTGGTGATTTCATCCAGAAGCTCGGGTTGTTTATCGACGCTTTCTTCTTCGAGCTCAAGTAAAGGGTTGGTTTCTAATGCTTCATCAATTGCTTGCTGTAGATCCAGTGTGCTGAGTTGCAAAAGCTTTATGGCCTGTTGCAGTTGCGGCGTGAGTGCTAAATTCTGCCCTAATTTTAGTTGCAGCGACTGCTTCATAGCACTCCTGAATTAGCTCCGATGCCCTTTCGTCCTTAGTTTAGCTCCCTAGGGGTGGGACCCGCAATATGGGCATGCGCGCCGCTTGTTGCTAGGCGAAAGACAGTCCGTCAGAGGGTGAAATCGTTGCCTAGGTACACTTCTCGTACTTTGCTATCCAGCAACACTTCCTCGGGAGCGCCTGATGCGATCACATGTCCCTCACCAACGATGTAAGCGCGTTGGCAAATATCTAAAGTCTCTCTCACATTATGGTCGGTAATCAGTACGCCTATTTTTCGATCTCGAAGTTGTCGGATTACCGCTTTGATCTCGTTAATTGATATGGGATCGACCCCGGCGAAGGGTTCGTCAAGGAGAATGAACGTAGGATCCAGCGCCAGAGCTCTTGCTATTTCGACCCGTCGTCGTTCGCCCCCTGATAGAGCCTGTCCCATGGTGTTGGCGAGGTGGCTCACACTGAACTCTTCAAGCAAGGCAGTACATACTTTTTGACGCTGTTGCTTAGTCAGATCGCGCCTTGTTTCCAATATCGCCAATACGTTGTCTTGGACTGAAAGACGACGAAATACGGACGCTTCCTGCGGAAGATAACCAACTCCGGCTTTTGCCCGAGCATGTACTGGGAGGGACGTTAGAATTTGCTCGTCGAGTGAAACCCGTCCTTGATCGGCCTTTACTAGGCCCAAAATCATGTAGAAGCAGGTCGTTTTACCGGCCCCATTCGGGCCGAGAAGTCCAATCACCTCACCCGTGGCGACTTCCAGAGAAACATCGCGTACCACCTGGCGTCCTTGGTAGGATTTAGCTAGGTGTTCAGCTTTCAAGATTGAGGTCATATTTTGTGACCTTTATTTTGCGTCGGGTGCAAGCACTGCGGGCGGGATGGTGACCTCGACACGACGTTTTGCTGCTGAATTTTTGTTGTCAGATTCGGCGCTCGTGGCGCTCACTTTTTGTGCTTCGATTAGATAATCGATGATTGCGCCCGTCACAATCGCGCCGTCCTGCTCGATGCGGGCGCCATCCCGTAGAATGATTTTGTCCTCTACGCGGTAGTATTCTATTTGTCTCGCTTGAGCTGTGACAGGCCGCCCATCCGCCTCGGGGAGCTGGCTGAGGATGGCTGGATCCCCCTCAGCGACCACCACATTTGCGGTGTTGCCAGCATGATTTATGGTCAACAGATCGGCTTTGATAACGAGAGAACCCTGCTGCAGTTCGACATCGCCGACATAACGTGTTTCACCCAGTGCTTCATCCCGTATAGCGGAGTCGGCTCTGATTTTAAGTGGCTGTTCCCGATCGGTTGGTAGCGCGTGACTCGACTCGATGCTAAGAATAAGTGCCGACAAATAGGCAAAACGCGCGATGATGGAATAGCCGCCATGGCGGGAAGGCCTACTTGTCATAAATCGTCTCTACATTGCTCAGTATTTCCGCAACCCTCGATTCCAGGTCGACAGTAAGTCCGCGGCCTGTTGTTGTACTCTGATCCAGCGTCAGTTTCACTGGGGCATCATTTACGGCGCGATTTTCTTTTCGGAGTATTCTCAACCTGGGTGTTTCAAGCAGATTTTTGCTGTCATTTTTTTGCTCGATCTTGACTCCATTATGAAGCCAGAATTCACGTGCGTTTGGTCTGTACTCACCTTTATTTGCTGTAAGTTGCATGGGGACTCTATTCGTATCAGATTGCGTGGCCAGTATGTCCGAAAAGTAGATTCGAGGGTCTTGGGTGTGCTGATGTAATTGGGCAATACGAACTTCGTCGTTGGGGGATCCGTCTGAGTCAAAGCTCCATTGAGAAAAGCCGGACACGTAAACTTTGATAACGCTCTCCTTGTTATCACGAGCGATCGAGGGTAGTTGCTCCCCCTGGCCAACGGTCCACCAGAGCACAGCAAGGACGGCGATGGCGATAAGAGTGGAGAGGGTGAGTTTCATGCCGAGAACGACTCGATAACGTGGCGCCATTTTCCCTGCGCGACCAAAAGTGCTTCGACAAACTCTCTGACGGCGCCATGGCCGCCATTGCTGGAGGCTGTCCAGTCTGCAGCACTCTTCACCTCATTTGTGGCGTCAGCCGGACAGGCTCCAAGCCCTGCCGAGCTGATGGCGGATAAGTCGGGCAAGTCGTCACCCATATAAGCAATGGCATCCAGGCCGAGGCCCTGTTGGTCAGCCAGTTCACGCAATGCGCAAAGCTTGTCTTCGCGACCCTGAATGACGTCATCAACACCCAAGTCCAGCGCACGTTGTTTTACCATCGGACTGTGGCGACCAGTGATGATCGCGACCTTTATACCCGCCTGGCTTAACAGTTTGATACCCAGACCATCACGGATATCAAAGCTTTTTGTTTCTTCACCAGAGCTTGTATAAGTAATTTTTCCGTCGGTCATTACGCCATCTACGTCGAAAGCGACAAGCGTGACTTTTGAGGCGAGGGTTGTGCTGACACTGTTCATGCGATTCCCGCCTTGAGTAAGGCCATCAAGTGTACAACGCCACGTACCTGATTATTTGCATCGGTCACAACCAGAGATGAAATTCTATTTTTCTCCATTTGCTCGAGCGCCTCGGCGGCCAGATGACCACTCGCTACTGTTTTAACGTCTCGGGACATCAACGAATCTATTTTCGCGGCGTGGATGTCGGGTTGGGTTTCAAGTGCGCGCCGCAAATCACCATCGGTAAAAATGCCTTCCAACCCTCCGTCGATCTGGACTGTCGTCATACCAAGTCCCTTTGCCGTTATTTCCATCAAGGCTTCAGCCAACGTCGCCGTGGGAGTTATTTGGGGCACCGCCTCGCCAGAAGCCATCACGTCATCGACGGTGAGTAAAAGGCGCCTGCCCAGAGAGCCTCCGGGATGTGAAAAAGCAAAATCTTCAGCAGTAAAATCACGGGCTTCAAGTAGAGCAATGGCGAGTGCATCGCCCATCACCATCGCTGCAGTGGTGCTCGATGTGGGAGCAAGATCAAGGGGGCAGGCTTCATGAGCCGTGCCTGCAAAAATATGAATATTGGCCGTTGTCGCAAGAGTCGAAGAAACGTTTCCCGTCATGGCGATCACTGGTACTGCAAGGCGCTTTAGTAGTGGCAGAAGGGCCAGAATTTCGTCGGTGTTGCCGCTGTTAGACAGGGCGAGAACGACATCTGTTTGGGTGATCATCCCCATGTCTCCATGGGACGCCTCTCCGGGGTGAACAAAAAATGCTGGAGTCCCCGTGCTGGCCAGCGTCGCGGCTATTTTGCCAGCGATGTGGCCGGATTTTCCCATGCCTGTGACAATCACTCGCCCTGTTATGCCCAGAATGCATTCACAGGCGGCAACCACCTGATCATCAATAGCATCTGAAAGAGCCCCGATAGCATCTCTCTCCATCTCAATGGTTCTTCGTACCGATGCCTGAATCGCTTGTTTATCGATCATTGTTTGTCACGCTGACCCTGTTCTCACATACAACCACAGGTAGTAAAGCATATAAATCATGAGAAAAGATCCGCCAGCGACGCGTTTCAGGTAACCCGTTGCTGTCTCTCGATTCCAGCTTAACCAGACAAATAAGCCCATTAGCAGGGTGCTGACGCTGACAGTGCCCAGGTCGCGATACAGGTCTTGCCTCGACAGCTCAACGGACTCAAAGAATCCGGGTATGGCCAGGACTATTAGCAAGTTGAACATATTAGAACCGACCACGGCTCCGATAGCGATGTCCGCCTGCTTTTTGAGAGCACTGGTGAGTGATGCTGCCAATTCAGGGAGACTAGTGCCCAGTGCTACAACGGTTAGTCCTATAACCAATTCAGGCACCTCAAGCGCCGTTGCAATATTGACTGCCCCGAACACCAGCGCTCGTGAGCTGATAAGAAGCAATATCAGGCCGACAAAAAAATAGCCACTCGCTTTGGTAATGGAGGTGGCGCCCATCTGTTCGGTTAGATCACTGTTATCCGGTGCCGATTGATGACGGGTCATCCTGATCAGGTAGAGCAGTAGCGCCACCGTTAAGGCGACCGCGTCCGATGACGATAATCTATTGTCTGCAAGCAACAACCAGCACAGCGCAACAATAAACAGCAGGATTGGAATATCGGTGAAGGCAGTGGTGCGGCCTACTGCAATGGGGGTAATCAGAACGGTGACGCCGAGTACTAGTCCGACATTTGCAATGTTTGAGCCAAAAGCATTACCCACAGCCAGTGAACCCGACCCGGTTGCGGCTGACATCAGGGAAACTAGGATTTCAGGCGCAGACGTACCCACGGACACAATCGTCATCCCGATAATGAGTGGCGATAATCCCATTCGGGTAGCGATACCGGCAGCGCCGTCAATAAACAGATCGGCGCTCCATGCGAGGACCGCGAGACCTATTACGATGATAGCGATATCAAGAAGCATGAAGTCTCTGCAGTCAGTTGAGCGGTCTCTTATCCCTAAAGTGGGCGTCCACGGCGGGGCACCCTAAGATCGGGTATCATCTACCCTTGGGTGATTATCGAAGAGCTGGCAACAGCGAGCTCGCCGGTTAAGTGTAACGTAGCATATCGTGTCCGGAGCCATTCATGAGCTTCTATTTCTGTAATAAATCTGCCCTGAAAAATACCGCGCTTTGGGCAGCATCGATCGCCTTTATTGTTGGCGCTGCGCTCTCATGGGGTGCTGAAGCAGCATCTCCAGTGGGGCCTAGGAGTGTAGTTGAGAGGGCCACCACCAATATTTTGGCCCTCGTGCGCGAGGCACCCGATTATTTTGATGAGGATCCAGACCGTTACATCAACGCAGTGGGAGCGGAGCTTGATCAGGTTGTCGATTTCCGCGGATTTGCCCGGGGAGTAATGGGAGATTACGCCAGTAGTAGCCGCTATCGAGCCATGACCGAAGTGCAACGTGAGCGTCTTCGAGACCAGCTCAATCGTTTTACGGAGGTACTGCGTGACGGGATTGTAAGCACATACAGCAGAGGATTGCTGGCTTTTGGCGGCTCCCGGGTTGAACTGGGCGAAACCGAGGTTTCGCCGGGCAGCACCCGCGTAGCATCGGTTAACCAATATGTCTCTGCAGAGGACGGTAAGACCTACACGGTTAAGTACCAAATGGGGCAGTACAAAGACGGCACCTGGAGGTTGCGAAACATGATCATCGAGAATATTAACTTGGGAGAGATCTACCGCGGTCAGTTTGAAGCCGCTGCGGCTGCGGCTGGGGGTGATTTAGATGTGGTGATAAATACCTGGGATGACAGCCAGATTAGGACAAAGGCTGAGGAGGGCAGGTGATATGGATTCTGAAGCTATCAAGTCGCTGATTACGGCAGCTTTCCCTGATGCGAGTGTGTCAGTTGAGCTGTCTGGCGGCCACTGCGATCTTGTGGTGGTCAGCACCTCTTTTGAGGGCCTGCGCGCGGTGGCCAGGCAGCAGCGAGTCTACGCACCACTCACGGAAGTCATTGCCTCAGGAGCGCTGCATGCGGTCAACATTACAGCGAAGACCCCCGCTGAAGTGCAGGCTTAGTCGAGCTCTCCGTGGATAAGCTACATATCCGGGGCGGTCAAACTCTGGGGGGGGTGCTCAAGGTGTCGGGTGCAAAGAATGCCGCCTTACCGATCCTTGCAGCGACACTACTGACCGGCGAAAAGACCAATATTCATAATTTGCCCCATCTGCATGACATTACAACGATGATGGAGCTGCTTGGATGTCTTGGCGCGGGCCTGACCGTCGACGAGCGGCTATCCATAGAAATCGATGGCTCATCGGTTACCAAATTGGTTGCTCCTTATGAGCTGGTGAAGACAATGCGTGCATCGATTCTGGTTTTGGGTCCCTTACTTGCACGCTTCGGAGCCGCCGAGGTTTCTTTTCCCGGTGGTTGCGCGATTGGTTCTCGGCCGGTTGATTTGCACCTGAAGGGTCTGGAGGCGATGGGAGCGAGTATTGCGATCGAGGGGGGCTTCATTAAAGCCACTTGCCCGGGGGGACTCCGGGGTGCCGAGATCACCATGGAGACAGTGACCGTGGGTGGCACCGAAAATTTGTTGATGGCCGCAACGCTGGCGAGCGGAAGAACCACCATTCGAAATGCAGCCAGAGAGCCTGAAGTCGTTGATCTTGCGCAATGTCTGATAGCAATGGGAGCGAAAATTTCCGGTGCAGGTACGTCCACTATCGAAATCGACGGTGTTCCAGCTCTGTCTGGTGCCGATTACACCGTTATGCCAGATCGGATTGAAGCGGGCACCTACCTTGTCGCTGTTGCGGCAACTGGCGGAAAGTTAAGACTTGAGGGCGCCGTTCCTCATCATCTCGATATTGTTCTCGACAAGCTGAAGGAGTCCGGTGCATCCATAACGACCGGAGCTAACTGGATCGAGCTGGATATGGAGGGGAGGCGACCCAGGGCCGTTGGCATCACCACGGCGCCGTACCCCGGTTTTCCCACCGACATGCAGGCACAGTTTACGGCGCTTAACACCGTGGCCGAGGGGGTAGGGCGCGTCACCGAGACTGTGTTTGAGAACCGACTCATCCAGACCCACGAGATGAATCGTATGGGGGCCGACATCCTGATCGAGGGTAATACCGCGATTGTGACAGGTCGTGACAAGCTGACCGGGGCGCCGGTAATGGCTTCAGATTTGCGCGCATCAGCGAGCCTGGTCATTGCGGGCCTGGTGGCTGGTGGAGAAACCCTGGTGGACCGGATCTATCACATCGACCGGGGTTATGAGTGCATTGAGGAAAAATTGCAGCAGTTGGGGGCCGATATTCGACGCCTTCCGAGCTAGACTTATCTTATGAATACACAGTCTGACGATCAGCCATTAACCATCGCGTTAACCAAGGGGAGAATCCTGCAAGATACTCTCCCTCTTTTGGCTCGCTGCGGCCTCAATCCCGTGGAGGATCCGGAGAAGAGCCGCCGACTCATTTTCGAATCCAAACGGCCAGGGATTCGTTTCGTTTTACTTCGGGGCGCTGATGTCGTGACCTATGTGCGACAAGGGGCAGCCGATGCGGGGGTTGTAGGCAAGGATATGCTCCTTGAATACGGTGCGGCTGGACTTTATGAACCGCTGGATCTGGGATTGGCGAAGTGTTCCCTGCAAACGGCTGGCTTTGCCGCGGGTAGAAAGGACGGCACTCGGCTCCGAGTGGCAAGTAAATTTGTCAACGTGGCTCGGTCGTTTTACGCCGCTAAGGGGGTGCAGGCTGACATTATCAAGCTCTACGGCGCAATGGAGTTGGCCCCGATGCTCGGCCTAGTGGATGAGATAGTCGACATTGTGGATACCGGCAATACGCTCCGGGCCAATGGTCTGGTGCCCTTTGAGCATATCGCGGACATCAGCACGCGGTTTGTTGTTAACAAGGCCGCCATGCGGACTCGGCATGCTCTGCTTACCGACATCATTGGCTCGCTCGGTGCTGTCAGCGAGTCATCCTAGAAATGGTAAATCATATAAGACGATTAAATAGGCAGGATGCAGACTTTGAGTCGCAGCTCAAATCCCTGCTTGAGCGTCCGGAGGAGCGCGATGGTGCATTGTCTTCGACCGTTGCCGACATCATTAAGACGGTTCGTCATGAGGGTGATGAAGCGGTCCTGCGCTATACCCGATCCCTTGACCGACACACGGCAGAAACCATCAGTGACCTAACGGTTGAACGCGATACCCTCGAGGCCGCGCTGGATACCCTCGATCCGGCGCTGGCTGAGGCCTTGAAGACTGCCGCGAGTCGAATTGAGCAATATCACCAGCATCAGCTTGTATCTGATTGGGGTTACGAGGATGAATATGGCAACCACCTTGGACAACGCATTCTTGCAATGTCGCGAGTTGGGCTCTACGTCCCGGGCGGTAAAGCCAGCTACCCATCATCGGTACTGATGAATGGAATTCCCGCTAAGGTCGCAGGGGTTGAAGAAATTATCATGGTGGTCCCCGCTCCTGAGGGAGAGCTAAGCGAGGTTGTTTTGGCAGCTGCCGCTCTGGCTGGCGTGACACGGGTATTTACCATTGGGGGAGCTCAGGCAATTGCCGCCCTTGCGTATGGAACGCCAAGTATCCCCAGAGTGGACAAGATAGTGGGGCCGGGCAATCGCTTTGTCGCCGAGGCCAAGCGCCAGGTCTTTGGTCTTGTCGGTATCGACATGGTGGCTGGGCCCTCTGAGGTGCTCGTTATTGCGGATGGGAGCGTCCATCCGGAGTGGGTCGCTGTAGATTTGTTTTCACAGGCTGAACATGATGAACAGGCTCAAGCGCTGTTGATCGCGACTGATGCAGATTATCTGGACGCCGTCGAGAAAGCCTTAAAAGCAGAACTGCCGAAAATGGATCGTGCGCAAATTATTCAGGCATCCCTTGAGAATCGTGGTGCCTTCATACAGGTCGAGACCTTGGAGGACGCGTTTGCGTTGAGCAATCAAATTGGTCCCGAGCATCTTGAACTGGCTATTGAAAATGCCGGTAATTATCTTGATCGCGTTAAAGTGGCTGGCGCTGTTTTTGTCGGTGGTGATACCTGTGAAAGTTTGGGGGATTACTGCGCAGGGCCTAATCATGTGCTGCCCACATCATCAACCGCTCGTTTTTCTTCCCCCTTGGGCGTATACGATTTTCAAAAGAGAACCTCCGTTGTTCACTGCTCTGCATCCGGTGCCTCGGCGCTGGGCGATGTAGCCTCAGTGCTTGCGAGAGCAGAGTCCCTCACGGCTCATGCGCGAAGCGCCGAATTGCGGGTTAAAAAATAAGCTGATGGCCCCGCCAGGATTAAGGACGGGAACCGACGATCGCCGATAGCTGGGCAACGTTTTCTCCGCGCAAAACTTCAATATCGATTTGCTCGCCAGGACGCAGTCGGGCGATCTGGTGCATGGTCAAGCGACCATCATTTACCGTGGCCCCGTTGATTGCTGTGATGATATCCCCGCTTTGTAGGCCGGCACGAGCCGCGGGTCCGTTTTCAGCCAGTCCAGAGATAACAAGCGCCTGATCAACCTCCCCCATGTCCCCGTTGGTTTGCAACAGCTCGACACTCACGCCCAGCCATCCGCGAACAACGGTGCCGAAGTCGATCAGGTCCTGCATGACAAATTGAGCGAGGTTGATTGGTGTGGCGAGGTTGATGCCTATTCCGCTGGTGCCAGAGCGGTCACCACCAGCGGTGTAGATCAAGGTGTTGATACCCACCAGTTGTCCTTGGGTGTCGATTAGCGCGCCCCCAGAATTGCCTAGGTAGATGCTCGCATCGGTCTGGATATAGTCCTCGTAGTCTGACAGCTGCAGCCCGGAGCGACCTAGCCCCGAGATGATTCCCTGACTGACGGAGTGACCAAAGCCATAGGGATTACCAATGGCAAGGACTATGTCCCCCACGCGCGCTTCATCCGAGTTGCCGAGAGTGGCCGGGCTTAGTTGCGGTAGATCAATTTTCAGTACTGCTAGATCGGTGGCGGGGTCCGAACCAACCACCAGCGCAGCCGCAGAGCGTCCGTCGTGAAGCAGTACCTGAATAGCGTCAGCATCGGCGATAACGTGGTTGTTGGTGATGATGTGACCCTCGTCACTCAGAATGACACCTGAGCCCAAGGATCTCTCGATTCGCTGTCTGCCCGCGGCTGGGCCCAGGAATCGGCGCAGAAGAGGATCGTTGAGGGCTGGATTCCGGCGAGTGTTCACGAGCTTGGCGGTATAAATGTTAACCACTGACGGAGTCGCCCTTGCGACTGCTTGGTGATAAGAGCTTGTTGCCGCCTCCTTTCGAGTAGTCGCTGACGGATCAAGAACCCAGAGGTCAAGGAAGATATAGGCTCCCAAGACTCCAGTGATAATGGGCCAAAACAAACTTTGTAAATACTCTCTCAATGGCGCCTCCCTTGCGTAATTAGCCATTGTAAAACAGATGGGTCGCGTTAATCTCTACTCAGGGCGCGACGCTGTTTTTCAGGACGGGTACGATGGTTCATCGAGATGATATTGACGCGGCACTAACTGGCTTACTTAAACCAGAGCTATTCAAAGACTATTGTCCTAATGGACTTCAGGTTGAGGGCAAGGACCAGATTAGCCATTTAGTGACCGGTGTCACCGCGTGTCAGGCCTTGATTGATGCAGCAGTGGCTCAGCGCGCCGATGCCATCCTGGTGCATCATGGCTATTTCTGGCGTAACGAGGACCCATGCATCATTGGAATGAAGGCGAGGCGCATAAAATCCTTGGCAGCCGCAGATCTCAGTTTGTTCGCTTATCACCTGCCGCTGGATTGCCATCCAAGGGTTGGCAATAACGCCGGTTTAGGGAGAGCCATGGGACTCAATAATTTCGGGCCATTACGACCCGATGACCTAACCCTCCCGGTTTTTTTTGCAGCACTGTCCACACCTTCCCCGGTGACCGCCATTGCGGCACGACTGACAGACGCCCTTGGCCGGGAGGTGCTGCTTGAGGGCGACAGGATGATTTCCAGCGTGGCCTGGTGCACGGGAGGAGGTCAGGGCTATATTGGTGATGCGGCTGACGCTGGTGCTGATCTGTTCGTGACCGGTGAAGTGTCCGAGCAGACCATTCACGTGGCGCGGGAGCGGGGCCTGGCCTTTATTGCAGCTGGGCACCATGCGACGGAGCGCTTTGGCGTCCAGGCCGTCGGAGATTTTCTCGCCACCGAGATGGGAATCAAACACACCTTCGTGGATATCGATAATCCCGCCTGAAATCCAAACGGTGGTGTTGTCTGACTGCCCACCGTCGTCGATCCGATCAAACCGCTCTGGGTATAGGAGTCTCCGCGGGATCCTCCCGGGTTTTATCGAGGCCAAAAGTTTCGGATAATTGCCCCTGCTCATCCGGACTCTTGCGCGGCGCGTAATCGAGGGGCTGGAGGGTGTCGATGACGTCAGCTGATAGTGCTTCATCATCACTTCGGTCCGCTAGTAAGCTGGCGGAGGGGGGAATATCCACGCTTCCCTCACACAGTTTGTCGGCCCCAGAGGCTAAGTGGCTATATACCTGCTGGTAGTCTTCGGTCATGCGGTTTAGCAGCTCGGCGGTGCGTGCAAAGTGTTCGGCGACTTCCGCCTCGTAGTCAGCGCGGCTTTCGAGCGCTCGTTCCAAGCGGGTTTCAAGATCAATGATGACGTCGCGTTTGCTTTTGCGGCGCAGGCCCATCGCCCAGCCGA
>CAJXMD010000009.1 GCA_913056165.1 uncultured Halieaceae bacterium
GAGGTCCCCAGACTGATCTGGTGGATGATTCTGCACGGCATTATTCTGAACACTCGCCCCGCACGTTCTGCCGAGGCATACCGAGAGGTTTGGACCGATCGGGGGTCGCCGCTTCTCTATCACCTGATGGATCAGGTCAGCGGCGTGCAAAACAGGCTTGAGCAGTCACTGGGACCACACATCATGGTTCGAGGTGCCATGCGCTACGGCAATCCCTCGATCCCCTCCGTACTGCAGGATATGTTTGCCGCCGGGGTTCAACGTCTGGTGGTTCTGCCCCTCTACCCCCAGTACGCAGGTCCAACCACGGGCTCAACCTTTGACGAGGTCGCCAATGAATTTATCGGGCGTCGTTGGCTACCCGACTTTCGATTTATTGCCCAGTATGGCGACGACGATCGCTACATCAATGCGATTGCCCAGTCCATCCGCGACCACTGGCAGAGCCACGGTCAGGCGGACAAACTGATTTTCAGCTACCACGGCAGCCCGAAACGCTATCTCGATAATGGTGATCCCTATCACTGTCAGTGTCACAAGACGACCAGACTGGTTGCTGAGATGCTGGAACTTCCTTCCGATCGGTACCTGACCACCTTCCAGTCCCGCTTCGGTCGGGAGGAGTGGCTGAAGCCTTACACCGATGAGACCCTCAAGGGTTTGCCGGAAACAGGAGTCAAGTCACTTCAAATCATCTGTCCCGGTTTCTCAGCGGATTGCCTTGAGACCATTGAAGAGATCGGCATGGAAAACCGCGACTACTTTCTGGAGGCCGGGGGCGAGCGCTATGAATACATTCCCTGTCTGAATGCCAGCGACGCCCACATCGATGTGCTTTCCCATCTGGTGCTGCGGGAGCTGCAAGGCTGGGAACAGCCCCGTTACGACAGTAGCGTTACCTTACGAGAAGCAACCACCCTGCTGGAGCAGGAGAGTCCCTGAGCCCTGAGTAGTCGGGTTGAACCCTCAGTGGATGCCCTCGACCAGACCAATCCCCCAAGCCAGCCCCAACCCCAGCAAAAAAAGCCCGGTTAATTTCCCTCTGTCGTGACTGTGAAACTGGATCTCAGGCAAAAGATCACCGAGTGCGATACAGATAAACGCACCGGCGGAAAACGCCAGTGCTCCCGAGAGTAAAAGCGAATCGGCCACCGCGGGATCAACCGCTAGCCAGAAAACAGCGGCCGCTAGGGGGCACAGGGCCGAGAAACTCAGGTTGATCCATCGTCGAGAGGCCGATGACTTCCCGGCCGCTGCCATCACCGTCTCAATCGAGAGGGAATCAAGGGGCTTGTGGAGCAGGATCGCCAGAAAAACACCGAGCCCAAGTACCCCACCTCCGGTTGGCTCAGCTCTCATAACGGCCCCAAGTGCAATGCCATCAACCACGGTGTGCACGCTGAGCCCCAGCAATAGACCAAGCCAGGTAAAGGGCCCATTTGGCGACGATGTATGACCGTGCTCGTGGGCGTGATTGTGAGGATGCGCATCGGCGTGTCCATGCTCACAGTCAGTCCCCGCGAGAGCGAAATCATGCTGATGAAAATGAAACAACCGAAGTAACACCAGCATGAATACCAGACCCATCACTGCCCAGCGCATCGTAAAATCCACATCGACCGGAGGCGTCAACGTGGAGTGGGGAATGAGGTGGAAAAAGGCCACACCGAGCATCAAGCCCGCAACGAGGCTCATGATTAACTGGGTGCGGGTGTGGGTGAGCTGAAACCGTCGCGGCAACCATCCCCCCAGCAGACTGGCAGCAAAAATAGCTGCGAGGTAGACCGTTAATAACAGCGTCGCCGTGTTCATACCCGCACCAGATTATCGCTGTGTATCATCTCAGGGTCCCCGCCGTAGCCAAGCAGATCAGGGATTTGATTTGACGGCACCTTTATCAATCTGGACGCCTCCTCAGCATTGTAGTTAATCAGCCCTCGGGCAACTTCCCGTCCATCCTCACTCACGCACCGAACCAGATCACCCCGGACGAATTGGCCCTCGACCCCGACAACCCCAATAGGCAGCAAAGATTTACCCGCCTCCACCACCATTTTGGTGGCACCCGCATCAAGGATGATCACCCCTTTGGGATGCAGCAAACTCGCCAGCCACTGCTTGCGGGCACTTTGCGGTCTACGCTGGGTAGTGAGAAATGTGCCCACCTGCTCACCTCGAGCCACAGCCTGAATGACGTTCGGGGCTTGCCCGTTGGCAATCACCGTTAAGGCACCCGAGCGTGCGGCCAGACGGGCAGCGCGCAGCTTAGTCACCATACCCCCGCGACCAAATTTGCCCGCCTCACCCACCATGCTATCCAGGCCGCTGTCTTCAACATCAGCCTCGGTGATCAACGCGGCGTCAGGGTGTTTGAGTGGATTCTGGTCATACAGGCCATCCTGATCTGTCAGAATGAGAAAGGCATCAGCATCGATCAGATTGGCCACGAGCGCGCCCAGCGTGTCATTGTCACCGAGACGGATTTCGTCGGTGACCACGGTATCGTTCTCGTTGATGATGGGGAGTACACCTCTGGCCAACAGGGTATTCAAAGTCCCCCTGGCATTCAGGTATCGGTCCCGAGCGCGAACATCTGCGTGACTGAGAAGCACCATGGCGGATACCAGCCCCTGAGGGCCCATTGCATCTTCATAGGCCCTGATCAAAACTGATTGGCCTACTGCTGCAGCGGCCTGCAACTCATGAATATCGGTAGGTCGCTGCTCCAATCCTAGGCGCACAATGCCAGCCGCCACCGACCCACTGGAAACCAGGACGACCTCACAGCCACTCTCTTTAAGAGCCACCAACTGCTGGACCAAGCCATGGATTACGCCACGGTCCAATCGACGGCCACCCGCTGTCAGCAAGGCGCTACCAACCTTGATAACCCAGCGACGGGCAGACTGCAGGGATTGTCGTTCAATCGCGCTCAATGCCGGTACTCCACATCGACTTCGTCGTCGTCTTCATCCTGTTGGGCATCTCGCTGCGCCTTGCGCATCGCCGCTCGAGTCGACCGAAGGCTTTCAATACGATCACGCGCCTCTTGCTGCATGCGGGTCTGGGTGTCCTGCTCAATAGCCAACGCCTCCGCATCCTCGGCCTCGATAGCCTTTCGCTCCTCGATGCAGGTCATGAGATCGCCACTGAGCGCGCTGGTCCCGTCTTTTGAGATTGCCGCGATTTCGTAAACGGGTCCGGTCCAGTTGATCGCCTTTAAAACCGCATCCCGTCGCGCGCTCAGCTCCTCTTGGGACAGTAAATCGACCTTGTTGAGAATCAGCCAGCGCGGCCGGCTTGCCAATGTGGGACTAAATCGCTCCAACTCGCGCACAATGGACGCGGCGGCTTCAGCAGGGTCTGACTCATCGAGGGGCGCGATATCCACGATGTGCAGCAGGATTCGATTGCGAGTCAGGTGCTTCAGGAAACGAATACCGAGGCCCGCGCCATCTGATGCGCCCTCAATTAATCCCGGTATATCCGCCACCACAAAAGACCGATAGGAATCGACCTTGACCACGCCCAAGTTGGGCACCAACGTAGTGAAGGGGTAATCCGCCACTTTGGGTGTGGCTGCAGAGACTGCGCGGATGAAGGTGGACTTGCCGGCATTGGGTAAGCCCAGCAAACCCACATCGGCCAGCACCTTGAGCTCCAGCTTTAATCGACGCATCTCCCCCGAGGAGCCGGGGGTCGACTGACGGGGTGCACGGTTTACGCTGGATTTAAAACGGGTATTGCCAAGACCATGAAAGCCCCCCTGGGCCACCAGCAAATCCTGCCCATGCTCTCTGATATCGCCGAGAACTTCGCCGGTATCTTCATCAAGTACCGTTGTGCCAATAGGCACCGGAAGCACCAGATCATCGCCCCCGCGTCCCGTGCAATTGCGACCCTTCCCGGACTCACCATTGTCCGCCCTGAACCGGCGGGCGTAACGGTAATCAATCATCGTGTTGAGTGCATCATCCCCTCGAAGATAGACGCTGCCGCCATCACCACCGTCTCCACCGTCGGGCCCGCCCTTGGGAATATATTTTTCGCGACGAAAACTGACGCAGCCGTTGCCACCGTTACCGGCGTACACTTCAATGCTTGCTTCGTCTACAAACTTCATGGTCTCTCGCCTTACCGCGTCTTCCGTGCATGGATTCCGGGCGCCTTTGGCAGGGCGCAAGCCACAAACAAAAAAGCCCCGTCGAGTGACGAGGCTTTCTGGTAGGGCTTCCGCTTCCTATCAGGCACTCACCACGCGGACCTGCTTACGGTTTTGCGGGCCACCGGTGTAAAACTCGACTTTACCATCGACAGTCGCGAACAGCGTGTGATCCTTTCCAGTGCGTACATTATCACCAGCATGGAAGCGTGTGCCTCGCTGTCGGACGATAATGCTGCCTGCAGATACTTCCTGCCCGCCAAATACTTTTACGCCAAGCCGTTTACTTTCGGAATCGCGACCGTTTCGGGTACTGCCGCCAGCTTTTTTGTGTGCCATATCAGTCTCCTCTCAGCCCTTGATGCCTGTGATTTTCACTTCGGTGTACCACTGTCTGTGGCCAGTCTCGTTGCGATAGTGCTTGCGACGATTGAACTTGACGATGCGAATCTTCTCATGGCGACCGTGTGATACCACCTCGGCGGTTACCTTGCTGCCATCAACCACTGGCGCGCCAATCTTTACATCGCTGCCAGCGCCTATCATCAGAACACGATCGAACTCGATCGTTTCACCGGTGGCTGCTTCTAGCTTCTCGAGCTTCAGGACTTCGCCTTCCTCGACGCGGTGTTGCTTACCGCCACTCTCAATTACTGCGTACATGGGTTTCTCCACTCAGTTAGCCGGCTCGCATATTAGGGTCCGCCTTGCGGAGGCAGAGCATCGGCACCAGTGCCTCTGAGCAATAGCCAGAGGTCAGGGGCGCGAATAGTAGGCGACTACCTGTCCCAATTCAAGCCCATTTTTGCCGACTTTCCTTTGATTTTCGGGCATCTGCGATGACAGAAGTGAGGTCAACCCACTATACTCCGCGCTGATTTTGGAGACCCCCAGTGATTGCAGATATCCGCGCCTGTGTGGCGGACGAGTTTGAACGCGTTAACCAGCTGATCATCGATCAGCTGCAGTCCAACGTAGAGCTGGTTGAAAATATAGGCCACTATATCGTGGATGCTGGCGGCAAGCGGCTCCGCCCTCTGCTTGCACTGTTAGCCGCCAAGGCCCTCGACGAGGCCGATGATCAAGCGGTTACGTTTGCGGCGGTCGTCGAATTCATCCATACCGCAACCCTGCTTCATGACGATGTGGTGGATATTTCGACCTTGAGACGGGGTCGCCCCACCGCCAACGCACACTTCGGGAATGCCTCCAGCGTATTGGTCGGTGACTTCATTTACACCCGCGCCTTTCAACTCATGGTCCAGCTCGCCAATATGGAGCTGCTAAATCACATGGCCGACACCACCAATGTCATCGCCGAGGGCGAGGTCTTACAGCTGGTCAGAGCGGGCAATCCTTCGATCACCGAAGCCCAGTACCTAGAGGTCATTGAGCGGAAAACCGCCGCGCTTTTTGCGGCAGCCTGCAAAGGTCCCGCCATTCTGAGAGGTCACCCCGTCGAGGTACAGGAGGCCATGGAAAACTATGGTCGCCATCTCGGCATTGCCTTTCAAATGATCGATGACGTACTCGATTACACGGGGGATCCAGAGACCACGGGCAAACAGGTTGGCGACGATCTCAACGAGGGCAAGCCGACACTGCCCCTCATTCACACCATGACCGCAGGCAGTGACGATGACTCCACCTTGATCAAATCAGCGCTGTCGAACAAAAGCAGCGAACAGTTAGATGAGGTGATTGCAGCGGTGAAACGCTCGGGGGGCATTGATTACACCCAGAATCAGGCCCAGATGCATCGAGAGCACGCACTATCTTCCTTAAACCACCTGCCAGACTCGTCCGCGACCTCAGCGCTTGCCGCGCTTGCGGATCTGGCCATCGACCGCCAGCGCTGAGAAACAACTGCCAGACCGGTCTCAGGCGCGCCTAAAACTGATCGATAAAACCCAGAAGCTCCTCGGTTTTCTGGCGCATTAATCCCTCGTCACCCCGGCTTTCAACATTAAGCCTGACCACGGGCTCGGTGTTTGACATACGAAGATTGAAGCGCCAGTCGTCCATTTCGACACTTAATCCGTCCAGATGTTCCACACAGGTGGCGTTGGCTCCGTAGTGGGTCTCTGCGGCTGAGATCAAAGCCTTGGGGTCGGCAATTTCGCGGTTGATCTCCCCTGAGCAGGGAAAGGCGGCGGCCCGCTCAGACACCAACTCCGCAAGACCTGACTCTCGGGTGCTCAGCAGTCCCGCCACCAACAGCCAGGGAATCATGCCACTATCGCAGTAGGCAAAATCCCTGAAGTAATGGTGAGCACTCATTTCGCCCCCGTAAATGGCGTCCACTTCGCGCATTCGCTCCTTGATAAACGCATGGCCGGTTTTGCTCTGCACCGCTTCACCCCCCGCACCCTCAGCAATTGCACGGGTATTCCAGGTTAGGCGTGGGTCATGAACAATCCGCTGCGGCCCGTATTTGGCCAGAAATGCGTCTGCAAGCAAGCCAACGATGTAATAGCCTTCCACGAATTCACCCGATGCCGTAAAGAAAAAACACCGATCAAAGTCACCGTCCCAGGCGATACCCATATCCGCCTTTTCGGCTCTGACGACGGCGGCAGTGGCCTCGCGATTCTCGAGCAGTAGCGGATTTGGCACCCCGTGGGGAAACTCTCCGTCCGCCTCATGATGGACTTTGGTAAAGCGGACAGGGAGCTTGCCCTCCAGCGCATCGATCACGCGGCCCGCGCCGCCATTGCCCGCATTGCAGACGATATGAAGCGGCTTGAGTGCCTCGACATCAACGTAACTGAGTAGATGATCCACGTAGGCATCAAGGGTTGAGACCGTTTTCACACTACCGGGCTCTGCTGCGGGAGCAAAGTCATCAGCCTCCGCTAATGCCTGTATTTCAGCCAGGCCCGACTCTCCTGAAATCGGCCGGGACTCCTCCCGCACAAACTTCATCCCGTTGTAGTCTTTTGGGTTGTGACTTGCAGTCACCACGATGCCGCCGCCAGTCTTAAGATGAGTGGTCGCGAAATAAATTTCTTCGGTCCCACACAGGCCAATATCAAGGACGTCAACGCCTTGCTCACAAAGCCCTTCAATTAGGGCCGCCTTCAGGGAGGGGCTGGTCAGACGGATATCGTGTCCAACCACCACGCTGCCGGGATTTATGACCGTGGCGTAGGCGCGTCCAATGCGCTTGGCGATGTCTTCGTTGAGCTGGTCTGGCACCCGGCCACGAACATCATAAGCCTTGAAACAGGTGATGGCGTTGCTCATGGTTAGTCTCTACCGTAGACGTGGTGGTATACATGATTGGTAGCCTCGACAAAGCCCGGAATGCTGCCGCAGTCGAAGCGTTGGCCCTTAAAGCGGTAGGCCATGACACAACCCGCGCGGGCCTGGGCTTGCAAGGCATCGGTGATCTGGACTTCGCCGTTTGCCCCTGGGGGGGTTTCCCGCAGGATGTCAAAAATATCCGGCGTCAGAATATAGCGCCCTATAATGGCGAGATTGGATGGCGCATCCGCTGCGTCTGGCTTTTCCACCATGCGATCGACACGGTACAGCCCGTCTTTCATCGCCTCGCCGGCAATCACGCCATATTTGTGGATCTCTGACTCGGGGACCTCCTGCACGGCAACAATCGAACAGCGAAACTGGCGATAGAGCTCCGCCATTTGGGCAAGCACCCCCGGGCCTTCCTCGTTCAGACACAGGTCATCGGACAACACGACGCCGAAGGCTTCAGGACCGATCAAGGACTCGCCCGTTAAAATCGCGTGGCCCAAGCCCAACATCTCGCGCTGGCGAACCATGGTGAAGGTCCCCCGATCGATGACATCGCGAATACTGGTTAACAGCGACTCCTTGTTGCTGCCGGCGATCTGGTGCTCAAGCTCGTAGCTGATGTCGAAGTGATCGGCAATGGCACGCTTGCCTCGACCCGTGACGAAGGCACAGTTGGTCATGCCGGCTTCCATCGCCTCCTCGACCCCGTATTGCACCAGTGGTTTGTTCACCACAGGCAGCATTTCCTTGGGCATACTTTTCGTTGCCGGCAGGAATCGGGTGCCGTAGCCGGCAACCGGGAAAAGACATTTTCGAATCATTGGAATCCTCTTCTCTATCAGAAGTCGGGTGTCAACAAGCAACGGTGGAGTCCGACGCCCTACTCCTGTCGTCCATAGACATCTTCGAACCGCACGATGTCATCCTCACCTAGATACGACCCAGACTGAACTTCGATCAGTTCAAGTGGTATCTGGCCGGGATTAACGAGCCTATGCACGGTCCCAAGGGGAATGTAGGTCGACTGGTCCTCTGAGAGGGTGAATACCTCATCCCCTCGGGTCACTTCCGCCGTGCCGCGCACCACAATCCAGTGTTCAGCCCGATGAAAGTGCTTCTGCAAGGACAACTTCTGGCCCGGTTGGACAATGATGCGCTTCACCTGAAAGCCGTCGGACTCCACGAGGGATTCGTAGGATCCCCACGGGCGATATACCCGCTGGTGGAGCGTCGCCTCACTCCGGTCAGTAGCTTTTAGCGCTTCAACTATATCCTTGACACCCTGCACTTGATCGCGGTTGGCGACCAGCACCGCGTCTGCCGTCTCGACCACAACGATATTATCGATGCCTGTCGTCGCAACCAGACGGCTTTCACTTCTGATGTAGCTATCCCTGGTCTCATGAGCCAGCACATCGCCAACCAAGACATTACCCTGCTCATCGGCGCCGCCCACGTCCCAGAGGGCGGACCAGGCACCGATATCACTCCAACCACAGTCTAGTGGCACCACCGCCCCGTCCCGGGTATGTTCCATCACGGCATAGTCGATACTATCGCTGGGGCACTCGGCGAAGGCGTCCCGATCGGGTCGCAGGAAATCCATATCCGTAGAACTCGCCCCCATGGCAGCCTCGCAAGCGGCGTATATCGACTCGCTGGAGGCCTTTAAGGCCTCCAGATATCGATCTGCACGGAACATAAACATCCCGCTGTTCCACACAAAATTCCCTGAAGCAACATACTTCTCAGCGGTCACCTCATCGGGCTTCTCAACAAATTCAGCAAGTTGAAGGGCGCCGGATGCCAGCTTTTCACCACAGCGGATGTATCCGTACCCCGTCTCCGCTCGGGAGGGCACAACGCCAAAAGTCACCAGACACCCCTCCTCGGCTGCTCGCTGTGCTGGCTCCATTGCCTCGGTGAACGCAGCGACACTCTGAATATGATGGTCTGCGGGCAACACCAGTAGCACGCTATCTTTATTCATCTCGAGGGCGCTGAATGCAGCCAGCGCAATGGCTGGGGCCGTGTTGCGGCCCTCTGGTTCGAGAATAATCGCCTGAGGGGTCGTCCCGACTTCCCGCAGTTGCTCAGCTACCAAAAACCGATGCTCTTCGTTGCACACCACAATCGGCTGCCCCGCCGCCACTGGCGCCACGCGGTCGCAGGTTGATTGCAGCATCGACAGGGCGCCACTCATCGGCAAAAACTGCTTGGGTCTGCCCTGTCGAGACACGGGCCAGAGGCGGCTACCAACACCGCCAGACAATAAAACCGGGACAAGCATCCTGCTCGCTTCCTGACTGATCTGAAGGGTCGCGTAGTGTACCTCAGCTGCTCACCCCGGTGGTAACCAGTCTCCAGCCTAATCGCGGCTCGCAGCCCCTCTCAAGCCGCCCCGACGAGTCGCCGCGGAAAGCGCAATAGAAAGATCGTGCCTTCTGCCATGACTCAACAAGGCTTGGACAGACGGGCCTTAGGCAGTACACTTCGCGCCGTGGCTTGCGCTGAACTCTGGCAAGTGCTCGCCGGGCATTTTTTTCGCCCCAGCCTCATATCAACACTAACCCCTCAATGGACTCCTATGACTGCGCCAACACACGTTCAACAGCCCAGCTACTCCAAGGAGGAACTGATTGCCTGCGGTCTGGGCGAGCTGTTCGGTCCCGGAAATGCGCAGTTGCCCACCGAAAACATGCTCATGGTGGATCGAATCAGCCATATCAGCTCTGAAGGCGGTGAATTTGATAAAGGCGAGATCGTCGCGGAGCTCGATATTCATCCCGATCTCTGGTTTTTTGCCTGTCACTTTCCGGGGGATCCCGTCATGCCCGGGTGCCTTGGACTTGATGCCATGTGGCAGCTCGTAGGCTTTTTTCTCGGCTGGCGCGGTAATCCTGGTCAAGGAAGAGCATTGGGCTGCGGCGAGGTCAAGTTCACCGGGCAAATCCTGCCCAGCGCAACTAAGATTGAGTACCGAATTGCCATGAAACGCGTGATAGAGCGCAAATTGATTATGGGCATAGCCAACGGCTCTGTCGCCGTGGATGGAAAGGTGATCTACACCGCTCAGGATTTACGGGTTGGCTTGTTTGGCTCCACGGAGACCTTTTAATGGCCAAACGGGTTGTTGTGACGGGGATGGGCATCATCTCCTGTCTCGGAAACAACGTCGACGCTGTTGCCGCCGCACTGAGAGCCGGTCAATCAGGCATCAGCTTTTGTGACGCCCATGCCGAGGTGGGCATGCGCTCCCATGTCGCCGGGCAACCAGACATTGACCTCGCCGAGCATATTGACCGTAAGCAGTGGCGCTTCATGGGTGATGCAGCGGGCTATGCCTACTTGAGTATGCAGCAGGCGATTGAGGACTCGGGACTGACTGACGAACAGGTGTCCAACCCCCGTACCGGCATTGTGGCGGGCTCCGGCGGGGCCTCCTCTGCCAGTCAGGTAGATGCCGCAGATACCCTGCGTGAGCGAGGCTTGCGTCGAGTCGGGCCCTATCGCGTCACTCAGACGATGGGCAGCACGGTGTCTGCCTGTCTCGCGACTCCCTTCAAAATCAAGGGAGTTAACTACTCGATTTCATCAGCCTGTTCTACCAGCGCCCACTGCATTGGTAATGGCGCAGAACTTATCCAGCTCGGCAAACAGGATGTGGTTTTCGCAGGTGGTGGCGAAGAGTTGCACTGGAGTATGAGTAGTTTGTTTGATGCCATGGGCGCACTGTCCACCAAATATAACGAGCAACCAGCACAGGCCTCCCGCGCCTATGACGCGGATCGCGACGGATTCGTTATCGCCGGGGGTGGCGGTATGTTGGTGCTGGAGTCACTCGATCATGCCCAAGCCCGAGGGGCAAAAATCTACGCCGAAATCGTTGGTTATGGGGCAACCAGTGACGGTCACGACATGGTGGCGCCCTCGGGCGAAGGTGCCATCCGCTGCATGCAGCAGGCCATGGCAACCATCGAAGGTCAGGTCGACTACATCAACGCTCACGGGACCAGTACGCCAGCAGGGGACATTCAGGAGCTGAAGGCAGTTCGAGAGGTCTTTGGCGAGGGCAGTGATACACCGTGGGTTGGCTCCACAAAATCCCTCAGCGGCCATTCGCTCGGAGCCGCCGGGGTGCAGGAAGCCATCTACAGCTTGCTCATGATGCGTGATGATTTTATCGCTGCTTCAGCCAACATCGACAATCTCGATCCTGGTGCTGAGGGGGTACGCATTGTGCAGAGCCTGGTTGAAAAACCGGGTCTCAATCAGGTGATGTCCAACAGCTTCGGTTTTGGTGGCACCAACGCCACACTGATTTTCAAGCGATTTACCGACTGAGGATCAACCCAGAGAGTCAGCCCGCCGCGCTGGGCGAGAGAAACTCACTGATCAGGATCACGTCCACTTCATCACCCGCCTTAACCACCTCACCAACGGGAATAATGGCGAGACCATCCGCGCGGCCCACACTGCTCAACACACCACTGCCCTGATCCCCCGCCAGACCAGCACCCATATCCTCGGTCAGCGACACGCGAAGGTACTCCTCACGAGCCCCGGGCTTTGGTCGATTGAAGGCTGCCCGGTAGCGTATGCGCCGATGACGGGGTACCAGCGCCCCTTGCGCCGCCAATAACCAGGGCTTCACCACCAATCCAAAGGTGACCCAAGAGGAGACCGGATTACCGGGTAAACCGAAAATGGGGCAATCAAGCACGCGCCCAAAGGCAACGGGCTTGCCCGGTTTAATCGCCAATTTCCAAATATCGATACTACCCAGAGCCTCAATTTGTCCGCGTACGTGATCCTCCTCACCCACTGATACGCCCCCGGACGTCACGATACAGTCTGCGATTGCCGCTGCCTGTTGCAAAGCATTCCGGATCTCTTCTGGGTTATCGCCCGGGGTGTCTAGGACGACAGGCTCACAGCCCAATGCCTGTACCTGGCTCGCAAGCTGGACGCTGTTGCTGTTGTAGATCTGCCAGTCCGCAGGCGTTTCTCCCGGTGCAACCAACTCGTCCCCGGTCGATAGTATGGCGACTTTGAGCCGCTGATAGACATCAATGACCGGCGTACCCGTGGATGCCGCCAAGGCAAGATCCTGGGGTTGAAGCACGCGACCAGCGTCAAAGACCGACGCTCCCGCCGGCACATCGCTACCGCGCAGGCGTATGTGCTGACCCTGAGTGGCCGGCTGCATGAAGGTGACCCGATCCGTCGCCAAATCTGCCTCAGCGACATCCTCCTGTATGACGACGGTATCTGCACCCGGCGGGATAAGAGCCCCTGTAAAAATACGCGCGGCGGTTCCCGGCTCCAGTTCCATCGCTGGGGCCCCGGCCGGAATCCGCTGGCTAACTCGAAGCGTCCCGGGCAGGTCCGCAGCGCGCAAGGCATAGCCATCCATCGCGCTGTTATCAAAGGGAGGCACATCGCGCTGGTTGGTGACCGGCTTGCCAACCACGCGGCCCAAACAATCAACAATCGGGAGACTCTCTGTCGTGGGTGGCGCAGGCACTACGCTGAGAATATGGTCGAGCGCCTGCTGGAGGGGTAAGAGCGCCACAACAATTATGTCGCGCGGAGCACGCCAACGTAATTACAGGGGCGATGACGGCTGTCCAACTGCTCAGCGATAAGGCCATTCCACGCAGTTTTACAAGCGCCTGTTGAGCCGGGCATACAGAAAATGACCGTACCGTTGGCAAAACCGCCAAGAGCGCGAGATTGAATAGTGGAAGAGCCAATCTCGTCGTAGGAAAGCTGCCGGAATACCTCGCCAAAGCCCTCGATGGTTTTATCAAATAACGGCTGCAATGCTTCAGGGGTGCTGTCCCGCCCGGAGAAACCCGTTCCTCCGGTGACCAGCACCACCGAGACAGCGTCAGTCGCTATCCAGCGCGATACCACCGCCCGAATCTGGTAGATGTCATCTTTCACGATGCAACGCTCAACGATCTGGTGGCCGCCCGCTACCGCGGCGTTACTGAGAAAATCTCCCGACGTATCGTTATCCTCTGAACGGGTGTCACTCACCGTTAACACCGCAATCCCCAACCCAATGGGGCTGTCATCGCTCATGGCGTCTGCATCACTCATGGCGTTTTCTCCTCGCAATAAATCTCGATATATCGTCGAATCGCCCGCTCCACAAAATCCCGCCAGGGCCTTTGTTGGATACCAAAGCGATGGCGGATTGCCCCACAGTCCAGAGAGCGATTCACTACTGGGGTCGTAAAATCCTCCTGCAGTAGCCCAGTCGACCCCGCCATGGCATCAAACTGTGACGCAACGGCGACCACTGCCTCAACGAAGGAGAAATATCCCGTATCCCCCTCGCTACCGTAATGAAATAATCCCCGCGCCGGCGCGCCCACTTCAATCTGATCAATGATGCCAGCAATAACGCGGGCCACCTCAGCGCTGTGCACCGGGCAATCCCGACGATTATCCGAGGCGAGTATCGCTTCCTCCGCTCTGAGTTGATCAAGCAAGCGGTTAAAAACACTGGGGCCGCGACCAGAGAAAACCCAGCCCAAACGTAAAATGAAAAGGGATTCGATCAATCCAGAAAGATGGCGTTCGGTATCCATCATCATCTGCCCGAGTGCATCGGTAGCGTCGGGCGCGTCACTCTCGCGATAGGCGCGACGAAGTGAACCGGAAAACACTCGAGAGCTGGATAACAAAAAATACCGACAGCCGAGCTTGGCGCTGGTCTCGCCAAGCCATCGCGTGCGCTCAAGGTCTTCGGGCTGCAAGTCATTTTCCCGGTCGATCAAACTGATCAGTCGGGCATCGAGAATGATGCCGGGGTCGGCGGACTTGAGGAGTTTTTTTGCCTGACGGGCGCGCTTGAGTCGCGTTGACTCCAGTGGAGCCTGAATTAATTCATGGCGTTGCAGGGGCGCCAAAAATGCCCGCAAAGAATAGCCGATGGGGGTATCGGCCCCCAGTAATAGAATACGCAAGCGTCAAACCACCCCGAGACTGGCCATCGAATCAGAACGGGATATCGTCATCCATTGGGTCAAAGGAACCGCCGGTGGGTGCCGCCTGAGGCGCGGCGGGCGCACTTTGGGCAAAGTCATTACCGGCAGGCTGGCCACCGTAATTATCGCCACCTCGGCTATCGAGCATTTGCATTTCATTGGCCACTACTTCGGTGGTGTACCGATCCTGCCCGCTCTGGTCCTGCCACTTTCGAGTACGCAGTGAACCCTCGACGTAGACTTTTGACCCCTTTCGCAAATACTCAGCGGCAATTTCCGCCAGGCGATTAAAAAACACAATCCGGTGCCACTCGGTGCGCTCCTGGGGTTGACCGGTATTTTTGTCCTTCCAGGTCTCCGAGGTCGCGACGCTAATGTTGGTGATCGCCGCTCCGGCCTGA
Source organism: uncultured Halieaceae bacterium (assembly GCA_913056165.1). GTDB lineage: Bacteria > Pseudomonadota > Gammaproteobacteria > Pseudomonadales > Halieaceae > Luminiphilus. The sequence goes on from CAJXMD010000009.1 coordinate 14,823, forward strand.
GACATACGATGCTCTGGGTCAGCACCCAAATTACCTACCAGAATGACCTTGTTAATGCCTCGGGACGCCATAACCTACTCCAGACCTAAACCCACTTCGGGGACGAAATAATGAACCTGTCGCAGACTATAACAACGCTATGTGGTGGTGGCGAGCACTGGGCCGCTATTCGCTGAAATTGGCCGGGTTTGCGACCAGCAAAGGTCTCATCCAGAGCATGACGGCCCAGAGACACAGACAGCAAACCACCAACAGCAACACGCCAGAAGCTCCTCCCGCGCCCAGCGTCACGCCGCCGGCAGTGCCACCAACGAAAATGCCAAGGAACTGGCTAGTCGCGAAACAACCCATGGCAGTACCTCGACGTTTCCCGGGTGCCAAACGACTGACCGTTGCCGGCAACAAGGCTTCCAAGGCGTTGATCCCTGTGAACAGCAGGATAAAACCTGCCACAACCAGCCAGAGACTGGCGCCATGGATAACAAGGACCACCCCAAGGCTAAATGGAACGATAGCAACCATGATTGGCAGCCTCGGATCGGCGGCATCACGCCCTTTCTTCATAATGAATAGCGCTGGCGCAATCGACAGCATCACGGTGACCAGATAAAGGATGCTATGTTGAGCCGGAGGAATGCCCAAGCCGTCCGTCAGTGCCTTCGGCGCGATCAGAAAAGCGGCCATCATCAGACCATGCAGCAAAAAGACACTCAGGTATAAGACGGGCAACCCGCCGCCGAGAACATGAGCCACCTCCCACTCCCCCTGCACGGCACCCGGTGAATGCTCCGGCACCGCGGGCAATGCCACCAGCACGATGATCAGACCTATCAAGCCCAGGCAAGCCGTAAATAGAAAGACCGCCCCGAGACCGAGACGAGAGGCTACTGCGGGCCCCAATACGATGGCGAGCACAAAGGAAATGCCGACACTGGCGCCAATGACCGCCATCGCCTTGGTCCTCTGAGAATCTCTGGTGTAATCGGCGGCCAGCGCTGCGAGTGCGGCTGCAATCGCACCACCCCCCTGAATAAATCGGCCTGCGATGATTCCATAAATAGACTCCGCAGACGCCGCGATAAAACTGCCGCCGATAAAAAGCAGCAGCCCGCCAATCACCACCGGGCGGCGTCCAATCCGATCCGACAGCCAGCCAAGTGGCAGCTGCAGCATTGCCTGAGTCAGGCCGTAAGCACCCAGGGCAATGCCGAGGGTTTCCGGCGTAGCGCCCGGCATATCCGCTGCGTAAAGCCCCAGCACCGGCAAGACCATGAATAAACCCAGCATACGGAAGCTGTAAAGGCTACCGAGGGTCAAAATCGCCTTGCGTTCGTCAGGGGTAAAGGAGGTAGACGGGGTCACAGGAGGCTTCAACAACCAAATACGTAGTCTACCACGACATAACTGTGAATCAGGCCATCGAACGGCCGGTCTATTGCGTATACTCCGCTACCGGCAGCCTCCGAGACGCACAGGTTAACTTCATGGATACCATTCAGGTCCGCGGTGCACGCACCCACAATCTCAAGAATATCGATCTGGATATTCCGAGAGACAAGCTGGTGGTGATTACCGGGCTATCCGGATCCGGAAAATCGTCTTTGGCCTTCGACACGCTCTATGCCGAGGGTCAGCGGCGCTACGTCGAATCCCTGTCTACCTACGCACGCCAGTTCCTGTCGATGATGGAAAAACCTGACATCGATCACATTGAAGGGCTGTCACCTGCGATCTCAATAGAGCAAAAGTCGACCTCGCACAATCCACGCTCCACCGTGGGCACCATCACCGAAATTTATGACTATCTCCGCCTGCTGTTTGCACGAGTTGGCGATCCCCGGTGCCCAACCCACGGTGTTACCTTGAAAGCACAAACCGTGAGCCAGATGGTGGACGCCGTGCTGGCAAAACCCGAGGGGAGTAAGCTGATGTTGCTTGCCCCTGTGGTGCGGGATCGCAAGGGCGAACACCTGCACATATTCGAGCAAATGCGTGCTGCCGGCTTCGTCAGGGTTCGGGTCGATGGCATCCTAGTGGATCTCGATGACGTGCCCGCACTGGACAAAAAACGAAAGCACAGCATCGACGTTGTGGTGGACCGATTTAAGGTACGCGACGATCTCGCCCTGCGCCTTGCCGAATCTTTCGAGACTGCACTGGAGTTAACCGATGGCCTGGCCTCGGTCGCCCCCATGGAGGGCGAGACCGGTGAACCCCTGTTGTTTTCAGCACGCTATGCCTGTCCCGAATGTGGTCACGCTATCGACGAGCTGGAACCCCGACTGTTTTCTTTTAACAATCCTGCGGGAGCTTGTGATAGTTGTGATGGCCTCGGCGTGACCCAATATTTTGATGAGAGTCGCGTGGTATCCCATCCCGAGGCAAGCCTCGCTGCGGGGGCGATAAGAGGATGGGATCGCCGGAATGTTTACTATTTTCACATCCTGAGTTCACTCGCCGATCACTATGGCTTTGATATCGACAAGCCCTTCGAAAAGCTGGCCAAAAAACACCGGGATCTCATCCTGTACGGTAACAAGGGCGAGGAGATTGAATTCGCCTATATCAATGATCGAGGCACAGTGTTCAAACGCCGACACGCCTTTGAGGGTGTACTGCCAAACTTCGAGCGCCGCTACCGGGAGACCGAGTCCCAAGGGGTGCGAGAGGAGCTCTCCAAGTACGTCTCCACCGCTCCCTGTCAGGCGTGCAACGGCACGCGACTCTGCACTGACGCGAGGCACGTTTTTGTCGACGAGCGCACGCTGCCACAAATCACGCACCTGCCGGTCGGTGAGGCTCACGCCTATTTCGAGGACCTCAATCTCGAGGGTCGGGCGGGGGAAATTGCCGACAAGATTCTCAAGGAGTTGCGAGCGCGATATCGATTTCTGGTCGATGTTGGCCTGAACTATCTCACCTTGGACCGCAGCGCGGAAACCCTCTCAGGTGGAGAGGCCCAGCGAATCCGGCTGGCATCACAAATTGGTGCCGGGCTGGTAGGTGTGATGTATATCCTCGACGAGCCCTCCATCGGTCTGCACCAACGGGATAATGAACGCCTGTTACGCACCTTGACCCACCTGCGTGACCTGGGGAATACAGTCTTGGTAGTGGAGCACGATGAAGACGCGATACGCACGGCTGATCACGTTATCGATATTGGACCTGGCGCAGGCGTGCACGGTGGGGAGATTGTTGCCGAGGGGCCTATCGACAGCATCATGGCGGTGGAGGCATCACTTACCGGCGCCTATATGTCAGGCCAACGGGCCATTGCAGTACCCTCCCGCCGTACACCCGTCGATCCCAAGCGCCAATTGGTGATTGAGGGAGCGACCGGTAATAATCTGAAAGGGGTCAAGCTCGAGCTGCCGGTGGGTCTGCTGACCTGCGTCACAGGGGTATCGGGCTCAGGGAAATCAACCTTGATCAATGGCACCCTCTACCCATTAGCGGCCACCGCCCTAAATGGCGCCACTACCCTCAAGCCTGCGCCTTACAAACGCCTCAGTGGTCTCGAGCATTTTGACAAATGTATTGATATTGATCAGTCGCCGATAGGCCGGACACCACGATCAAATCCGGCGACCTACACCGGGATCTTTACCCCGATTCGCGAACTCTTTGCCGGAACTCAAGAAGCTCGCTCACGGGGTTACAAACCGGGGCGCTTCAGCTTTAACGTGCGAGGCGGACGATGTGAAGCCTGTCAGGGGGATGGTGTCACCAAGGTGGAAATGCATTTCCTACCTGATATTTATGTCCCCTGCGATGTGTGCAAAGGCAAGCGCTACAACCGGGAGACCCTGGAAATTCGCTATAAGGGGCAGAATATCTTTGAGGTGCTCGATATGACTGTCGAGGACGCGCTCGCCTTCTTTGAACCCGTACCGGTGATCCATCGCAAACTGCAAACCCTCGTCGATGTAGGCCTGTCCTACATCCGCCTCGGGCAGGCAGCCACTACCCTCTCAGGGGGAGAAGCCCAACGCGTCAAGCTGGCAAAAGAACTGTCCAAACGGGATACAGGTAGCACCCTGTATATTCTCGACGAGCCCACCACCGGTTTGCACTTCGAAGATATCCGACAACTCCTTGAGGTGCTGCACCGATTACGCGACGGGGGCAACACCGTCGTCATTATTGAGCACAACCTTGACGTGATAAAAACCGCTGACTGGCTCATTGATCTCGGTCCTGAGGGCGGCTCCGGGGGAGGAGAGATCATTGCTTCAGGAACTCCCGAGGCTGTGGCAGATAATCCAGCGTCTCACACGGGGCACTTTCTGAGACCGCTCCTTGCAGACAGCAGTTCGGCACGCAAGAAAACTCCCGCCAAAACCAAAACCGCTCGCCGGAGCTCCGGGAAAAAATCAAAGGCAGCATAGACGGCCGCGCAAATACCGCCACTGTGGCCGGCTGTTGGCTCTAAATGACACCCTCCTGACGGCTTCAGACACAACTCGGCAGCATCCACGTGCTTTAATTCGTTTGTCGTACAACAATAATCAGGATCTGCGATGAACATGGCAATAACAGACCCTGCGACGGTGTCTGTCGAAGAAATTGACGTCTCCGATCCAACGCTCTACCAAACCGATAGCTGGCGACCATGGTTTGCCCGCTTGAGGGCCGAAGATCCCGTGCACTGGTCTGAGAACGACACTTTTGGGGGCTTTTGGTCAGTCACCCGTTTCAATGACATCGTGGCTGTCGATAAAAATCACCACGACTTTTCCTCAGAGCCAGCTATCACCATAGGGGATTACGGTAATGACCTGCCGGTCCGGCAGTTTATCGCCATGGACCCTCCCATTCATGACATACAACGAAAAGCGGTTCAGGGCGTGGTGGCACCCAGAAATCTTGCCGACCTTGAAGCCGTTATTAGACGTCGCGTTATTGCAATACTGGAAAGTCTACCCGTGGGTGAGACCTTCGATTGGGTCGAGCATGTATCCATCAATTTGACGACCCAAATGCTGGCCACCATTTTTGATTTCCCCTTCGAAGACAGAGCAAAGCTACCCTTCTGGTCGGACATGGCCACCTCTCTACCTGAAATTGCAGGTGGTGCAGGTGACAACGACGCACGCACTCAAGCGCTGACCGAGTGTCTAGAGACTTTTACCTCGCTCTGGCACCAGCGCAAACACAACCCGCCCGACACAATGGATCTGATCAGCATGATGGCGACCAATCCAGACACAGCTGAGATGATTGACAATCCTCTGGAATACCTCGGCAATATCATTTTGCTCATTGTCGGCGGCAACGACACCACTCGAAATTCCATCACCGGTGGCGTTCTTGCGCTTAATGAGCACCCGGATCAGTACAATAAGTTGAAGTCGAACCCCGAGTTAGTGGGTTCACTAGTGCCTGAAATCATCCGATGGCAAACCCCCTTGATGCACATGCGGCGGCTGGCAACCAGGGACGTTGAATTGGGCGGCAAACCAATTCGCAAGGGCGATAAGGTCGTCATGTGGTACCTGTCTGGCAACCACGACGAAACCGCTATCGATAATCCCAACAGCTTTATCATTGACCGACAAAATCCGCGGTTTCATCTGTCCTTCGGCTTTGGTATCCACCGTTGCATGGGAAACCGTGTAGGAGAGATGCAGCTTCGTATTCTGTGGGAGGAGCTCTTGAGGCGATATTCACATGTGGAGGTGGCAGGCAATCCAGTCCGGGTACAGTCAAACTTTGTGCGTGGATTCGAATCCATGCCTGTGATCTTGCACAAGTAGCACAGGCAAAGCTGTAACCACTGAAAGCTGTAACTACTGTAAGTCGCGGTGGGTGAGGGAAACCCGCTCCCTGTAACATCTCAGCAAAGGGATACACATGATTATCATGTCATCGCCAAAACATAGTCGTACCTGCACACCCTCTCTCGGAATCTTCGCAAACGGGCTCAGTGCTTGCATCGCTCTGCTGCTCTGTAGCACTGTGTCTTTAGGGGTGTATGCATCCAACAGCGAGCAACGGGTGAATCCCGAGCTACTGGAGCTTCAGCAGAAACAAAAACCAATCCTTCGCAAACTGGGAACGCGGGTTTACGCCACCGAATTCATTGGCTACTCGAACCACGGGTTTATTGAGGGAGACGACGGCATTATCGTGATCGATGGCGGCTGGTTCCCGACAACCACTCAGCGTGCGATTACCGAACTGCGGGAATTTACCGATAAACCCGTTGCCGCCATTATCTACACCCACCTGCATCTGGATCACTTTGGCGGAATCGGGCCCATCATGGCGAACCAGCCTACCGATATTCCGGTCTATGGCCCAGCGGGCTGGGAGCACTGGGTCACGAGACTGTTACGGCAAGATCGAGAGTCTATCCTTCGACGGGTCTATCTACAGATGGGAATGCTATTGCCCCAAGGAGAAAACGGGACCGTGGGCAATGGCATCGGCCCTTCACCCATACCCGAGCCCAACGACCCGCTGAGCTTTCCCCCAACCATCGACGTAGATCAGACTCTCGACGTTGTTATCGCGGGGGTGCCCTTGCGTATCATGCCCATGGAGGGCGACGTGACCGAGCACATCTGGGTCTGGCTACCAGAGGACCGCATCCTATTTAGCGGAGACTCGCCACCTCACGGGGTATTCCCAGCGGTTGAAACCGCCCGGTTTGAGATTGGTCGTAATCCTGACGAAATGCTACGCGCGGTTGAAACCTCCCTCGCCCTCCAGCCTGAGGCGATTGTACCGGGCCACTCGCGTATTTTGAGAGGCCGGGATGAAATCGACCGCATCATGTCGGACACCCGCGACGCGATCGGATTTTTAGTAGACCAGGTAAACCGTTTTTTTCTAACGAACCGGTCGGCGGATGAGCTGCTCGACACCGTCTCCCTTCCGCCGGCTATTGTCGCCAGCCCCGATCTCCAGCCCTACTATCATCGCTGGGAATGGATGGTGCGCCAGCGCTTCATTAAGCTCGGCGGGTTCATTGACGATTCCATGGACTACTTATCACTCAATGCGCTGGAAGAGTCTCGCAGACTGGTGCCGCTACTGGGCGGAGTTGATCGCGTGCTCGCCCTAGCTGAAACCAGTATCGATGGAGACCCACGATGGTCTGCCAGGCTAGCCACCTATGTTCTGCATACCGATGCCGATAACGAGGATGCTCGGGCCATTCGACAACGCGCCTTTCTGCGAGTGGCGCAGACAACCAACAGCGCCAATGAGCGAAACTACATGCTCGGACTGATTTTGGAAGAGCAAGGCAAAATAGACTTCCCCCGTCAGCTGGCTCCACTGAATCAGCGGGCCTACGCCCAACTCGACAATCGCGCGCTACTGGGGAGGCTTAAAGCGCGAGTGAAGGCTGAAGACGCCGATCATATCAACCAGCAGCTGCCCTTGCGCGTGGGGCAGGACCGCTTTTTGCTATCCCTTCGAAACAACGTCCTGTTCATTGACGACATCACCCAGCGGAACGAGCAGACGGACAAGCCCGATGCAAGCATGACCCGCGAAGAGCTCATTGCAGTCGTGGCTCACATAACCTCGCTAACGGCCCTGCCAGGGTGGCAGCAACCCGGCGCGCAAACTCTTGCCAGCCTAATTGAGGACTAAAAAACCCCTACTGGTAATAGGCAGGAGCCTTTTTCTGGGAATCAAACAAGGCGGCATCATGCTGCAGCCAGAAGTCTGCGCCACTGGCAGACACCAATTCCTCGACCTTGTCCATCGACAGGAGTGTTTGCTCAGCATCGACATTGAACAACGGTACAACCCGATTTCTTCGACTGTAGCGAAAGTGGTAGAGATCTCCAGAGAGTATCACCGGTCCTGTTTCAGCCAAGTCGACGTACAGCACCTGATGTCCAGGAGTATGGCCCTCAGCCGCTATCACCCTGACGCGGCCGTCACCAAATACATCGTGATCGCCGTTGAGAACCTGCGTCGGCCGATTTTTTATCCTTGCGAGAAGCTCGGATTGAACCGCAGGAACACCAAGGCTGCCCTCTGCGTGAGCCGCATCATAATCGCCCTGCTGCACCAGCCAAGTGCCGCTGGCCACATCATTTGCCGCCCCAACGTGATCCCAATGGATGTGGGAAAAAGCAACATACTCAAGACTGCCCAGATCGAAACCTAAATTGAGGCGCGCCAGCTGAGAGGTCAGACTTTCAGTGAGTATCGAGGCAAAGCCATCCTCTTGGACCTGCCAGCCCTCTTGCTTTGCGAGACCACTGGGTAAACCTGCATCCCATAGCAATTGGCCTTCGGGATGGTCAATGACATAACAGGGTGTCGAGAGTTCGCGCACGTCGGTGTCGGTCTGCTTCAGATTAAACCCCGCTATCGATGCGAAGCGCAGCCGCCCACAGTCGAAGATGTACAGCTTGATCGGCTGCATAGCTAATTCACGACCGGTCACCTCGGGTCCGGATACGCTTTCTTTTTGAGATTGAGCCGGTTCGCCCCCTTCGCAGGCGATCAAGAACAAACTAATCAACCCCACAAACAGTAACTTGAATGATCCCATAGTGCCTCCCCAAGGTTTTGCAGGACAGCCTTCTCAATCGCTGTCTTGCAGATTAGCCCGAGCTTGTCGCAAACCGGGATTGGACGCAAACCCCCACTGAGACCCATGAAAAAAAATCCCCGAAAGCACATCGCTCGCGGGGATTTTAATCACTCAAGGCAGATGACGTAGAATTACTCCTCGGTGTCATCAACCTCGACGTCATCCATATTTTCTGGATCAGGGCGGTCGACCAACTCCACATAGGCCATGGGCGCCTTGTCTCCGGTGCGAAATCCGCACTTGAGAATACGAATATAACCTCCGGGACGCTCCGCATAGCGAGGTCCGAGCTCATCGAACAACTTACCAACAGCTTCCTTACTACGCGTGCGATCAAAAGCCAGCCTGCGATTGGCCACGCTGTCCTTCTTGGCCAAAGTAATCAGAGGCTCTGCGTAGCTTCGCAACTCTTTTGCCTTGGGCAGTGTTGTCTTGATCAGCTCGTGCTCGACCAGGGACACCGCCATGTTACGAAACATGGCTTTCCGGTGGGAGCTATTGCGGTTTAGCTGACGACCGCTGTGACGATGACGCATTGTCTTTCTTCCTTGCTATGGGCTCACCCCGCGGGGAGCCCCCTTTTAATTACTGTTACCCGAGTGCCAGTCGACTTAAACGCTCAGTAACCGCTCATCATTCTTGAGGCTGGCGGGTGGCCAGTTCTCCAATCGCATACCCAGGGACAATCCACGAGACGCGAGTACGTCCTTGATTTCAGTGAGAGACTTCTTGCCAAGGTTAGGAGTCTTGAGCAGCTCAACCTCGGTCCGCTGAACCAGATCACCAATGTAGTAAATATTCTCGGCTTTGAGGCAGTTAGCCGATCGTACCGTTAGCTCGAGATCATCTACCGGACGAAGCAGGATTGGATCGACTTCGTCGTCGGCTTCCTGAGCCGTTGCTTGTGCCTCGCTCTCGAGGTCAACAAAGACAGAAAGCTGCTGTTGCAGGATCGTTGCCGCGCGACGAATAGCCTCTTCGGGATCGATGGTGCCATTGGTCTCTAGATCGATAACCAGCTTATCAAGATCAGTTCGCTGCTCTACCCGCGCCGAATCAACGACGTAGGACACGCGACGAATCGGGGAAAATGATGCATCGAGCTGCAAACGACCAATAGCTCTTGTCTCTTCCTCAGGATTCATTCGAGAATCAGCAGGCGAGTAGCCACGGCCGCGCTCTGCAACCAACCGAATAACCATCTCCTTGTCAGAAGTCAGGGTGCAAATCACATGCTCCGGATTGCATACCTCAACGTCATGATCGACCTGAATATCAGCCGCCGTCACCGTACAAGGACCTTTTGCTACCAGCGAGAGCTCGGCCTCATCCTTTCCAGCCATGGTGAGAGCCACGCCTTTCAGGTTAAGGAGTACTTCGATCATATCTTCCTGCACGCCTTCGATCGCTGAGTACTCGTGCAGTACCCCGTCGATCTCGACTTCGGTAATGGCGGCACCGGGCATAGAAGAGAGCAGAATACGACGCAGGGCATTGCCCAGCGTGTGGCCGAAACCACGCTCGAGAGGCTCGAGAGTAACCTGCGCTCGGGTGGTCGACTTCTCGTCTACCTTGATAACGCGGGGCGTCAGTAACTCATTTACAAAATTGGACATAGTGCACCTATTTCCTAATCGGGTTGAAAGGGCTGCTTCTCGAGGCTTTATACGGCCTTACTTGGAATACAGCTCCACAATCAGGTTCTCGTTGATTTCGCTTGAGAGATCCTGACGTTCAGGTTTTGACTTGAAGGTCCCTTCAAGCTTGTCCGAATTAACCTCAATCCAAACGGGCTCACCACGCTGCTCCGCTATAGATAGAGATGCTTGTATACGCAATTGCTTCTTTGCCTTCTCACGAACACTCACGGTGTCGCCAGGCTTCACCTGATAAGAGGGAATGTTGACGACAGAGCCATTTACCAAGATACCTTTGTGAGATACCAGCTGACGAGCTTCGGCACGGGTAGAACCAAAGCCCATCCGATAAACGACGTTATCAAGGCGGCTTTCCAACAGCTGAAGCAGGTTTTCACCGGTGGCACCCTTGAGACGCGCGGCTTCCTTGTAATAGTTGCGGAACTGCTTCTCGAGTACCCCGTAAATGCGGCGTACCTTTTGCTTCTCGCGAAGCTGAACACCGTAGTCCGAGAGACGCCCTCGGCGAGCACCGTGCTGTCCCGGTGCAGTTTCGGGCTTACACTTTGAATCCAGTGAACGCACACCGCTCTTGAGCTGAAGGTCGGTGCCTTCGCGACGAGAGAGTTTGCACTTGGGTCCGATATAACGAGCCATATGAATGAATCCTCTGCGCGGGCGTTAAACGCGACGCTTCTTGGGGGGACGACAACCGTTGTGCGGGATTGGCGTCACATCAGTAATGTTGGTGATCTTGTAGCCGCAGCTGTTCAGAGCGCGCACCGCAGACTCACGACCAGGGCCGGGGCCTTTGACTTCAACGTCCAGATTTTTGAGGCCGTATTCCTTCGCGGCTTCCCCGGCGCGCTCCGCAGCAACCTGCGCAGCAAACGGTGTGGACTTTCGAGAACCACGGAATCCGGAGCCGCCGGCGGTGGCCCAGCTCAACGTATTGCCTTGGCGGTCGGTGATGGTCACGATCGTGTTATTAAATGAGGCGTGCACATGAGCAACCCCATCGACAACCTGCTTGGTTATCTTGCGTTTCGTTGTCTTGGCATTCTTGGCCATAATGTCCCTACTTCAATATCAGCGCTACAAATTACGATGTAGCTACACTAAACGGGTGATGTTGCAGCAATTACTTGCGTATCGGCTTACGTGGTCCCTTTCGGGTACGCGCATTGGTTTTGGTGCGCTGGCCACGCAAAGGCAGCCCTTTTCTGTGTCGTAACCCACGGTTACAACCAAGGTCCATAAGACGCTTGATATTCATGGATACTTCCCGTCGCAGATCACCCTCCACCATCATCTCGGACAAAAGGCTACGCAGCTGATCCAGCTCGCCTTCACTCAAGTCACCAACTTTGGTTTGGTGATTGATGCCAGTCGCATCGAGCAGGCGACGCGCCTGCGTGCGGCCAACGCCATAGATGTAGGTCAGTGATACCACTGCATGCTTGTTGTCGGGGATGTTGACACCGGCGAGACGCGCCATCGATTTATCTCCAAACGTTCACTGCGGTACCAAATCTTGCAAGACCGGCACCACAAAAAGCGGCTCCCTTTTCACAGGGGGCGCGCAGGTTACTGATTTTCCGAAAAAAATTCAACGGTATTAACCCTGACGCTGCTTGTGACGGGGATCGCTGGAGCAAATCACCCGCACCACACCGTTTCGGCGTACCACCTTACAGTTTCGGCATATTTTCTTCACAGAAGCTCGTACCTTCATCTCTCGCTCCTAGTATCTAGCGCAACCGACCCGCAGGGCCGACGTTTGCCAGATTGGCTTTCTTCATCACACCTTCATACTGGTGTGACATCAAATGACTCTGAATTTGCGCCATGAAATCCATGACCACGACCACCACAATCAGCATGGAGGTGCCGCCCAGATAAAAGGGCACGTTGAACATGACAACCAGAAATTGGGGCAACAGGCAGACCAGCGCGATATACGCCGACCCAAAAACCGTCAAACGGGTCAGCACTCCATCAAGATAATTCGCGGTCTGCTGGCCAGGACGAATACCGGGGACAAATGCCCCAGAGCGCTTTAGATTATCTGCCACTTCCTGAGGGTTAAACATCAACGCCGTATAGAAGAAACAGAAGAAAACGATGAACCCGGTAAACAACATAATATTCAGAGGCTGCCCTGGCCCAATAGCGACCGCCAGATCCTGCAGCCAATCAGCACTGTCTCCACTGCCAAACCATTGAGCAACAGAAGCAGGGAATAATAAGATCGAACTGGCGAAGATTGCGGGGATCACCCCTGACATATTCACTCTGAGTGGCAGATGGGATGACTGCGCCTGATACTGCTGTCTGCCCTGCTGGCGCTTTGCATAGTTAACCGTTACGCGACGCTGGCCACGCTCGATAAAAACAACGAGGTAAACCACCACGATCGCCAACGCGACAATCGCCAACAAAATAAGGATGTTCAGTTCGCCCTGTCGCGCCTGCTCGAGGCTTTGACCGACGGCTGAAGGTAAGCCAGCGGCGATACCCGCGAAGATAAGCAGTGAGATTCCGTTACCGATTCCGCGCTCGGTGATCTGCTCGCCCAGCCACATCATGAACACCGCGCCAGTAACCAGGGAGGTGATTGCGATTACGTAAAAACTGATCGACGTATCAAAGGACAGCCCCTGGTTTGCGAGACCAACGGTCATGCCCGTGCCCTGCACCAAGGCCAGCATCACTGTCAGATAACGGGTCATCTGCGAGATGCGGCGACGACCTGACTCACCCTCTTTCTTCAGCTGCTCAAGTTGAGGGGTCACAGCCGTCATCAGCTGCATGATGATGGAGGCTGAAATATAGGGGAGTATGCCCAGAGCCAGAATACTCATCCGCTCCAGAGCACCCCCAGAGAACACATTGGCAAGACCTAAAATAGTGCCCTGGTTCTGATTGAACAATGCTGCCAACTGCTCGGGATCAATCCCGGGAACAGGAATGTGGGTGCCGATGCGGTAAACCACCAATGCCATGAATACAAAGCGAAGACGGGCAAAAAGTTCGCCCATACCCGCTGTATTCATTGATGGCATACCGTTAGCCATGATTACGCCTCGACGCTCCCGCCAGCGGCTTCGATTGCTTCACGAGCACCTTTGGTCACAGCAAGCCCTTGTACCTTAACGGCCTTCTCAATGCTTCCCGAGAGAAATACCCGCGCGCGGAGAACATCGTCTTTGATGAGGTCTGCCTGCTTTAGCGCCGCGAGATCGACCACATCGCCTTCCACACGATTAAGCTCATGGAGGCGCACCTGCGCAGTTGTTCGTCCGATACGGGACGTAAAGCCATACTTCGGCAAGCGCTTCTGAAGTGGCATCTGACCACCCTCGAAGCCGGGCTTAACGGTACCGCCAGAGCGAGACTTCAGGCCCTTGTGACCCCGACCAGCGGTCTTGCCAGTACCCGAACCAATACCACGACCCACGCGCTTCGCAGCTCGCTTTGAGCCGGGTGCGGGGCTTAGTGAATTCAAACGCATTTCGTCAGCCATTTGTCTCACCCTCTACGCGAACCAAATAGTTCACCTTGTTGATCATGCCGCGCACCGACGGGGTGTCTTCCACCTCGACCGTGTGGCCAATACGTCGCAATCCCAGACCTGCGACGCAGGCCTGATGCTTTTTCAGGCGGCCGTGAATACTCTTCACCTGGGTCACCTTGATCATTTGCTTACTCATCAGCTTTATCCCCGCCTCAGCTCAGGATTTCTTCAACTGTCTTGCCGCGTTTGGCGGCGATCGCGTCAGGAGACTGCATATCGCGCAGGCCCTTGTAGGTAGCGCGAACCACGTTCACAGGATTGGTCGAGCCGTAGCACTTCGCCAATACGTTATGAACGCCCGCCAGTTCCAGCACTGCTCGCATTGCACCACCGGCAATGACACCTGTACCTTCAGAGGCAGGCTGCATGTAAACCTTTGAAGCGCCGTGTGCAGCTTTCACTGGATACTGCAGGGTGCCTTCAACCAATTCGACCTTGACCATGTTGCGGCGAGCAGCTTCCATTGCCTTCTGGATAGCGACAGGCACTTCTCGCGCCTTACCGCGGCCGTAACCAACGCGACCCTTGCCGTCGCCAACCACGGTCAACGCAGTGAAGCTCATGATTCGGCCGCCTTTAACGGTCTTTGCTACCCGATTCACCTGAACCAGCTTCTCCTGCAGATCGCCTTCGGTACGCTGGTCTCGATCGCCCTGTTTCTTTTGGTCGTTATACGCCATGCTTAAAACTCCAATCCGCCTTCACGCGCGGCATCCGCCAACGCCTTGACTCGGCCGTGATACTTGAATCCTGCTCGATCAAAAGCGACTTCGGTTACGCCTGCCGCCTTGGCACGCTCTGCAATTAAGGCACCCACTTTGGCTGCCGCCTCGATGTTGCCTGTTGCACCCGACCGAAGATCCTTGTCCAGCGTGGAGGCACTCGCCAAAACGCTGTTACCTTCCGGAGCAATTATCTGCGCGTAGATGTGGCGCGGGGTACGATGTACCGTAAGACGAGTAACACGAGCGGTGCGCATCCGAACGCGAGACTTTCTCGCTCTGCGCTGACGTGATTCAACTTTATCGTTCATTGGCCTACCTACTTATTTCTTCTTGGCTTCTTTACGACGCACATACTCATCGTCGTAGCGAATACCCTTACCCTTGTAAGGCTCCGGCGGACGGAAGGCGCGGATCTCCGCAGCTGCCTGACCGACTGCCTGCTTGTCTGTGCCACTAATAACAATCTCGGTCTGTGATGGAGTTTCCGCAGACAAACCTTCTGGCAACTGGTAGTCGACGTTGTGCGACAAGCCAATGGTTAGATTGACGGTCTTACCCGAGGCCTTGGCTCGATAGCCAACGCCGTTCAGGACCAGCTTCTTCTGCCAGCCCTCGCTAACCCCAACTACCAGGTTATTTAGCAAGGCTCGTGTGGTACCGGCCATGGCACGGTTGGTATCGAAGTCATAAACGACCTTCACCTGTCCGTCCTCAACTTCAACGCCGATGCCTTCGACCAGATCCATCTCAAGGGTGCCCTTGCCGCCCTTTACAGAGACCTTGCCCGCATTGATGTTGACCTCAACACCCTTCGGTAACGTAACCGGATTGTTTGCAACTCGTGACATAACTCAATCTGCTCTTCAGATACGTCGAATCAGAATACGGTGCAGAGGACTTCGCCGCCCACACCCGCTGCTCTCGCTGCACGATCTGTCATCACCCCTTTTGAGGTGGAAACAATCGCGCAACCCAAACCACCGCGTACCGAGGGCAACTCACCCTTAGATGCGTAACGGCGTAATGAGGGTCGGCTTACCCTGTGGATCTCAGCGATCACTGGCTTACCCTCAAAATATCGAAGCTCGATAGACAGTCTCGGCTTGCCACTGCTGGCGTCGAGATTAAAGGCTCCGATATAACCCTCTTCTTCCAACACCTTGGCAACCGCTGCTTTCAGCTTGGAGCCAGGCATGTCAACGAACTTTTTACCGGCCATTTGCGCGTTGCGCAGGCGGGTCAACATATCGCTGATAGGATCTTGCATGCTCATAGTTATCTACTCCGTTACCAGCTTGACTTAACCAAGCCGGGCACATCGCCACGCATGGCCGCCTCGCGCAGTTTGTTGCGGCAAAGGCCAAATTTTCGGTACACCCCGTGTGGTCGCCCGGTCACCTGACAGCGGCGCTGCTGACGGACAGGACTTGAGTTGCGTGGCAACTTCTGAAGCGCTATTTGGGCATCCCAACGCTCTTCATCCGAGGAAGAGGCGCTGGCTATAATTTCCTTCAGCTGAGCTCGCTTGGCAGCGTATTTAGCTACCGTGCGCGCACGCTTCTCTTCTCGGGCAATCATCGACTTCTTCGCCATCGCTATCGATTCCTCAGCTCTTGAACGGGAAGTTAAAGGCACGCAACAAGGCGCGACCGTGCTCATCGTTTGTTGCGGTTGTGGTAATGGTGATATCCATGCCACGCAACGAATCGACTTCGTCGTAATTAATCTCAGGGAAAATGATCTGCTCGGTCACACCCATTGCAAAGTTACCCCGACCATCAAACTGCTTGGGGCTCAGACCACGAAAGTCGCGAATACGCGGAATGGCAATGCTCACCAGGCGCTCGAGGAACTCATACATCCGCTCATCTCGTAGCGTAACCTTGCAGCCGATGGGCCAGCCGTCGCGGATCTTGAACCCTGCAATCGACTTGCGCGACTTGGTAACAACAGGCTTCTGGCCGGCAATCTTTTCCATGTCAGAGACCGCGTTCTCGAGCACCTTCTTGTCACCTACCGCCTCACCGACACCCATATTCAGGGTGATTTTGGTGATGCGAGGGACTGCCATCGGATTACTGAGTCCCAGCTCTTCTTTGAGCTTGGGAGCAATCTCACCTCGATATTTTTCTTTCAGGGTTGCCATTTTTCGCTACCTCAATCGCGCCGAGCACTGCTCAAGCGTCGATCTGTTCTCCACTCGATTTGTACACACGGACTTTTTTGCCGCCATCCACTATCTGATACCCAACACGATCCGCCTTACTGGTGGTCGAGTTGAAGATTGCTATGTTCGATACCTGAATAGGCGCCTCTTTTTCGACGATGCCGCCGGCCACGCCCATCTGCGGGTTTGGCTTGGTGTGCTTCTTCATCATGTTGACGCCCGAGACGATGACGCGATCCGCGTCGAGTACAGCCCGGACAGTGCCGCGCTTACCCTTGTCTTTACCTGCCAATACGATGACTTCGTCGTCGCGCTTAATTTTTGCCATGACCTCTGTTCCTCCTACTGACCGCTCAGATAACTTCTGGCGCCAGTGAGATAATTTTCATGAACTTCTCACCCCGGAGCTCGCGAGTGACAGGTCCAAAAATACGTGTGCCAATCGGTGCCTGCTGAGCGTTTAACAACACCGCCGCGTTCTCATCGAACTTAATCAGCGACCCATCGGGACGGCGAACACCTTTCTTTGTTCTTACGACCACCGCTGTCATGACCTGACCTTTTTTTACCTTGCCGCGGGGAATCGCTTCCTTGACGGTGACCTTGATCAAATCGCCGACACGGGCATAACGGCGCTTGGATCCACCCAACACCTTGATGCACATGACGCGACGAGCGCCACTGTTGTCTGCAACTTCCAAATACGACTGGGTCTGAATCATTTTCTCACTCCAAACCGCGGCTAATTGCCGCAATCGGCCCCGGCTTTCTTAGATCGCCGTGGCTGTCTCAATTACTTCGACCAACGTCCAGGACTTGGTCTTGCTCAACGGACGCGATTCCGCAACCAGAACCGTATCGCCCATTCCCGCCGTGTTACTCTCATCGTGCGCGTGCACCTTGGAAGACCGGGTGATGTACTTCCCGTAGACAGGGTGCTTGACTCGACGCTCAACCAGCACAGTGATTGTCTTGTCCATCTTGTCGCTAACAACGCGACCCTGAAGGGTCCGTGTACGCTTTTCTGCAGATGCCATTAGCCTTCCACCTTCTCATTCAATGCGGTCTTGACCCGGGCGATGTCGCGCTTGGTCTGCTTCAACAGATGTGTCTGGCCCAACTGACCAGTTGATTTTGCCATCCGCAGTTTGAACTGCTCTTCACGGAGCTTGAGCAGCTCGCTGTTGAGCTCCTCAGCTGACTTGTCACGAAGTTCACTCGCTTTCATCACATCACCGACCGTTTTACAAACGTGGTTTGTACAGGAAGCTTGGCCGCAGCAAGCTGAAATGCTTCGCGCGCCAATTCTTCTGATACGCCCTGTACCTCATAGAGCACACGACCCGGCTGGATCTGTGCCACCCAATATTCAACGTTACCCTTACCTTTACCCTGACGAACCTCGAGAGGCTTTCCGGTAATTGGCTTGTCAGGGAAAATGCGGATCCAAATCTTGCCGCCACGCTTGATGTGGCGGGTCATGGCTCGACGGGCAGCCTCGATCTGACGAGCGGTAATGCGCCCACGACCAGTGGCCTTGAGAGCGTACTCGCCAAAGCTGACCTTGCTTCCACGTTCTGCAAGACCGCGGTTACGGCCCTTCTGCATCTTGCGGAATTTTGTTCGTTTTGGTTGCAGCATGTTTCAGTCCCCTACCGGCTCAGCTCGCCGCCGCGCGACGAGGTTCCTGACCCTCGTCGTCGCCACCAATGACTTCACCCTTGAATATCCATACCTTGACGCCGATAACGCCGTAGGTCGTATGGGCCTCGTAGGTCGCGTAATCGATATCCGCGCGAAGCGTGTGCAGAGGCACTCGACCTTCGCGATACCATTCTGAGCGAGCGATTTCTGCACCACCCAGACGGCCGCCTACCTGTACCTTGATGCCTTCAGCTCCCTGACGCATGGCGTTTTGCACCACTCGCTTCATGGCACGGCGGAACATGACCCGGCGCTCGAGTTGCTGCGCAACATTCTGGGCAACTAAACGCGCATCGAGATCGGGCTTGCGGATTTCTTCGATATTGATGTGCACTGGCACACCCATCTTGGCGCTCAACTCCTGACGAAGTTTTTCAACGTCTTCGCCTTTCTTGCCGATAACAATGCCAGGCCTTGCCGTATGAATGATGACTCGCGCTGTCTGAGCAGGACGCTCAATCACAACCCGGCTGACCGAGGCTGCGTCCAGCTTCTTCAGTACGTAGTCGCGCACCTCAAGATCGCTGATCAGGTTTTTCGCGTAGTTCTTGCTATCCGCATACCACACCGAATTGTGGTCCTTGACCACACCGAGGCGAATACCGGTTGGATGTACCTTCTGACCCATGCGTCAGTCCCCTTAGCCTTCGCTATCCGACACTTTCACAGTGATGTGACAAGTTCGCTTGAATATTCGATCACCACGGCCTTTGGCGCGCGCACGCATGCGCTTCATGGTTAATCCCTCATCGACAAAAACGGTCGATATACGCAGTTCGTCTACATCTGCGCCTTCATTGTTCTCGGCGTTTGCGATCGCCGAGTTGAGTACCTTCCGCACCAGATGAGCGGCCTTCTTGGTACTGAACTCAAGCAGGTTGAGCGCTTCGCCCACTGGCTTGCCTCGTACCTGGTCAGCAACCAGTCGGGCTTTTTGCGCAGAGATGCGCGCGCCGCGGAGTTTTGCTGATACTTCCATCGTCTCTCTCTCCACCGGCCTTATCGCTTGGCCTTTTTGTCTACGATGTGGCCCTTGAACGTGCGGGTCACAGCAAACTCACCCAACTTGTGGCCTACCATGTCTTCGTTAATCAAAACCGGGACGTGCTGTCGACCGTTGTGAACAGCAATAGTCAGGCCCACCATGGTGGGGGAAATCATGGACCGACGAGACCAGGTCTTGATCGGACGTCGATCGTTGCTCTCAACCGCTGCCTCAACCTTCTTAAGTAGATGAAGGTCGATGAAGGGGCCTTTTTTCAGTGAACGTGGCATAACGTGTTCTTTCCCTCAGCGATTATTTCTTGTTGCGACGACGCACAATAAAGCCGTCGGTTCGCTTGTTCTTTCGGGTCTTGTAACCCTTGGTGGGCACACCCCATGGAGATACCGGATGACGGCCTCCCGATGTGCGGCCCTCACCACCACCGTGGGGGTGATCTACCGGGTTCATCGCAACACCGCGAACGGTAGGACGCACACCGCGCCAGCGCGCCGCACCGGCCTTGCCTAATTTCTGCAAGCTGTGCTCTGAATTGGAGACTTCGCCAAGAGTGGCGCGGCAGTCCACGGGAACCTTGCGCATTTCACCTGAGCGAAGACGGATAGTGGCGTACTGGCCTTCACGGGCAACCAGCTGCACCGAGGCACCTGCCGAGCGCGCCAACTGGGCGCCCTTGCCGGGTTTTAGCTCGATGGCGTGGATGACCGCGCCAACGGGGATATTACGAATAGGAAGACAGTTACCTGCCTTAATTGGTGCCGCGGATCCTGAGTACAGCACGTCCCCCGCGGAAACACCCTTTGGTGCCAAAATGTAGCGACGCTCACCGTCTGCGTAGAGCACAAGAGCGATATGCGCCGTGCGATTCGGATCGTATTCGATGCGCTCTACCTTAGCCGGAATACCGTCTTTGGTGCGCTTGAAGTCGATAACTCGGTAGTGCTGCTTGTGACCACCACCGATATGACGAGTGGTAATGCGGCCTAAATTATTTCGGCCTCCCGTCTTGGACTTCTTCTCAAGAAGAGGTGCGTACGGACGACCCTTGTACAGCTCGGTATTGGTCACCTTAACCTGGTGGCGACGACCTGCTGATGTCGGTTTACTCTTTACAACTGGCATAGCGACCGTCCCCTTAACTCACTGAAGCAAAGTCAATTTCTTGACCCTGCTCCAACCTGACGTAAGCTTTTTTCCAAGTCGGCTTAGTCGCCCAGCCAAATCGGTTTTGCTTTCTCTTACCCTTCACGCGGAGCGTGCGAACGTCATCGACCTTGACGTTGAACAGCTTCTCGACGGAAGTACGAATCTCTGTCTTGGTGGCATCAATAGCTACCTTGAACACGTATTGATTGCCGTTCTCCACTGCGATAGCAGCTTTTTCCGACATATGCGGCCCTAGCAGAACCTGAAAAACTCGCTCCTGGTTCATGCCAATGCCTCCTCAAACTTTTTAACCGCATCGACGGTGACCAACACCTTATCGAACGCGATCAGACTCACCGGATCAACGGCGTCGACATCACACACGTCGACTTTGTGCAGATTGCGAGAGGCAAGGTACAGATTCTCGTCAATCTCGCTTGAGATGATGAGCACATTCTCCACACCCAATCCCTTAAGCTGCTCGACCAGCAGCTTTGTCTTGGGCTGCTCCACACCAAGGCCTTCAACAACAACCAGACGATCAGTACGAGCCAACTCGGACAAAATCGAACGCATTGCCGCCCGGTACATCTTACGGTTTACCTTCTGGCTATGATCCTGTGGCTTGGCAGCGAATGTCGTGCCACCCGAGCGCCAAATCGGAGAACGAATCGTTCCCGCACGAGCACGGCCAGTGCCCTTCTGACGCCAAGGCTTGCGTCCACCACCGGCGACTTCTGAACGGGTCTTCTGCGCTTTGGTTCCCTGACGCGCTCCCGCCAAGAAGGCGGTAACCACCTGATGAACCAGAGCTTCGTTGTACTCTCGGGCAAACGTCGCTTCGGACACTGAGACAGTGCCTGCTGCTGCGTTGCCGGGCTTAACTACACTTAATTCCACAGCCTAGCCCCCATTAACCTTTTACTGTCGGACGGACAATGACGTGGCCACCTGGTGCTCCAGGGACAGCGCCCTTGATCAGCAGCAGGTTGCGTTCGACGTCAATACGAACGACCTCAAGACCTTGCGTCGTGACACGCTCTGCACCCATATGGCCAGCCATCTTCTTGCCCTTGAACACCCGTCCGGGGGTCTGGCACTGACCAATGGAACCCGGGGCCCTGTGCGACAGCGAGTTACCGTGAGTTGCGTCCTGAGTGCGGAAGTTCCAGCGCTTAACGGCACCCTGGAATCCCTTACCTTTGGAGCGCCCAGCAACATCCACCTTCTGGCCCTGCTCAAATCGCTCGACAGTCAGTTCGGAACCCACCTCAAACGCCTCATCGGAACCTTCAACGCGGAACTCCCACAGGCCATCGCCCGCGGTCGTGCCGGCCTTGGCATAGTGCCCGGCTTCCGGCTTGCTGACTTTTGAGGCCTTACGGTCGCCCGTTGTGACCTGAATCGCTCGATACCCATCGGTCTCGAGCTCTTTGATTTGAGTGACTCGGTTTGGAAGCACTTCCACTACGGTCACTGGTACTGATACGCCTTCATCGGTAAAGACTCGCGTCATGCCCGACTTACGGCCGACTACACCAATAGTCATGGTTTTAACCTCACAGTGTACGGGGCTACACCCTCTATGGCCGTCCTCTTATCCCAGCGGGCTTCGAGAACGTTACACACCCGGATTCCCGGGCAGGTCTTGCTAAATTGTCCTTAACCGAGGCTGATCTGAACTTCTACACCAGCCGCCAGGTCAAGCTTCATCAGGGCGTCCACGGTCTTTTCCGTGGGCTCCACGATGTCCAGGAGTCGTTTGTGCGTGCGAATTTCGTACTGGTCCCGCGCGTCTTTGTTGACGTGGGGAGACACCAAAATAGTAAACTTCTCTTTCTTGGTGGGAAGCGGGATAGGACCGCGAACCTGAGCGCCTGTGCGGCGTGCAGTCTCAACAATTTCTTGCGTCGACTGATCGATCAATTTGTGATCAAAGGCCTTGAGGCGAATACGAATGCGCTGACTCTGCACTTTACTGCTCCTGAAAAAGCCGGGATGCCGCGAAGGGGACCCCGCAAAAAAAGAGTGCGAAGTTTACGGATGCCCTATGGGGGTGTCAACACAGGATTTGGCTTTATTTCAGGGTTTCAGCCCCCTGAGCAAAATTCACAGTTTGATTCCTCCGGACTGCAGAAAAGGCCCTTTTTCAGTGGGGAAAGGGGTACTAAAGGCCCCCGGAAGAAGCTATCAGGTCCTTGCTGTTGGCTAGAGTCCTAAAAAGCAGCGGCGAAGGGGGTCTCTGACGGTGGCTACCCGCCCTTATAAGGGCTTCGTCAATCAAGGCGCGATGGGGGGACAGGGTGCAAACCGGGTCCGCAGCGGCGGCATCCCCTGTGAGCGCGAAGGCCTGACAGCGACATCCCCCGAAGTCACGGTCTCGCTCTGGACACTGCCGACAGGGTTCCTGCATCCAGTCCTCTCCCCGATAATGATTAAACCCGGGAGACTCATACCACGCCTGACTCACCGACTCAGTGCGCAGGTCGGGAAAATCGATCGGCAATGCAGCTGCGCTGTGACAGGGCAGCGCCCGGCCCTCTGGCGTAACGGTCAAAAACATCGAACCCCAGCCGTTCATGCACGGGTTGGGTCGCTCTTCAAAATAATCAGGTACAACGAAGAAAAGCTTCATCCCGCCGGGATTTGCCTGCCGCCATTCATTCACGGCAGTTTCTGCCGCTTCGATTTGTTGACGGCTTGGCATCAGTGAATCACGATTTTGAAGTGCCCAGCCGTGATACTGCGTGTTCGCGAGCTCCAGATAATCAGCCGAAAGCGACTCTGCAAGGGCAATGATCTCGGGCACCTGATCTATGTTGTGTCGGTGCAACACAAAATTGAGCACCATGGGATACCCCGCCTCCTTGACCGCCCTTGCCATCGCTACTTTCTGGGCGTGGGCTTTGCCACTCCCCGATATCAACTCGGACAGCTCTTCATCCGTGGACTGGAAGCTAATTTGAATATGATCTAGCCCGGCGTCTTTCAGCGCCGAGACGCGTTCGCGGCTGAGACCCACTCCGGAGGTGATGAGGTTGGTATAGAACCCCAGACCCCGGGCATGACTCACCAGATCCTCCAAATCTTGACGCACGAGAGGCTCGCCACCTGAGAAACCCAGCTGGGCTGCGCCTAACTCCCTCGCCTCAGTGAGGATGCGCAGCCACTCCTCGGTGTTAAGTTCACGGGCGCCAGCCTGCAGGTCCAGAGGATTAGAGCAATAAGGGCACTGAAGGGGACAGCGGTAGGTCAACTCCGCCAGAAGCCAGAGAGGTGGGCCTACCCTGTCAGTCACTGACAAGCCACTGGTTGGTGTGTGCAGTAACGAGAAAGTCGATGATATCGGTTTCGATATCCGGTGCCTCGGGAAATTTCTCTGTTAACAGGCCAATGATCTCGGCAACAGACCGCTCACCATTACAGACCGCAAGAATCTCCCCTGCCGATCCATTCAGCTTCACCATTCCCTCTGGGTAAAGCAGCACATAGGCCTCTTGAGCGGGCTCCCATTGAAAGCGCAAATGCGGATGCAACCGCGGAATTTCCCCGGGCTTCATGGCAGCACTCCTGGCGGCAACGGATATGCTTCGCCAGTGCAGCTATGGAAAGGAGGCTCTCCGTGGCAATAGGCGAGTGTCATGGCATCGAGCATCGACCACAGAATATTCAGCTTGAACTGCAACAACCCCAGCGCATGAGCTTGCTGCTCAGCGGTCTGAAAGTGATCGAGGGTGATACGTAGACCATGCTCAACATCTCGTCTGGCTTCGCTCAATCGCTTGCGAAAGTAGCTTAGGCCCGTTGCGCTTATCCAGGGATAATGATCGGGCCATGAGTCCAGCCGAGACTGATGAATCTCAGGGGCAAATAGTTCTGTTAGCGAGGAACAGGCTGCTTCTTGCCAGGTGGCGCGGCGAGCAAAGTTCAAGTAGGCGTCTACTGCAAATCGAACCCCGGGCAGCACGTAGCGCTGATCTACCACTTCATCTCGTGACAGTCCCACCGCTTCAGCGAGTAACAACCACGCCTCGATACCACCCGGATCTGTCCCAGCGCCGTCGTGATCAACAATTCGTTGAACCCATTCCTGACGTACTTCTCGATCGGGACAATTTGCGAGTATCGCGGCATCCTTCTGGGGGATGATCACCTGATAGTAGTAGCGATTGGCTACCCAACCCTGTATCTGGCCCACGGAGAGTTCACCCGCATACATCGCCTGATGAAAAGGATGATGGATATGGTAGCGAGCACCCTTACTCCGGAGTGCTGCCTCAAAGTCGTCTCTGCTCAAGACCAATGACACAATGCATTTCACGTTATTGCTTGACGGTGGAGTATTCTAACGGACATCGGCCGTGCTCCGACACAGCAACTTCTCGAGGCGTCATCGTTACACGAGGTAATGCACCCACAAAGCGGCATTGATCTGCATATAAATCAGAAACAAACTGGGATAATCTGATAACAGGCGCTGCGTGAAAGCCGGCAACGGCTTGCATCAATGTGGCTTAAAAGCACGGTATTCAAGGAGGAACACCATGGAGCACGAAAAACCATTATCAGACCACAGTATTTTTCTCGGCTATGTGATGTGGGTCTTCGGCATTATTGGCTTGCATCGGTTTTATTATGGCAAACCAATCAGTGGGGCTATCTGGGCGTTGACCTTGGGCCTACTCTTCATCGGATGGATCATCGATTTGTTTCTCATACCCGATATGGCTGACGAGGCGACTCGGCGATTTCCAGGCGGCCAGTATGACTACAATCTTCCCTGGATTCTCTTGGTTCTCTTAGGCGTGTTCGGGGTCCATCGTTTCTATCAAGGTAAAATCCTGACCGGGCTGCTCTACCTCGTCACACTGGGTCTCTGTGGTCTCGGCGTTCTTTATGACTGGTTCACTCTTAACCGACAGATCGCTGATCTCAACTTGGGGATAGACTGACCGGTTCGGTGAGTGGTTCCGCGCAAGTCTAGTAAACGGTCTCGCTGATGAGAAACTGTTTTTCAGTCGCTCCACGAAATTCGCTTGGTGAAAAACAGTGTCTCACCAGCTTGGTTTCTGCGTTGACGTAAGACTTACACAGCAGACAATGATTCAGATAAGTCTGCACTGCTAGCAATATCGCGCTCCAAAAAGCATGGCGTGCAAAACATTGAATCCAAACACCCCATATTTTGGCACGATCTCCAGCCTCGGGGGCTGGCATGCTTTCCGCCAAGCGAATTTCGCGGAGCGACCGGAAAGCATGTCGTGCAAAACACTGAATCCAAAACTGCCTATAGTCTGGCACGATCTCCAGCCTCAGGGGCTGGCGTGCTTTCCACCAAGCGAATCCCGTGGAGCGACTGGAAAGCATGTCGGCGTATGAGGCGACCAGAGACTAACAAACCTCAGGGGCCGGCGTGCTCTCCACCAAGCGAATTTGCTGGAACGACTGGAACGCGCGCCAGCGCATGTTTGTTCAGACTTTAATAGGTCTGGTTTTTTGAAATGATGGCCTGAGCGACATTGCTTGGCGCCTCGGCATATTTTGAAAACTCCATGGTGTAGGTCGCACGACCCTGAGTCGCTGAACGCAGATCAGTCGCGTAACCAAACATCTCGGCCAGAGGCACTTCAGCATCCACCACCTTGCCCGAAGAATTCTCATCCATCCCATGGATAATGCCCCGCCGACGGTTAAGATCGCCAACGACATCACCCATGTTCTCTTCCGGCGTGACAACCTCTACCTTCATCATGGGCTCCAGCAGGACCGCGCCCCCTACCTCTGCAAGCTTTCGCGTTGCCATAGAGGCCGCAATCTTGAATGCCATCTCGTTGGAATCAACGTCGTGATAGGAGCCGTCATAAACCGTAGCCTTGAGTCCCAGCAGGGGGTACCCGGCAAGAACGCCGTTCTGCATCTGCTCTTGAATGCCTTTTTGAACAGCGGGGATGTATTCCTTTGGAACCACGCCACCGACTATCTCATTTTCAAATTCCAGTCCTTCCTGGCCTTCGTCATCAGCGGGTGCAAACTTGATCCAGACGTGACCGTACTGGCCCCGGCCGCCAGACTGGCGCACAAATTTACCTTCAATCTCCACGGTATTACGAATGCGCTCACGGTACGCGACCTGAGGCTTACCGATATTCGCCTCTACGCTGAACTCTCGCCGCATCCGGTCAACGATAATGTCCAGATGCAGCTCGCCCATCCCTGAAATGATGGTTTGTCCTGTTTCTTCATCGGTCTTGACGCGGAAGGACGGGTCTTCCTGGGCCAGCTTGCTAAGGGCTATACCCATTTTCTCCTGGTCCGCCTTTGAACGTGGCTCCACCGCCACAGAGATAACGGGCTCAGGGAATTCCATGCGCTCAAGCACTACGGCATTACCGGGATCACAGAGCGTGTCGCCCGTAGTAACGTCCTTCAAACCGATCGCGGCGGCGATATCTCCCGCCAATACTTCCTTGATCTCTTCGCGGCTGTTGGAGTGCATCTGA
This sequence comes from uncultured Halieaceae bacterium, assembly GCA_913056165.1. Taxonomy (GTDB): domain Bacteria; phylum Pseudomonadota; class Gammaproteobacteria; order Pseudomonadales; family Halieaceae; genus Luminiphilus. Next base: position 41,848 of record CAJXMD010000009.1, read on the forward strand.
ACCATGCGACCAACCCGCTCTTTTTTGCCCTTCACAGAGTTGTAAACAGCAGTACCGCTTTCAAGTTTCCCCGAGTACACCCTGAAAAACGTGAGGGTGCCGACAAATGGATCGGTCGCTATTTTGAACGCCAATGCAGAAAAGGGCTCATTGTCATCTGAGTGACGCTCCGCGGGGGTCTCCCCATCTTCAAGAGTGCCCTCGATCGCTTTAACTTCAGTGGGAGATGGCAGAAATTCAATCACCGCGTCCAACACAGCCTGAACGCCCTTGTTCTTGAAGGCCGAACCACCGAGCACGGGTACGATCTCGTTTGCGAGCGTTCGCGCTCTCAGACCCTGCTTGATTTCATCCTCACTGAGTTCACCCTCTTCGAGGTACTTGGTCATGAGCTCTTCATTGGCTTCTGCCGCCGCTTCCACCATGTACTCACGTAGCTCGGCTACTTTGTCTGTGAGCTCATCGGGCACGTCTGCGTAGTCGAATGTCATTCCCTGATCATCTTCGTTCCAGAGAATGGATTTGTTCTTGATTAGATCGACGACACCCTTGAATTCGTCTTCGGCACCAATAGTCATCTGGATGGGAACAGCGTTACAGTTCAGGCGGTCCCGCAGTTGGTCAACAACCCGCTCAAAATCAGCACCCGCGCGGTCCATCTTGTTGACAAACACCATACGCGGGACTTCGTATTTATTGGCTTGGCGCCACACGGTCTCGGTTTGAGGCTGAACCCCTGATGAGCCACACAGAACCACAACCGCACCATCGAGCACACGGAGCGAGCGCTCGACCTCGATCGTGAAGTCGACGTGCCCGGGGGTGTCGATAATGTTAATTCGGTGCTGATCAAACTGCTGCTGCATTCCCTGCCAAAAACAGGTGGTAGCAGCAGAAGTGATGGTGATACCGCGTTCCTGCTCCTGCTCCATCCAGTCCATGGTGGCAGCACCGTCGTGGACCTCGCCAATCTTGTGAGAGAGACCGGTGTAAAACAGAACGCGCTCTGTGGTGGTGGTTTTCCCGGCATCCACGTGGGCACAGATACCGATATTGCGATAACGTTCTATCGGTGTTTTGCGTGCCACAACGGTGCCCTTAATCGCGGATGGGGATATTCAATCAGAATCTGAAGTGCGAGAAGGCCTTGTTGGCTTCAGCCATACGATGAACGTCTTCACGCTTCTTGACCGCATTGCCCTTGCCCTGCGAGGCATCGACGATCTCGCCTGCCAGGCGCATGCGCATGGACTTCTCACCGCGATTACGCGCGTAGTCAACCAGCCATCGCATGGATAAAGCCTGGCGGCGTGAAGGGCGTACTTCTACAGGCACCTGATAGGTGGCACCACCGACACGGCGAGACTTTACTTCAACCATGGGCGCGATGTTTTCGAGCGCCTCATCAAATACTTCGATAGGATCGCGCTTGGTGCGCTCTTCCACGAGGGACAAAGCACCATACACAATAGATTCGGCGACTGACTTCTTGCCGCTTACCATCACGTGGTTCATGAACTTTGCGAGAGTTTGATTACCGAACTTGGGATCGGGCAGGACTTCACGTTTTGCGACAACGCGTCTTCTTGGCATGACTTGCTTCCTTTTGCTTCAGGTTAATCCGGGCACTTACAACATTTGTGTATTCGTCCCGGCCTTACTGTCGGCTTCGCCGACTTGATTACCGACCAACGCGCAAGCGGTGGCCAGTGGTTGTGCTTGCTGCTGCTCTTACTTGGGCCGCTTGGCTCCGTACTTGGAACGACCCTGGCGACGATTCGCAACGCCTGATGTATCGAGGCTTCCCCGAACGGTGTGATAACGAACACCGGGCAGATCCTTGACTCGGCCGCCCCTGATAAGGACCACGCTGTGCTCCTGCAGGTTGTGGCCTTCGCCACCAATGTAAGACGACACCTCGAATCCATTGGTCAGACGCACACGACATACCTTACGAAGCGCTGAATTCGGCTTCTTGGGAGTCGTTGTGTATACACGGGTGCATACACCGCGACGCTGCGGGCAAGCCTGAAGAGCAGGAACGCCACTCTTCATGACTTTGCGCTTGCGCGGCTTTCGCACCAGCTGGTTAATTGTTGCCATTCAAAAGCTCCAAACTGTTATTGGGGCGAGCCCCAAATCAAAGAGCGCGCATTCTATAGACGCGCCCTGAGCCGGTCAACCGGCTCATTTTCACAACTATTCTCAAAAGGCGAGCCCAAACCGCAGCTTGGGCACACCGCAGCCAGAGGCTTATTCGCTCTCTGCCTCAGCGCTCGCCTCGACTTTCTCCATCTCGTCAGCAAAGCTCTCGGTGAACTCCTCATCCGACATGGACAGCTGCAAGCCGCCTTCTGCCTGCTTACGACGACGCTCCTCGTGGTAGCTAAGCCCGGTACCCGCAGGGATCAAGCGGCCCACAATGACGTTCTCCTTCAAGCCTCGCAGGTAATCCCGCTTGCCCGTGACCGCCGCTTCCGTCAGGACACGGGTGGTCTCCTGGAACGACGCTGCCGAAATGAAGCTCTCGGTGGCGAGCGAGGCTTTGGTAATGCCAAGAAGCTCACGTTCTGCGGTCGGCGCAATGAGGCCTTCGGCTTCAACACGATCGCACTCTTCAAGGAACGAGGTGTACTCAACCTGCTCTCCCTTGATAAACGAGGACTCACCTGAGGTGCTAATAATCACCTTGCGCAACATCTGACGAACAATCACTTCAATGTGCTTGTCGTTGATCTTCACGCCCTGGAGACGGTAAACCTCCTGAATCTCATTGACGATGTACTTGGCCAGCTCGGCGATACCCTTGAGCCGCAGGATATCGTGGGGGCTGAGCGGTCCTTCCGACACTACTTCACCCTTCTCTACCTGCTCGCCCTCGAAGACGGTCAGCTGACGCCACTTGGGGATCAATACTTCGTAGTGATCCGAGCCGTCAGGCAACGTGGAGCCATCGGTGGGAGTGATAACCAAACGGCGCTTGCCCTTGGTCTCCTTACCAAAGCTCACCGTACCGGAGATTTCAGCAAGAATTGCCGGCTCTTTCGGCTTTCTGGCCTCAAACAAATCGGCAACCCGGGGCAGACCACCCGTGATATCCCTCGTCTTGGAACCCTCTTGAGGAATCCGGGCAATGATGTCACCGACACCGACCTTGGCACCATCTTCCAGATTAACCATTGCCATCGGCGGCAGGAAGTAGTGCGCAGGTACGTTGGTACCGGCGAGAGTCAGCTCTTTGCCCTTGGCGTCGACCAGTGTGACCGCTGGACGAATGTCCTTACCGGCTGTTGGTCGCTCGCCAGAGTCCATCACTGAAATGCTGGTCAGACCGGTAAACTCATCGGTCTGGCGCTTCACCGTCACGCCCTCTTCCATACCGCTGAATTTAACGGTACCTGCTACCTCAGTGATAATGGGGTGTGTGTGCGGATCCCAGGTCGCGACGATATCGCCAGCGCTAACCTCGGCCTCGTCACCCACCTTGATGGTCGCACCGTAAGGCACTTTATAGCGCTCACGCTCGCGGCCTACCTGATCGAGTATGGACAGCTCGCCTGAGCGAGATACCGCAACCAGAGCACCATCGGCCCGATCAACCACCTTCATGTTGTGAAGTTTCACGACACCATCTGAGTTGACCTGAATATTGTCCTGGGCTGCTTGACCCGATGCCGCACCACCAATGTGGAAGGTCCGCATGGTCAACTGCGTGCCGGGTTCACCAATGGACTGAGCCGCGACCACACCAATGGCCTCTCCCATGTTCACCTGATGACCACGACCAAGATCACGGCCGTAGCAGGCTGAGCAGATGCCGTAGCGAGTCTTACAGGTAATGGGGGATCGAACGTAAATCTCATCGATACCCATTTCCTCAAGGCGCGTCGTCCACAGTTCGTCGATCATCGTTCCCGCTTCGAGGAGAACCTCATCGGTGCCTGGCTTGCAGACGTCCTTAGCGACAATCCGACCAAGAACCCGATCAGCAAGGGATTCGATGATGTCTCCCCCATCGATGACGGGGGTCATCAAGAGGCCTTCATCGGTACCGCAATCTTCTTCAGTGACGACTACGTCCTGAGCCACATCGACCAAACGACGAGTGAGATAACCCGAGTTCGCCGTCTTCAAGGCTGTATCGGCAAGTCCCTTACGGGCGCCGTGAGTGGAGATGAAGTACTGAAGAACGTTCAACCCTTCACGGAAGTTCGCCACGATTGGCGTCTCGATGATCGAACCATCTGGCTTTGCCATCAGGCCTCGCATACCCGCCAACTGACGAATCTGGGCCGGGGATCCCCGAGCTCCTGAATCGGCATACATGTAGACCGAGTTAAAGCTGTCCTGTTGCTCGTCTTCGCCATCGCGATTCTTGACGGTCTCCTTGGAGAGATTCGCCATCATCGACTTGGACACCTGATCGTTGGTACGCGACCAAATGTCGATGACCTTGTTGTACTTCTCGCCCTGAGTTACCAGACCCGCAGCGTACTGCTCCTCGATCTCCTTGACCTCACCGTAGGCGCGATCGACCAGCTGAGCCTTCTCATCGGGGATTTCGAAGTCGTTAACACCAATCGAAGAACCGGACTTGGTTGAGTACTGGTAACCGGTGTACATCAACTGGTCCGCAAAAATGACCGTCGACTTCAAACCCACTGCCCGGTAGCACTGGTTGATAATGCGGGAAATCGCTTTTTTCACCATTGGCTGGTTGACCATGTCATACGACAGACCTTCCGGCACAATTCGCCACAACAGCGCGCGACCGATCGTGGTATCAACAACCCGTGTTTGGGTGACGGGGTCGGTTTCATAATGCACGACGCTTTCAGTGATGCGCACCTTCACCCGCGCCTGCAGATCCACTTGACCCGCCGCGTAAGCGCGCTCCGCTTCTGCAGTATCGGCGAAGGTCATCCCTTCACCTTTAGCGTTGATTCGCTCACGCGTCATGAAGTAGAGACCCAACACCACGTCCTGAGACGGCACGATAATCGGCTCGCCGGATGCGGGAGACAAGATGTTGTTGGTTGACATCATCAATGCCCGGGCTTCGAGCTGTGCTTCCAACGTCAGAGGCACGTGAACCGCCATCTGGTCTCCATCGAAGTCAGCGTTGTATGCGGCACACACCAGGGGGTGCAGCTGGATTGCTTTACCTTCAATCAAGACTGGCTCAAACGCCTGAATACCAAGTCGGTGCAGAGTGGGTGCCCGGTTCAACAGCACCGGGTGCTCGCGGATAACTTCAGCGAGGATATCCCAAACTTCAGGCGGCTCTCGCTCCACCATCTTCTTGGCTGCCTTGATGGTGCTGGCCAAACCTCGATGCTCGAGCTTGCCGAAAATAAATGGCTTGAACAGCTCCAATGCCATTTTTTTCGGTAAACCACACTGATGCAGTCGCAAGGTCGGGCCCGTCACAATGACTGAACGCCCAGAGTAATCAACTCGCTTGCCCAACAGGTTTTGACGGAAACGTCCCTGCTTGCCCTTGATCATATCGGCCAGGGACTTAAGCGGACGCTTGTTGGAACCGGTGATGGCGCGACCACGACGACCGTTATCAAGCAGCGCGTCGACCGCTTCCTGAAGCATACGCTTCTCGTTACGCACAATGATGTCGGGCGCATTGAGATCGAGCAGCCGCTTCAAACGGTTGTTACGGTTAATCACCCGACGGTAAAGATCATTCAAGTCAGACGTAGCGAAACGTCCGCCGTCGAGAGGCACGAGGGGCCGGAGATCCGGTGGCAACACAGGCAGCACGTTGAGAATCATCCACTCGGGCTTGTTGCCGGAGTTAACGAAGGCATCAAGCAGTTTTAAGCGCTTTGACAACTTCTTGATCTTGGTCTCGGAATTGGTCGCGGGAATCTCTTCCCGGATTCGCTCCACTTCGCTGTTAATGTCGATCTGGGACATCAAATCCTGAATCGCTTCGGCACCCATCTTGGCGGTGAATTCATCGCCAAATTCTTCCATGGCCTCGTAGTACTGCTCGTCGTTGAGCAGTTGCCCCTGATCCAAAGTAGACAGGCCGGGGTCGGTGACCACGTATGACTCGAAGTAAAGGATGCGTTCGATATCCCGAAGGGTCATATCCAGCAAAAGGCCAATGCGCGAGGGCAGAGACTTCAGGAACCAGATATGTGCTACAGGACTCGCAAGCTCGATGTGACCCATACGCTCACGACGGACTTTTGCCAGTGCAACCTCAACGCCACACTTCTCGCAAATAACGCCGCGATGCTTGAGGCGCTTGTACTTGCCACAAAGACACTCGTAGTCCTTGACCGGGCCAAAAATCTTGGCGCAGAACAGGCCGTCACGCTCGGGCTTAAAGGTCCGGTAGTTGATGGTCTCAGGCTTCTTCACCTCGCCAAATGACCAGGAACGGATCATCTCAGGCGATGCGAGACCAATGCGAATCGAGTCGAAATCTTCACTCTTCTCGCGGCTTAACAGATTCAATAAATCTTTCATGGTCTATTCCCCTCAGAAGCCTGATGACTCGGACTCGAGATCGATATCGATACCGAGCGAGCGGATTTCTTTGATCAACACATTGAAGGACTCAGGCATACCTGGCTCCATCTGGTGATCCCCATCAACAATGTTTTTGTACATCTTGGTTCGACCTGCAACGTCGTCAGACTTCACCGTCAGCATTTCCTGAAGCGTGTAGGCCGCGCCGTAAGCTTCAAGTGCCCACACTTCCATTTCTCCGAATCGCTGACCACCAAACTGAGCTTTACCGCCCAGAGGTTGCTGGGTAACGAGGCTGTAAGAGCCTGTAGAGCGGGCATGCATCTTGTCATCCACCAGGTGGTTGAGCTTGAGCATATACATGTAGCCAACAGTAACCGGTCGCATAAAGGCATCACCGGTTCTGCCATCGTAAAGCGTCAGCTGACCGCTGTCCGGCAGGTCGGCAAGACGCAACAGCGACTTGATCTCCTCCTCAGCCGCGCCATCAAATACTGGCGTTGCCATCGGAACACCTGCGCGCAAGTTGTCCGCTAGCTCGAGCAGTTCCGTGTCCTTAAGGCCATCAATGTCCGCGTCACGTCGGGAATCAGTGCCATGGGCGTAGATTTTCTTGAGGAACTCACGCAGCTGGCTAACCTTCGCCTGCTGATCAAGCATGTCGTTGATCTTGGCTCCGAGACCGCGAGCAGCCATGCCCAGGTGCGTCTCGAGAATCTGTCCAACGTTCATGCGCGAGGGTACGCCGAGCGGATTGAGTACGATATCGATCGGCTCACCGTTGTCGTCATAGGGCATGTCTTCCACAGGCATGATGACCGAGATAACACCCTTGTTACCGTGCCTACCTGCCATCTTGTCGCCGGGCTGGATACGTCGCTTGACCGCGAGATATACCTTGACGATCTTGAGCACGCCGGGCGCGAGATCATCGCCACTTTCGAGCTTCTCACGCTTGCTCTCAAAACGCTCCTCGAGCTGCTTGTTCTGCTCTTCAAGCAATTGCTGTGCAGAAGCAAGTTGCTCATTGAGCGCGGATTCGCCCAACTTCAACTTGAACCACTGGTCACGGGCCAACTCACCAAGAACCTCATCGGTAAGCGTCGTACCCTTGGTCAAGCCACCGCCGCTGACGGTCTTCTTGCCGCGAAGAAGGGACGCCAAGCGGGCGTAGGTCGCTTCCTCATAAATACGAAACTCTTCCCGCAGGTCCTTCCGATAGTCCGCAAGCTGGGCCGCTTCGATCTGCTTCGCCCGGGGATCCTTCTCGAGACCGTCTCGGGTGAACACCTGAACATCGATAACGGTTCCCTTGTAACTGGAGGGTACTCGTAGAGAGGTATCTTTAACGTCGGAGGCTTTCTCTCCGAAAATAGCTCGCAGCAGCTTTTCTTCCGGTGTTAGCTGAGTCTCGCCTTTGGGCGTCACCTTACCTACCAGAATATCGCCGGCGTCTACCTCGGCACCGATATAAACAATGCCCGAGTCATCCAGCTTGCTCAATGCGCCTTCCCCTACGTTGGGGATATCGGCCGTCACCTCTTCAGAGCCCAGCTTGGTATCTCGTGCGATACAGGTGAGTTCCTGAATGTGGATCGTGGTAAATCGATCTTCCTGAACCACACGCTCGGATACCAGGATGGAATCCTCAAAGTTGTATCCATTCCAGGGCATAAACGCGATGCGCATGTTTTGGCCCAGAGCGAGCTCACCCATATCCACAGAGGGACCGTCAGCGAGGATGTCACCGCGATCGATGCGATCTCCCACCTTGACGATAGGGCGCTGGTTGATACAGGTATTTTGGTTAGACCGCTTGTACTTGGTCAGGTTGTAAATATCCACCGGAGATTCACCCAGCCCGACAGACCCCGCATCAACCCGAACCACGATACGGCTGGCATCAACCGAATCGATAACGCCCGCGCGTCGTGCTACCTCACAGACACCAGAATCGGAGGCAACGTGTCGCTCCATACCGGTACCGACGAGAGGCTTGTCTGCTTTGAGGGTGGGCACAGCTTGCCGCTGCATGTTCGACCCCATCAGGGCTCGGTTGGCATCGTCGTGCTCGAGGAACGGAATCAGGGCCGCCGCGATCGAGACCACCTGCTTGGGCGACACGTCCATGAAATCCACTTCGGAAGCGGGCTTCACGGTGAATTCGTTCATATGGCGAACGTTAATCAGGTCATCAACAAAGCGATTCTTTTTATCGAGCTCCGCAGAGGCCTGAGCAATCACATGCTCAGCTTCGTTAATAGCCGACAGGTACTCAATTTCATCCGTGACCACGCCGTTAACGACCTTTCGGTAAGGCGCTTCAAGGAAGCCGTATTCATTGGTGCGCGCGTAGGCTGCCAATGAATTGATCAGACCAATATTCGGACCCTCAGGGGTTTCGATGGGACAAACTCGTCCGTAGTGGGTCGGATGCACGTCGCGGACTTCAAAGCCCGCGCGCTCGCGTGTCAAGCCGCCTGGGCCGAGAGCGGAGACGCGGCGCTTGTGGGTTACCTCGGATAATGGGTTGTTTTGGTCCATGAACTGGGACAGCTGGCTCGAACCAAAGAACTCTTTGACGGCCGCCGACACCGGCTTGGCGTTAATAAGATCCTGGGGCATGAGCCCTTCGCTCTCCGCCATGGACAGTCGCTCCTTCACCGCGCGCTCAACACGCACGAGACCAACTCGGAACTGGTTTTCTGCCATCTCGCCCACAGAACGGATACGTCGGTTACCCAGATGATCAATGTCATCCACGACGCCCTTGCCATTTCGGATATCGACCAAGGCCTTGAGCACATCAACGATGTCTTCGCGATCGAGGGTTCCGCTGCCCGTCGACTCGTCTCGTCCGATGCGACGATTAAACTTCATCCGGCCAACCGCCGACAGATCATAGCGGTCCGCCGAGAAGAACAGATTCTGGAACAGGTTCTCTGCAGATTCTTTTGTAGGCGGTTCGCCGGGACGCATCATGCGATAGATTTCAACCAGCGCTTCCAGCTCGTTGCGCGACGGATCTTGAGCTAGGGTATCGGAAATGAACGGACCACAATCGATCTCATTGGTGTAGAGAGTCTCAATGGTCTCAATGTTCTTTTCCCGGAGCAGAGCCAGCATTTCTTCGGTGATTTCGGCGTTGCACTCAACAACCACTTCACCCGTGGCCGTATCCACAACATTCTTCGCCAGACGCCGACCCAACAGGTACTCCTCAGGGACCGCGAGATACTCGACACCCGCGTCGTCAAGCTGGCGGATATGGCGCGCGGTAATTCGACGGCCACGTTCCACGATCAACTTCTTGCCCGCCATGATGTCAAAGGCGGCCATGTCTCCTTGCAAACGCTTGGGGACCAGCGTCATGGTCGCTGAATGCTCTTCACCCAGCTGGAAGACGTTGTTCTCGTAAAACATCCCGAGAATTTCTTCACTGTCATAGCCCAGGGCGCGCATGAGGATGGTCGCAGGAAGCTTCCTTCTGCGGTCGATACGCGCAAATACCTGATCCTTTGGATCAAATTCAAAGTCGAGCCATGAACCACGGTAAGGAATCACGCGAGCCGAGTACAGCAGCTTGCCTGAAGAATGAGTTTTGCCTTTGTCGTGATCAAAGAACACGCCGGGAGAGCGATGGAGCTGGGAGACGATGACCCGCTCGGTACCGTTGATGACAAACGTGCCATTCTCTGTCATGAGCGGAATCTCGCCCATGTAAACATCCTGCTCCTTGATGTCCTTGATGGACTTGGAGGAGGATTCCTTGTCATAGATGATCAATCGGACCTTGACTCGGAGCGCGCAGGCGTACGTCGTGCCGCGCAGCACACACTCGTCAACGTCGAAAACGGGCTTGCCCAGTGAGTAATCAACATACTCGAGAGCAGCATTTCCGCTGTAGCTAGCGATGGGGAATACTGACTTGAAGGCCGCGTGCAGACCGTGCTCACCGCGCGCTTCAGCGTCAATACCCTCCTGGGTAAACTTTCGATAGGAGTCGAGCTGGATCGCGAGCAGGTAGGGAATGTCCATTACCTTCTCAAGCGAGCCAAAATCTTTCCGGATGCGTTTCTTCTCAGTATATGAGTAAGCCATCAATACTCCCCAGCATGTCGCTATCGGGTATCCCCGACAATTAACTGGTCAAAAAACCAGGAAAGGGCTGAAGCGCACCGCGCGCCACAGCCCGTGAATCTCGGCCAATGCCGAGTTCGTCTCTGCTTTACTTGAGTTCGACGGAACCGCCGGCCTCTTCAAGCTGCTTCTTGATGTCTTCTGCTTCGTCCTTGGAAGCGCCTTCCTTGACAGGAGCCGGTGCTCCGTCAACGACAGCTTTAGCTTCCTTCAGGCCGAGGCCGGTTACCGCACGGACAACCTTGATGACGTTGACCTTCTTCTCGCCGCCTGAAGTCAGGATGACGTCGAATTCAGTCTGCTCAGCTGCTGCGCCGCCAGCGTCACCGCCCGCTGCTGCTGCCGGAGCAGCTGCCACAGCCGCCGCCGCAGTTACGCCAAACTTCTCTTCCATCGCTTCGATCAAGCCAACGATGTCCATTACGCTCATCTCGGCGATCGCGTCGAGAATCTCTTCTTTTGAAAGTGCCATTTCAATTTCTCCTGTTGAAAAAGTGTGGGACCAGATCGCGGCTAATTAGCCGGCCTGCTCCTTTTGGTCACGAACTGCAGCCAGTGTACGAACCAGCTTCCCGGGAACTTCATTCATGGTCTGTACCAGCTTGGTGGTGGGCGCCTTCATGACGCTCATCAACATCGACAACGCCTGATCCCGCGTTGGCAACTTGGCCAGTACATCCAGTTGATCGGCTCCCATCAGCGTTCCGCTGATAGACAGTGCTTTCACCTCGAACTTGTCGTTCTCTTTGGCGAAATCCTTAAACAATCGTGCTGCCGCACCCGGATCTTCCAAGGAAAATCCGAACAGGGACGGACCCGCCAGCGTGTCGTTGACACACTCGTAGTCGGTACCCTCAAAAGCGCGCTTGGCCAAGGTATTGCGGACAACCCGCAGATATACCTGGTTTTCGCGTGCTGTTGCGCGCAGAGCAGTCATGTCGTTTGAGGCAACCCCACGTGCATCGGCCACCACAAGCGAAAGCGCACTGGCAGCGGTCTCGTTGACTTCGGCGACAATCGCCTTCTTTTCGTCGAGTCCAATAGCCATTGGTCTACTCCTGGATTTAACATTTCAGTTATCACAAACCACGGTGATAACCACCCACGGTGAACAACTTCACCATCTGCGTAGGACACTTGCGTTATTAAGGGGCGTAGCCCCACCTACGGTCTTTGACAGCCTTCAGTGCTCAGTCGTGGCAATCCCACGCTTTTTCCAAAGACTCCAAAGAGAGTCACCCACAAACCTGCCGCGGGGACTCACTGAATTCCGACGAATCGGAACTCTCCGCGCCCTAGGGCGCAGAAACTCTAAACATCCAGTGCTGCGTGATCGATGGTGACCCCGGGCCCCATCGTGGTCGACAGCGTTACCTTCTTGAAATACACACCCTTTGAGGCAGCGGGCTTGGCTTTTTTGAGATCTGCAAGAACTGCAACCAGGTTGCCCTTGATCGCCTCGGACTCAAAATTCACCTTGCCGATACCGCCATGAACAATGCCGTTCTTGTCGGTACGGAAACGCATCTGACCCGCCTTGGCATTGTTAACAGCCCCTTCGATGTCCGGCGTAACCGTTCCTGTCTTGGGGTTGGGCATCAATCCACGGGGACCAAGCAAGGTTCCCAGCTTGCCCACCACACGCATTGCGTCAGGGGTGGCAATTACCACATCGAAGGCAATGTCTCCACCCTGCATGGTTTCGGCGAGGTCTTCCATCCCGACTTCATCGGCTCCGGCCGCCTTGGCCTTTTCCGCCAGTTGCGAGTTCCCGGTGGAGGAAAGCCCGAGGAAGGGGATGTTCGCCAGCGTGCCGATTCCACGAACCGCCTGGACGGCACTCCAGAGGCCGTGCTCAGCAAGATCGAGATCCACGACCATGAAATCAGGCGCATGCTGCCGGCAGAATTCCACCATCTGCATGGGATTCCACACAACGGCGGTCTGGTAACCAGATTGGCCAAGAGCTTGCTGAAATCGCTCTCCCGTCTGGCGTTCGCCTGCAACAATCAATACACGGTTCATTCGAAAAGAAAAGGAATAGTAGAATTACTGGGAAAAATCAAATTTCCATAAATTTACCGTTTATTGAATAG
>CAJXMD010000010.1 GCA_913056165.1 uncultured Halieaceae bacterium
TTCTCATATCAGGACTTGTGGCTATTACGCTTTCACCCATCATGAGTGCGTGGGTCTGCCCGGATAAGGGACACGAAACCAAGGCAACTCGCTGGGTTAACCAACGCTTTGACCAAACCTCCCGCACCTACGCGCAAGTCGTCGAAAAGTCGATCGAATACCGGTGGCAACTCATTGCGGCAGGGCTTTTCTTCAGCTTACTAACCGTACCTCTCTATTTGTTTTCCCTAAAAGAACTGGCCCCTATCGAAGATCAGTCTGACATCACCGTCATTTCTACCGCCTCTCCCGAATCGGCCATCGAGGAGACTTATGAGGGTATGGAGCAGGTTGTGACCACCCTTGCCGGCTTTGAGGGCGCAACCGAAATTTGGCATGTGATGATGCCCTCGGGCTCCTACGGTGGGCAGGGCTTTGTAGACCCCGACAAACGGAGCCAATCCGTGCAAGATATGCTGTTTGATATTTATGGCGCGCTGAAAGAAATTGCTTCACTCAACGTGTTTCCGGTTGCCGCCTCTGATCTGCCTTCTGCGGGTCAATTTGATGTAGAAGTGGTCATTACCAGTTCCGATGACGCGGCGACGATGCTTCCTCACGCTACTGCGTTGGTGAAAGCAGTTGAAGAATCGGGCTTATTTCTCTTTGCTGATACCGACCTGCGGGTCGATCTTGCTCAGGTCAAAATAAACTTAGACAAGCAACAGCTGGCAGATCTTGGTATGTCGGTTGGCGACGTATCGAGTCAAATTGGCCTATTGAATTCCGAGGGCTACGTGACTCGATACGATGATCGAGGACGAGCGTACCGGGTGATACCTCGCGTGATGCCCAATGAGGCGCGCTCACCCGATGCAATTCTTGACCTGCCTGTAGCCACCCCCGATGGTGAACTCATACCGTTGGGCGCGATAGCCGAACTTGAGAGAATCACAGCACCCCGGGCCCTGACCCGTTTTCAACAGAAAAATGCGTTCAAAGTCTTTGGCGGTGTCATCCCAGGCACCACGAAAGAACAAGGGTTGGCCTTTATCGAGCAAAAAGCCGCCGAAATCCTCCCCGCAGGATATGTTGTTGACTACACGGGGGAATCACGGGAAATACGCAGCGAAGGCAACACCATGCTTGGGGTTCTCGGTATTGCCATGATTCTGGTGTTTTTTGTTCTGGCAATTCAGTTCAATAGCTTCCGGGACCCCTTAATTATCTTGCTGGGGTCTATTCCTCTGGCCCTATTTTCCGCTCTGGTCATCACATTTGTAGATTTAACGACAATCAATATTTACTCTCAGGTGGGTCTCATCACGCTGGCCGGGCTGGTAGCGAAAAACGCCATATTGATTGTGGAGTTTGCCAATCAGGCGCAGCGTGATGGTCTGGACAAGCTCTCCGCTATCAGGGAAGCATCCATGAGTCGGCTGCGCCCGGTATTAATGACCACGGGCGCCACCGTGCTGGGCCATTTCCCACTTGTATTAGTCACGGGAGCAGGCGCTGAGGCTCGCAATAGTATCGGCGTCATTCTGGTTGTAGGAATGCTGATCGGCACTTTCTTTACCTTGGTTCTGTTACCGGCCATTTACGCAGTGCTCGCCTCAGATCACACAGACGACGAGATGCCGGACCTTGATGGCGCATTGAGTGGGCCGGTGTCTGCCTAATTGGCGGTGAGCGCTGCTTGACCTCGAGCATTGGCAAAGGTTTAATACGCGGCCTTCGAGGGAGCGCAAGGCCCCTCACCATAGAAAGACCACGCCCAGGTAGCTCAGTCGGTAGAGCAGGGGATTGAAAATCCCCGTGTCGGCGGTTCGATTCCGTCCCTGGGCACCATCATCAAGAGCCCCGCAAATGCGGGGCTTTTTGGTGATGGAGTAAAGGGATTGGATGAGGGCCGTCGAATGCGGTTCGACAAAATGCGACCACAGGAGCATTTTGGACGCCAGAGCGCAGCGACGGCGCCCCATCGGGGTGAGAGCAGCGAAGGCAGCGCTGCTCGAATCATTCCGTCCCTGGGCACCATCCCGTTTAATCTCAAGCGAAGGCCCAGCGAGAATAAATGACCGGCCCCCGCTACATGTTCCTGAGTGCGGCATCCTTCGCCCTGATGGGGTGTTTGGTGAAGTTGGCGGGTAACTGGCAGATCCCGCTTCTACAAATTATCTTTGTGCGCGCCATCATATCGGTCGTTTTGTCCCTTGGGGATATCGCACGGGCCCGGGTTCACCCCCTGGGACAGCGACGCGGACTACTATTTGCTCGCGGACTGGCAGGATTTGTTGCACTCACCGGCGTTTTCTATGCAATCTTGCATCTACCTTACGCACAGGCCACGGTTCTCCAATACCTTCATCCAGTATTCACCGCAGTGCTCGCACTCTGGTTTCTGGCGGAGAGGCCAACCAGCGCCACTCTGGCTTGCATCGTGCTTAGCCTGATTGGTCTTGGCTGGATGGTATTCCCTTATTTTCACAAAACAGAGGCAACCGGCATTCCTGTTTTGGCCCTTGCCGCTGGGTTGGGGGGCGCCCTTGGCAGTGGCATCGCCTATACCCTCGTCAGGAAGCTGGTGACCACGGAACACCCCTCGGTGATCGTGTTGTACTTCCCGATGGTATGCATCCCGGGCACGCTGATAGTGGGTTTTGGAGACTTCGTGTGGCCTACTCCCGAGGCGTGGTTGGCTCTACTTGGTGTCGGGGTGTTCACCCAGCTTGGCCAGCTCTCACTCACTCGGGCGATGCAGTTCGATTCAGCAAGCAAAACTACTAGCCTGAGTTATCTACAAATCGTATTCGCAGCCTGCTTGGGTTGGGGGTTTTTTGGGGAAATCCCCACCGCCGAAACCCTCATCGGTGCCGGGCTGATTTTATCGGGCGCCTTCATAAGTGCCTGGATGCAGGACTCCCAACCGGGCAAATTGACGAGGTAGAGCCCCAATCCGAATAGGGCGCCCCTGAAAGCAAGCTGACCCCCCGGGCTCGAGGCGCAGTCAGCTTGATCCGAAATTCGTTCCCGGGTGGGCTAATTGAGCCCAACCACCGTAAAACCCACACATATCTACAGGTTAAACGGGACCTAAACACCTTTACAACGGTAAGGCCCTCGTCGGCCATCTACAATAATCTGGCAGGTGAGGTGATGCAGCATGAAAGCACTGGTTAAAAAATACGCCGAAGAGGGGCTATGGCTTGAGGATGTCCCCGAGCCCGAGGTTGGCGGCAATGATGTGCTCATCAAGGTCCACAAAACCGCGATCTGCGGTACCGATGTCCATATCTACAACTGGGACGATTGGGCCCAAAAAACCATACCCGTGCCCATGACAAGTGGCCATGAGTTTGCCGGAGAAATTGTTGAAATAGGGAGCAATGTCACGGGTCTCCAGATCGGCGACATCGTCTCTGGTGAGGGCCATGTGGTTTGTGGTCGCTGCAGGAACTGCCTAGCGGGACGCTTACACCTTTGCCCCAACACGCTGGGGGTGGGGGTTAACCGGGATGGCGCCTTTGCAGAGTACATCGCCATTCCTGCTACCAACGTGTTCCGGCCAAATATTTATATCCCCACCGACCTGCTCAGCATTTTTGATCCCTACGGCAATGCTGTTCACACCGCCCTCTCGTTCAACATGGTGGGTGAAGACGTGATCATCACGGGAGCTGGGCCTATTGGGATCATGGCGGCGATGGTGGCGGGCCACTGCGGAGCCCGCAACGTCATTCTGACCGACGTCAACGAGTACCGACTCGATTTGGCGAAGAGAATCGTGCCCCGCGTCCAGCCCATTAACGTGGCGAAGCAACAGATCACCCGTGAATATATGGAAAGTCTGGGTATTCTCGAGGGCTTTGATGTCTGCCTTGAAATGTCTGGCTCACCCGTTGCCTTCCGGGACGTGCTCAGCAAAATGATCAATGGAGGTAGCATCGCCATGCTCGGCCTGATGCCCGATGATACAGGCATTGCCTGGACCGATGTCGTGTTCAAGGGCCTCAACATTAAAGGTATTTATGGCCGAGAGATGTACGAGACCTGGTACAAAATGGTCATGATGGTACAGAGCGGCTTGCCGGTGGAGCGCATCATCACGCACCGTTTTCATTACACCGATTTTCAGGAAGGCTTTGACATCATGCGTTCAGGCCAGTCCGGGAAAGTTATTCTCAATTGGAAAGACTGACATGAGTTATCGAAGCGCCAAAGCCTCCTTCGCGGCCGACATCGAGGAAATCAAGGCTGCAGGCCTCTGGAAAACCGAGCGGGTTATTGATTCAGACCAAAAAAATGACATCCGCCTGGAAGACGGAGCAAACGTGGTCAACATGTGCGCCAACAATTATCTCGGATTGGCCAATCACCCGGAGGTCATGGCGGCAGCCAGTCAAAGCCTTGAACAATGGGGATTCGGGGCAGCATCTGTTCGCTTCATATGCGGCACACAAGGTATTCATAAAACGCTGGAACAGCGGGTCAGTGGGTTTTTATCAACGGAAGACACCATCCTCTACGCCGCTTGCTTTGATGCGAACGCCGGCCTGTTTGAAACCATTTTGGGCCCTGAGGATGCCGTCGTTTCCGACGAACTGAACCACGCGTCAATTATTGACGGTATCCGTCTTTGCAAGGCGGCGAGGTATCGTTTCAAGAATAACGACATGGCGGATCTTGAAACCCAATTGAAGGCTGCCAAGGACGCCGGTGCCAGGCGGATCTTAATCACCACCGACGGAGTCTTCTCCATGGATGGCACCGTCGCGCAGCTCGATAAAATTTGTGATCTGGCAGACAAATATGACGCCCTGGTCCATCACGATGATTGCCACGCCACCGGGTTTATGGGCAGTAATGGCCGCGGTGTCCACGAACACTGCAACGTGATGGACCGTGTGGATATCATCACCGGCACCTTTGGCAAGGCGCTGGGGGGTGGCTCGGGAGGATTTACCTCTGGCAGGCAGGAAATAATCGATATTCTTCGTCAGCGCTCCCGGCCCTACCTGTTTTCAAACACGCTTGCGCCCTCAATTTGTGCTGCATCATTAAAAGTGCTCGATATGCTTGAGGCCTCAACCGCACTAAGGGATAAGCTCCACGAGAACACCGCGTATTTTCGCGCCAAGATGCAAGCCGCCGGGTTTTCTATCCCTGAAGGCAGCCACCCCATTGTGCCTGTCATGCTCGGTGACGCTGTACTGGCACAAACCATGTCGGCAAGACTGCTTGAGCTGGGCATTTTTGCGATTGGTTTCTTCTACCCGGTTGTGCCCCAAGGGAAAGCTCGTATTCGGGTCCAGATCTCTGCTGGTCACACATTGGACGATTTAGACAGGGCCGTATCCGCGTTCACCCAAGCCCACGGAGAACTCACCTGAACCAAGTTGTTGGTCGTGGCTCTTCTTGAGAAATTACGTGAAGGCGTCACCAAAATATCCTGCTTAAAAGACCGCCATAGGGAACCAGCCGTCCCCGGTCACATCTCGTTTTCGAGCGGCAGAATCCTGAGTACCGACCACAGGAACCGCTGCCACCAGTGGGTGTCTGGTTCCTTGTCAAGCTGAACAGGCGTGCCGTCTACTTCTCCTGACCAGACCGGTTTTCCCTTCTCGTTCAGCGTAACGCGCCAAGCGGCTGTCGCTGTGAAATCTCTTGCCATTTCCTCAAGCACCTCGGCTGCTATCGCGTCGCTAAACACCAATAAGGCTATCTCGGTATTCCACACCCTCGACCGCGGATCCATGTTATAGGAGCCGATAACGCTAACCTCTTGGTCAATCACCATCGCCTTGGTATGTAGTCCGGCTCTTGCGAGCTCTTGATTGCGGCTGAGATAGTCGCTCAAGTCACCGGTAGCGCGCAGCTCGTACAGCTCTACCCCCGCGCTGATAAGTGGTGCGCGATAGGGCATGTAGTAAGCGTGCACAGTTCCGTGATTGTTTGATGCGGCAGAGTTAGTCAAAATTTTAAGCCTGACCCCCCGCTCGGCGAAGGCAGTCAGGGTTCCCATTGTGGGCCCATTGGGTATCAAGTAAGCGGTTTGAATGGTCACCTCTCGATCAGCTCTCAAACGAGGATCGCTGGCGAAAACGGCAAAGGCGGTTTCGGGATTCTCGGCGCTCCGATCGGGCCGATCGACCAATACCTGCGCCTCGGTCCATGTTAACTCGTCGGCCACACGCTCCGTCCAATCAGAAGCTGTCAGCAACGTCACCCCCGACCGCTCGAGCGTAGCCGTCAGCTCACGTGCAGCGTCCCGGAGG
Organism: uncultured Halieaceae bacterium; assembly: GCA_913056165.1. GTDB lineage: Bacteria > Pseudomonadota > Gammaproteobacteria > Pseudomonadales > Halieaceae > Luminiphilus. The sequence continues at coordinate 6,258 of CAJXMD010000010.1, forward strand.
GGAGCTCGCTCGACAAGACGCTCTGACAGATCCGTGTTGGGGTAAAGGGTATCGATCGGTACAGCCAGCGTAGCGTTCCAGAACAAATCAAACGCCTCCCCTGCTTCTCGCGCGCCATCCCCCGTGACCAGAACGTCAAGGTCCTGAAAGTTAAAGCTGCTGTCCAACCCAAAGTATTCGTCTCCTATATTTCGTCCACCCAACACGGCGGCTTGGCCGTCTGCCAGAAAAATTTTGTTGTGCATCCGGTTGTTAAATTGGGCTTTGCGTAAGGCATAGTTGGCCGTTTTCGCAGCGCCCCGATTACCCATAGGATTGAACAGTCGAACCTGAATGTTGGGGTGGCTATCCAGAGTCTGATAAACCTCATCGCGACCTGAATGATAGATGTCATCGAGAAGCAGTCTGACCCTGACACCTCGATCTGCAGCCCGTAAAAATGCTTCTGTCAGGGCAATACCCACCGTATCGGATTGCCAGAGGTAATACTGCAGATCAAGACTGCTGACCGCCGCATCAACCAGCTGCAATCGTGTCAACAGTGCTTCGAAGGGGTCCGCCAACAGCATAACCCCAGAGCTCGGCATTGCCTCTGGCGGTAGCATCTTGTGCAAGGATGATGGCTTTTGCGCCACATCAGACACGTAACTCTCGGATTTGTCCGTAACCACCGGAGCGCCTGCGCACCCCGCGAGTATGATCAGGAACGCCGGCAGAACTCGCCTCAACAGAAAGTGAGTTCCTGCTGTTTTTTGCCTTGTAGAGGCCGGGGCTTCAGCGTCCACCAAGCTCATAGGCACGCCCTCTGGTGATTGTGTTGCAAAGATTACCGTAATCCTTTTCGCCGTCCTATCCGTAATCTAGGAGGCATAGGAAAATTCCTACAAACAACACGGATGTTGGTATGACAACTGATCATGGCAAGCGACGACGCTCGTATTAATCTACCCGAACTGCGCAAGCAACTGTGGGCCCTGCTGGCCCCGGAGTCGAGCTTTCTCTGGGTGATCATTATTTATGGTGGCGCGATCAGTGTAATGACGCTGGCGGTCCCAATAGCAGTGCAGACACTGATCAATAGCATTGCCAACATCGGATCCCTGCGAGCCGTATATTCGCTGGCACTGGCACTGCTCCTCATCCTGCTCAGCTATGGCGCCCTGAGCGCTCTCCGGATCTGGATGGTCGAACTCTACAGACGACGAGTATTTGCCCGGCTCTCTGCAGAGATAAGTTATAGCGTTGTCAGGGCGCCTCATTGGGTATTCGAAGGTCGCCGAAATATGGGTATGACTCACCGCTATTTCGACATCATGATTTTTCAGAAAAACGTCCCCAGGCTATTCGCCGATGGCTTCGCGCTCATTTTGCAGACAGCGGTGGGCTTCACTTTAGTGTCTTTCTACCACCCCTGGCTCTTTCTTTTTAATGCGCTGACGCTGTTTGTCGTGTTTTTAATTTGGAAGATTTGGTCATCCGGCGCGCGCAAGGCTGCGGTGGAACTATCGAAAAGCAAATACGCAATGGCTCGCTGGCTGTCCGATATGGAAGTCGCCCATGATTTCTTTAAATCAAAACGACATCTGAGTCTGGCAGCAGATAAAACCAACGGCTTGGCCACCACCTATCTAGATAAGCATAAGAAGCTATTCAGCCATACATTTAGCCAAACGATAAGCTTTTTAGTGCTGTACGCGGTAGGTAGTGCAGCGCTTCTCGCTCTCGGAGGCTGGCTGGTGACCTTGGGCGAGCTTTCTATCGGTCAGTTAGTCGCCGCAGAACTCGTGATGGCCGCAATTTTTCTCGGTCTGTCGAGGTTTTCAAGTTATTTAAAATACTATTACGAACTCTATGGCGCTGCGGACAAGCTCACCGAGGTGCTATCGCTCCCTGAGGAAAATCCCAAAGGCACCGAACGAGCCGCCGGGTCTGCAAGCCTGACCTTTATCAACACGACAATCAGCAGAGCGAAGCGCTACTGCCATCTGGATTGGTCGATACCCTCTGCCGCCAAGGTTTGCGTCCAAACTGACGAAGCGTGGATACAGCCAGCGATATTGTCAGTGCTGCGTGCTCACCGACCGGTAAACCGAGGCCGCATAACCCTCGGCGGTATAAATCTCGAAGATCTGGACCTGCTCGAACTCCGGCAGTCGATACAGGGGGTAGATCGCTCACTAATTCTTGAATGTTCTATCAGAGAATTTCTCCTACTTCACCATGACCAAAGCAATACCGAAACAATCATCAACGCTCTCGAGCAGGTGTACCTGTGGCCTCTTATTGAGTCCCTTCCTGATGGCCTTGATACACGACTCTCTGCAACGGGCGCACCGCTTCAGGGCGCCGAGATGCTGCTGTTAAAGCTGGCGGGTGCAATACTGGCCCAACCCTCCGTGTTAGTCCTGAACCAGCTATTTGATCAGCTGCTGCCAATCGTGCGCGATAACGTGCTTGAGATGCTCTCGAAGCAATCTTTCACGGTGCTTTACTTCACGAGCCAACCTGCGCATCCCGCGTTTACCCAACACAAGCTGCTCACTGCAACGGCAGAGTCTGGCAATGAGTGATTTACGCGAGCGCTACCTCGGCCAAATCAAAGCGCTGGAGTCGGTGTCTTTACCCCAGTGGCACTGGATTACCAGCCGCCTGCTCATTGGCGCTATTTGCCTGATCATGGCGCTACTATGGTTTATTCCCTGGACACAGACCGCCTTTGGCGATGGCCAGGTTGACACACCATTTCCGTCCGAGCGGATCCAATCCATCTCTGCACTGGTTCCAGGGCAAATCCGAACCTGGCATGTCACTGAAGGGCAGGCAATACGAACGGGCGATCCAATCGTCACTCTGGTGGACAGCGACCCTGAGCTGATTCAGCGGCTTGAGAGCCAACTCGCTGCAGCCAATCAGCAACGCATCGCCATGGAACAGGCAATCGCCACTGAAACCACAAATTTAGACAGGCAGCAGCGGCTTCGTGACCAGGGCTTGAAGTCCCAGCGGGACCTGGAGCTGGTACAACTAGAAATTCAAAAACTAAGTGCAGAGGCCGCCAAGATCGACGCGGAGATCAGTCGGCTGCAGGTCGAGACCGCAAGGCAGTCTCTACAGACTAAAGTGGCACCCAGTGACGGCACGATTCTGCGCCTGAAATCATCAGGTAATGCGACCTATGTAAACGCGGGCGACGTACTGGCCTCCTTCATTCCCAACGTCACGGCACGGACGGTTGTCCTCTCGGTATCCGGGCTCGACGCGCCGCTTGTTTACCCGGGCAGGCAGGTCAGGCTCCAGTTTGAAGGCTGGCCAGTCTTCCAGTTCAGCGGCTGGCCAGAAAATGGCATTGGTACTTTTGGCGGTATCGTCGATTTTATAGAGCCAGTGGCAGATGCAACTGGACGATTCAATGTTTGGGTCCGGCCGGATCCGGAAGATCAGGCTTGGCCTGATACCCAGTACGCGCGACTCGGTAGCCGGGTTAAGGGGTGGATACTCCTCGAGGAAGTACGCCTCGGATATGAGCTGTGGCGACAACTCAACAACTTCCCCCCTCAGCAGAAGCCTTCGGGTAAACAATGAAGCTCGCATGCATCTTTTTTCTTGCGGCGATTTGCATTCACGCTACCGGATCAGAGCTAGCACCCACCGTAGACCAGCTTGTTTCCTTTATTTCGACACAACATCCTGAGGCACTGGCCGCCCAGTCGAGAACGGAGCAGGCGGACGGGCGCCGCTCCGTAGCAGATGCCGCATTTGATTTGCGAGTTGCTCAAACCACCGATATCCGCTCCTCGGGCTACTATGATGGTAGGGTCGCTGATCAGCGGATGGTGCAACCGCTAAAAGCGTTCAATGCTGAAGTGTTTGGCGCATACCGTATTTCTGACGGATCTTTCCCGGTCTACGAGCAGGAATATCAAACCCTCGATGACGGCGAAGTCAGTCTTGGGGTTAAAGTTTCTCTGCTGCAAAATCGTGATACCGATCCCAGACGGCTCGAGCTTGAAAATTCCGCCTGGTACTACCAAGAGGCTGCATCAAACCAGCTACTGGACGTGAATAAACTGGTGTATCGCGGGGTGAGCACATGGCTTGACTGGTATCAAAGCACTTTGAAGCGAACGGTTGTGGCGGAATTGCTGGCGTTAACCGAAAGCCGGCTTGAAGCCATCCAGCAACGGGTAGATAGCGGTGACCTTGCTTCTATCACCCTCACGGAGTTTCGTACCACTTTATTGCAGCGAAAGGTGCTGCTACAGGAAGCAGATCGGGTCGAAGCGCAGGCCAGAGATCGCCTTGCTTATTTTATGGTGCAAAACGATACCGATGTGCAGTACGCCCCGGGGTTGCTTGAGGTGCCACCAGATATCGGCTGGCCCTATGCCATTACACCGAGCGAGGGCGCCGCCGCCTGGTCCGAACAGATCAACGAGCATCCGGGATTACGCGCTCTGAAGGCGAAGGCCCAGCAGCTTGAGATAGATCAGCGACTTGCTCGGAATGAGTTGTTGCCCGAACTTGATCTCGAAATGAAGGTCGCTCAGGATTTTGGATCAGGGCCTGATTCTCTCGATGGCACCGATTCGGTCGTTGCCTTGTCTTTTGAAGTACCGATAGGTGTGCGTGCCGCGAAAGCGAGGGCGGCAATCGCGGCGGCCGCAACCCGTGAGGTTGATTACCAATATCAGGTTGCCTCGGCGCAAATCTACCGGGACCTGGAGGTGTCTCTAACCGCCCTGAGGTTTAATCAGAAAATCTTGGCAACAAGCCGGAATCAGGAGTCCCTGGCCCTTCAGCTGCTCGCTCAGGAACAAATTCGTTTTAACGAGGGGGAGTCCGACCAATTTATTCTCATCAGCCGAGAAAAGTCGGCGCTTGAGGCACAGATCAAAACAATTGACGCAACCATCGATAAACTGCGCAACGAACTTCTTATCCATGCGACTCTTGCCAAGCTGACTGCTTGAGTCGCGGCCTAAGTCCCGCTGTTGTCTCCGATAAACTCAAACCGTGGCATGCTCGAACCATCGACCTCTACCTGCTCGGTGAACATAGCAAGAGGCCTGACCCACCACTCCCTGTCGCCATATTGCGGCTGGTATACCACCAGAAGCTCTTCGGTCTCTGAATGACGAGCCACGCCCATGACGACGTACTCGCCGCCCTTGTAATGGCGATATCTACCGGGAGCTATCATATTTACTCCTCAAGACCGCCAAAAGCCGTAAGAAGCTCTGGCCATAGCTCCGCAAGGGTTTCGGACATCAGCAAGAAGTCGGCGTCTCTCTTGGCGAGAATGTCTTCTTTTAACTCCGCGTGAGCATCGACGAGCTGATCTGCGAAACGCAGCCGCCGAAGAACCAGATCCGAGCCCAACACAAAACTCAGCCTGCCCTGCCACTCCAGTCCAATTCGCTCCACCTGTTTCCCCGACTCAATGTGCGCACGCACTTCATCGCACTCAATCATCATGCTCCTGAGTCGCACAACGCCTCCCTCCTCACCCGGCTCTGCCAGATCGGCCTCGGTGCCAAATTCAAATCCTGCAGGCAGGTCGTTGTGGAGCAGCCAATCACTCATGATCAAAGCAGGGTTTTTGCGGGTTATTGGCAACACAGCGGGGAGACCCCCTATTGCCTCCCTGAGAAAAGATAGAAGTTCCTCTCCCTTGGCGGCACTGGCGTTGTTTACCCATAGCCAGCCTTCCCGCTCAGAGATCAGCGCTTCTATGCTGTGGGTTCGGGTGAAAGCACGAGGCAGAAGATCCTGAGTTACCTCATCGGTGATCTGTAACTTTTCCTTGCGATAAACCTTTCTCGACTCCGCGACCTGAATCTGGTTAATGCGATTAGCAACCTCCTCACGCACCACCGTTGTTGGCAGGAGTCGATCCTCGCGCCCGAGCCTTACCATCCAATAATCCCCCGCGGCGTGCACAAGGGCCTCGGCGGTATCCGCAAGCGCGGGCACCCAGCCTGTGCTTTGAGGTTGGGCGGGCCGGCAGGGGACAAAAGGCCTGGCAGAAAGCCGCTGAGCAAGGGAGTCTGCATCGAGACCCAGTCGATCTGAAATTCGGTAGGGGCGGAAGTTTTTAAACCACATGATGAATACTCTCGATTGCCAGCATCGAAAAACCCTCACAGCTCACTGCTTTCAACACATCCGGCTAGCCGCCATGGGTTCTCAGCGACAACATAGAATCGATGGCGTTGTGGGGGTTGGCGAGTTTACCCCGCCCCCAACCAAAAGGGGGAATTTTGAAGCGCGATATGAAAAAAAACGTACACTAAAGCCTGACCTTTCAGGAGTGACGCCATGCAATTTCTCCACACCATGATTCGTGCTGCCAATCTGGCTGACACCCTTTCCTTCTTTTGTGATCACTTAGGGCTGGTGGAAGTAAATCGTTATGACAGTGAACAAGGGCGCTTCACCTTGGTATTTCTGTCAGCCCCTGATGATCTGGCTCGAGCGGCTGAAGATCAGGCGCCGCTGGTAGAAATCACCCACAACTGGGATCCAGAGGAATACGAGGGCGGACGCAACTTTGGCCATCTGGCCTACCGGGTGGAGAATATCTATGACCTGTGCGATCGCCTCATGAAGGCCGGGGTGACCATCAACCGACCGCCCAGGGATGGAAGAATGGCCTTTGTGCGTTCACCCGATGGAATCTCGGTGGAATTACTTCAGGCTGGAGAGGCTCTCGAGGCCCGTGAACCCTGGCTATCAATGGAGAATGTCGGCATCTGGTAGATCATATTCGAACGCCGCAACTCTACCCTTGATCGGCAGCGAGAAAACTGAGCATCCAACGGGCAACCCGCGCACCCTGGTGCTCCTCTGACGCCAGAGATGCCAAGCCTGCAACAACCTGCCGCTCACCAATCATCTCCCGTCTAAACTGCATAATCTCTCGCGAATAATCGGGAATAAATTCCGGGTGCCCCTGAAAAGTGAGAATGTGATTTCCCAATCTGAAGCCGGCGATGTTGCAATGGTCACTGGTTGCAACACCTACCGCTCCTGCCGGCATCGTCATCACCTGATCCTGATGGGATGCAATCAACGACAATTCTCTGCCTTGGGAGTCTGCCTCGAGCACCGCGTCGGTGAGCTGATAGCGCTGAATCCCGCACCCCCAGCCTTTTGGGGACTTATCCACCACCGCACCGAGCGCCTTCGCAATCACCTGGTGTCCAAAACAAATGCCGATCAGCTTGTGGTGGCCGCTGTCTAGCCGCCTGACCAACTCCTCCAAATCCCGGATCCACGGTTTATCGTCATAAACGCTGCTCTTGGACCCTGTGATGATATAGCCATCCACCACCCCCAGATCTTCGGGGATTTCGCCCTCCTCCACATCCCAATGCTGAAATTCAAGGGAAGGGTCTTCAGCCAATAACAATCGCTCAAACATGTCCGGGTATTCACCAAATCGACCCACCCACTCCGGGCGCACCGCATCGGTTTTTAAAATGCCAATTTTCATAACCACTCCCTTGACGCTATGGATATTCTACGCCCACAAAGTGAAAAGGTACCTACCCCATCAGGGCTGCCGGCCACGGCTCAAGGGCGCTCCTCTTGTTCCTCTTTGTGAGGGCAATGCGGGCGGTTTAGCGGTCGGTTCTTGGTTCCGGCCCTGTCAAATATGCTACCGTCTGGGCAGCAACAAAGTGGCCCAAGACCCCCACCAATACGTTAAACCTTTTCGGTTTGTATTGGCTCGCGTGAGGGGCAGGTAAAGCTGGTATTGCTATCAGCAATAAGGGCACTTTGATTTTGGGGGACACAGATATGCGCCTTGTTGTGCAGATCTCACGACAAACATTGCTCGCTACTCTGGTATTGGTTTGCGCCTCAGCCCTGGCCAGCCAGACGGAGGGCGAGTACACAGGGACTCAAAGCTGTGTAGCTTGCCACGAGAAAGCGGCGGCTGACTGGCTGGGCTCCCACCACGATCTCGCTATGCAGGAAGTCAGTGAGAAAACGGTCCTGGGTGACTTTGAAGGCAGCACATTTACCTATGGCGACATAACGTCGACGTTTTATCGCAAAGACGGCAAGTACTGGGTGCGCACCGATAACGCCGACGGCGCGTTGGAAGATTTCGCCGTTGCCTATGTCTTCGGGGTTTATCCCCTGCAGCAATACCTGCTGCCAACTGGCGACGGCCGGCTTCAGGCACTTACGATCGCATGGGATTCACGCCCGACTGAACAAGGAGGTCAGCGCTGGTACCACCTCTATCCCGATGATGTCATCACAGCGGGAGATCCGCTGCACTGGACTGGCCCTTACCAGAACTGGAATACCCGGTGTGCAGAGTGTCACAGCACAAACGTGCGGAAGAACTATTCCCCAACAAGCCGTTCCTTTGACACCGCGTTTAATGATATCGACGTGGGGTGTGAGGCCTGTCACGGACCCGGCAAACAGCACGTCACCCTCGCCAAGCAAGGCAAGTTGGATACCGACCCCCTCGCAGGATTTGTGGCATCTTTAGCGACTGACACCTTGTGGGCCTGGTCCGAAAATGCCGCCATCGCATCACCCTCGTCACCGAAAGGTAAGAACACCCAAATCGATAACTGTGCTCGCTGTCATGCAAGACGAAGCACCTTGGGGGATTACCACTACGGCACGGACCTGTTAGATACCCACCGACTGGCACTCATCGAGAACCCTCTGTACTGGCCAGACGGGCAAATTCGCGATGAGGTGTATGTCTATGGATCCTTTGTACAAAGCAAGATGTACCAAGCAGGCGTTGTCTGCAGCAATTGTCACAATCCCCATAGCAATCAGCTGATCGCCGAAGGTAACGGCGTCTGCACCCAATGCCATAAAGCCTCTGTCTTTGACACAGAAAACCACCATCGACACCCTGTCAACTCAACCGGAGCGGCGTGCGTTGGCTGCCACATGCCCGAGCAGGTTTATATGGGCGTCGATGCAAGGCGAGATCACAGCATGCGAATTCCCAGACCCGACATCGCCATGCAAATTGGTGCTCCGGATGCCTGCACCCAGTGCCATACCGAACGGTCCCAAAGCTGGGCACTGCAAGCAGTCCGCGAATGGGGTATCGACCCGGGCTCACCGAGAAATCATCCGGCGCTCGCCCTGCACAACAGTCAGCGCGGTGATGTTCGATCCATCCCCTCCCTGAAACGGATCATTGCTGACGAGGAGGCGACAGAACTTCTGAGGGCCTCGGCTTTGAATCAATTTGGTCAGCTCGGCAGTCCGGATCTAGCCCAGTCGACCTCTTTGCTTCTTGGATCAACCGATAGCCTGCTGCGACTAAGCGCTGTGCGCGCCTTGTCGGCTCTGCCTCCACAGCAGCGTTTTTTGATGCTGCGGCCACTGATTAGTGACCCGGTGTTAGCAGTGCGTCTGGCAGTGGCGGATCAACTTGCAGATGTCCCCTTTAACGAACTCAGGCCTCAGGACGTTGCACAGCTTGACCCCCTGTTCAAAGAGTACGAACAGGTGCAGTCCCAGCATCTGGATATGCCCTCAATTCAGCTACAACTCGCCAACTACTGGCGCCGCCGGGGTGACCCGGTTCAATCTGAAAAAGCGCTCAGAGAGGCGTTAAACCTCAACGACCAACTCGAAGCCGCCTACATCAATCTGGCGGATCTGCTCCGAGTGCTCAACCGTGAACCGGAAGCGAAACGCCTTCTCGAGTCAGGGATAGAAAAAAGCCCGAGCCCCGGCACACTAAAACACGCGCTTGGGCTTCTTGAAATTCGCCAAGGCAATCCTCAGCAGGGGATGTCTTTGCTCGCAGACGCCGCAGCCAACGAATCAGGGGCCACCCGCCATCGCTATGTCTATGCCGTTGCGCTACACGATACCGGATCTGTGGAGGAGTCCATCAAGCTTCTCGAGCAGCTTAACAATGAGTATCCGGGACAACCTCAGGTGCTGTATGCATTGATTGCCTACCATGGAGAACAGGGGAATCGGGCAGAGCAAGAGCGATATCAGGCCCAGCTTCAGACGATTTCCCGAGCCCTAAGCGCTCGCTGACACCCTCAGTCTGTACGCAGACGAAGATCGACAGTAACGGGGACTGTGCTCGCTATTGCGTCGAGACCAGCAAGCGTCTGGAGCGCCTTCACACCTGTCTCAAGGCCAAAATCCCTCGCGGATATCAACAGCGGTTCCCGGGTGGTCACCCAGATTCGCTTGCTCACTTTGGCGGCTCTTAGCTTTGCGCTGGCCTCTGTGGTAACACCGTGAAGAGAGATGGTGAGGGGCAGATCGATATCGAGGGGAGCGCCGGACTCTATCTGAGCCATATCCTGGGGCTGTAATTGCGCCGTGATGACGGCCTCAGGGTAATCAGCGACCTCGAAAAAGATATCCCGCATGCGCTGATTGCGAATCTCCACATAAGTCTCCACCGAACTCAGATCAATGCGAAGCGTTGCTTGCCCCTTCGACGTAATTCCGCCTTTTATTTCAGTAAAGTGATTATTTTCTGCAACCGCGTTGTTTTTGGTCGACACATAAGAGACCGATGAGGTCTGCATAACCTGCCAATCAGCCATTGCGTTACCCGAGATGGCCCCCAGTGCAGCGAAGAGTGTAAAAACGATAAAGGCTTTCATCAAACGGGTCCTTATCTTAATTAGATTAAACAGCCACTTCGGCCAGATCGCCCTTGGATTCAAGCCAGGCTTTGCGATCACCCGACCGTTTTTTGGCGAGCAACATATCGAACATGCTATTGGTATCGTCGTCGGTATCCAACACCAGCTGAACCAATCGTCGAGTATCGGGGTCCATTGTCGTCTCACGAAGCTGGGACGGATTCATCTCCCCCAGTCCCTTAAAGCGCTGCACATTGGGTTTGGCGCGCTTGTTTTCCGCCGCCAGCCGTTCGAGGATTCCATTGCGTTCGGAATCATCCAGAGCGTAGTACACCTCTTTGCCCACATCGATTCGATAAAGTGGCGGCATTGCAACGAACACGTGCCCCGCCCTGACGAGAGGCCTGAAATGGCGCAGGAACAGTGCACATATCAGCGTGGCAATATGAAGTCCGTCAGAGTCTGCATCGGCAAGGATGCACACTTTTTTATAACGCAGCCCAGACAGGTCATCGCTACCCGGGTCAATGCCCAGAGCCACTGAAATATTGTGCACCTCGGCGGATGCGAGGATCTCCTGCGAGTCGACTTCCCAGGTATTTAATATTTTGCCTCGCAATGGAAGGATCGCCTGAAACTCACGGTTTCTAGCCTGCTTTGCGGAACCTCCCGCAGAGTCGCCCTCCACCAGAAACAACTCGCCTTGATCGGGATCTTCGGTGGTGCAATCAGCCAGCTTTCCGGGCAATGCTGGACCCGACGCCACTTTTTTTCGAACCACTTTCTTCGCGGAGCGCAACCTGGCCTGGGCCCGGTTGATACACATCTCGGCGAGTAGCTCCGCCTCACCGGTATGCTGGTTGAGCCACAGGCTGAAAGCATCTTTGGCAACTCCGGAAACAAACCCTGCCGCTTCCCGTGAAGAGAGTCGCTCTTTTGTTTGTCCTGAAAATTGGGGGTCTTGGAGTTTTGAGGAAAGGACATAGGCGCATCTATCCCAGACATCCTCAGCAGTTAACTTCACCCCTCGCGGCAGCAGGTTTCTCAATTCGCAGAACTCTCTTATCGATTCAAGCAAGCCCGAACGGAGGCCGTTAACGTGAGTGCCACCCTGAGCCGTTGGAATAAGATTCACGTAGGACTCGGTGATCAAGTCGCCCCCTTCCGGCAGCCATTGAATTGCCCAGTCAACCGCCTCGGTCTCACCCTGAAAATTACAGGTAAACGGCGCCTCCGGGATCACTGGAAAATCGATGGTTGCATCAGCCAGATAATCGGCAATGCCGTCTTCGTAAAACCATTCAGTTTTTTCTTTTTTCTTCTCATCCAGTAGCGTGACCTTGAGGCCGGGACAAAGCACGGCCTTCGCACGTAAAACATGCGACAGGCGGGAAAGGGAAAAATTGGCTGAGTCGAAATATTGTGGGTCGGGCATAAAGCGAATACCGGTTCCCGTATTGCGCTTGCCACAGGAGTCAACCACTTTGAGATCTGAGGCCTTGTCGCCGTTCTCGAAAGCCATCTCATAGACTTCCCCATCACGACGAATAGTCACTTCAAGGCGAGTGGACAGCGCATTGACAACCGAGACACCGACACCATGCAGACCGCCGCTAAACTGATAGTTCTTGTCAGAAAACTTACCCCCCGCATGGAGGGTCGACAGGATGACCTCCACGCCGGGCTTTTTCTGCACCGGGTGCAAATCCACTGGCATTCCCCGTCCGTTATCAACGATGCTAATGCCACCATCCCCATGGAGAGTGACATCAATTTTATCGGCATGACCCCCTAAGGCCTCATCTACGGAGTTATCGATGACCTCTTGCGCGAGGTGATTGGGGCGGGTGGTGTCGGTATACATGCCCGGGCGTTTGCGCACAGGCTCTAGCCCCGTGAGTACTTCAATGGCGTCAGCGTTGTATTGGCTCATGAAAAAGCCTGGTCTCCTGTATGGCTTACTGGTAGCCCCGTCTTTTTGTATCGGCGATATGGAGATCCGCCGGCAATCTCGAGATACCAGTCTGTACCTGTCCATCGGGTGACAGCTCTAGCCACCGATAACCCGGTCCAATCTGGTCTACCTTGAACTCTACCTGATTCGGCGCAAACTGTACGCAGGTGGAGGGTGTGGTGAGATAACGAATTCCATCCAAGACTTGGTCAGTCGCCTGATGAACGTGTCCGGAAATGACGACGACTGACCTATTACACTCAGCGACACTCGCGCAGAAATGTTCGGCATTGGAGACTCGCTGACCGTCCAGCCAGTCGCATCCAATCGAATGCAGTGGATGATGCAGGGCAACCAGCAAGTGCTTATCAGCCTCATTTGCCCGATCAACAGCGCTATCCAACCGCGCTATCTCGACATCACTCAGATAGCCCCCAACTTGTCCAGGTTGCTGAGAGTGCAGCAGCACCATCATCCAGGCATCGGTTTCCACCATACGACGAGTGCGATGGGGGTACTGAACTAGGCCTGAGGGGTAGTCATCATGATTGCCTGGAAGCCACAGGCAAGGCGGTTCTGTGTCGCTTCCAAAATGCTCGAGGTATTTCTCAAGACGCCGGTAGGCCTCTGGGTCACCGTCGGCCGCGATATCACCTGTAACCAAGGTCAGGTGCTGTGCAAAGCCGTCCTGCTGGGCCAGCGTGAGCACGTCTTTGAGGGATCGATCGGTATCAACTCCAAGAAGGTCATCCCCGGCGTTAGCGCCCAGGTGGGTGTCAGATATTTGTAAAACGCGGACCAGCCCCGCTATCGACAGGGCAATAGACTCGGAAGGCGCACTGTCAGAGCTCATCAAATGCGGGAAAGATTGAGCTATTTGGGGTGTAACCCGATACCAGCAGGACAGAGAGCAGCTCGGCGACATATTGGTTCTGCTGAAGCTTTTCATCGCGCTGGTACATTCCGGGATTGGGGTATTGATAACGCCCTTTCAGCTGGTTGTGACGCTCTAAGGTCACCACTTCGGCCATTTTGGCATCGTGATAAAGGCGTATATCAAGACGAATAGCAGCCTTTGGTAACGTGGCCGGTCCTACCTGCACCAATCGAAGTGTAGTGGTATATCGGCAGCGCTCGATCACCTCAATGCTCAGTGACAGCGCCCCGGAAACCAGTTCGGTAGCATTCGTATTTTCATACCCGGGAAAGGCTTTCGTGAGGCGCAAATAGTTAGCCTCACAGATACTGTGAAGATCGCATAGATTGACGTTGTAACGCGACTCAGTGTCACTGGCCGAATAGGCCATAAATAAACCTCCAATGCGTAGACTTGAGTTTACCAACACCGAGGAAGCTTCGCAGGTCAAAATATCACGGGGATTTTGACTGCGACAGACTGTATACTCTAGCGGCTTTTTTGCATGCTGTGACAAGGAGCCCACATGCCTCACCTGACTCTCCACCCTTGGAAATTTGTGCTCGCTGCTCTATCGCTGATCACTTCAGTGGCAACAGTGAGAGCAGAAACCTTACTGGACATCTATGAGTTGGCCCTTGAGAACGACGCTCAGTTAAAGGCGCAGGAAGCCCTTTATCTGGCGAACATTGAAAACAAGAACGTTGCGCTTTCTGCCCTCTTGCCGCAAGTCCGCGCAGGCTATGGCATTACCGGAACCGACGCGGAGTCAATAAACCGCAGTATCGTGGGATTCACACCAGGCGCCAGCCCAATTATCGGCGACGCCTACAGCAGAACTGACATCGAGACTGAAGGATGGGATTTTGCATTGGCGCAACCTTTGTTTGACTTGGGTGCCTGGTACAGCCTTCAAGCAGGGCAGGAAATCAGCAAACAGGCCGAGGCCGAGTTCGCCTCAGCGACTCAAAATTTAATTGTGCGGACAGTAGAGGCTTATCTTGGCGTTCTCCGTGCACAGGATAATTTGGCTGCGGCTGAGGCAGCAGAGCGCGCCTTCAGCCGCCAGCTTGAACAAACCCAGCAGCGATTTGAAGTCGGGCTAATTGCCATTACCGACGTCTATGAATCAGAGGCCGCCAGAGATATTGCCGAGGTGCAGCGCATCGTAGAGGAGAATAACGTCGCTGTGGCAAAAGAACGACTGTCCATTCTCACTGGGCAGGACCACGGCCCCCTTTATCTGTTAGGTGAAGATCTTGAAGCTAACCCGCCAACTCCCGCTGATCGCGCAGAGTGGGTCAAGATGGCTCTCGACAACAATTACGATCTTGCCGCGGCCCGCTATGCAGAAGAATCTGCGCGACAATCCGCCAAGGCGAGTGCATCGCGCCATGCCCCGACTGTAACAGCCTCTTATCAATACTCAGACACTGACACTGAAGGGACTCGAATCGCCGATCCAAATCCGATATTTCTGGTACAGCCGCAGTCGGAAGATCAGCGGGAGGTCTGGCAGGTTCGAGTTGACGTGCCTTTGTTTTTGGGCGGCAGATTGCATGCCCAGCGACGCCAGTCCGCCCAACAACATGTTGCTGCCATGGAGACTCGTGTCAATCTGGAGAGAACAACTATTACTAACGCGCGCTCCCTTCATATGACGGTAACCTCCAATGCGGCACGCGTGAAGGCTCGCAAGCAAGCGATACGCTCAGCCGAAAGTGCTCTGGACGCCACAGAGGCTGGTTACGAAGTAGGAACACGCAACATTGTTGATGTGCTGAACGCTCAAAATCTTCTTTATACATCGCTGAGAGATTACGCCAACGCTCGCTACGACTATGTAATCAGCCTACTTCGATTGAAAGAAAATGCCGGCTCCCTGTCGCCGGATGATGTTGCTGCACTGGACAGTGCCCTGACTCCACCACCCGCCCCCACAGCGGGTGGGGCAAGCCCGTCCTGATATTCTCTTGGCGAAAGATAGCTCACCTTTTTCAATCTGTGTATGTGAGTGGCGCTTAGTCATGTTGCAGCAAAAATAGGCAGCCCGTTTGACTGCCGAGCCAGTAAGCAACTTTCTCAGGTTGTTAATTTACAACCTCACACTGTTGTTGCTGTCTCCTGTTTTGTTACTCCTGACCCTGTATCAGGCGCGGCGTCGGCGGGGTGGGGCTCGGTTTATAAAAGAGCGTTTCGGCTTATTTCGCACCAGCGCGGCTCAAACACCCTATTGGTTTCATGCTGCATCTGTTGGGGAAATCCAACTCGTCCTGCCTTTGCTCCCATGTACAGGACAGGCCCGTGTTTTACTCACTTGCAACACTCCGGAAGCACTGAGACTTGCTGAGAAAAAGGTAGGGCCAGGGGTTGAGGTCCACTTCTGCCCGATCGATTTCTTTTGGGCCGTTGGACGGCTTGTACGGCACTTTCAACCAAAGCACCTGTTTATCGTGGAAACCGAGCTATGGCCGCAGCTGTTTGCTACAGCAAGGAAGCATGGCGTTGAAATCAGAATAATTAATGGTCGAGTCGGGAAAAAAACCGCGGAGGCCCCCATCGCCCTTAAACCACTCTATCGGCAGATGCTGAATCATGTGACGCATATTTGGGCGAGGGATCCGATTGATAAAGACCGCTTTATTGCTCTGGGATGCCCGAAGGATCGAGTTTCAGTTGCCGGCAATCTCAAACTGTCCAGACCCTCAGAGGCTGCGCCAGCTTATGAAACGGTTTCTCCCCGCCCATTCTCTCTTGCCATTTCTACCCATGAAGATGAGGAGAACAAAATCATCCGAGCCTGGAAATCCGCTGGCAAACAAACTCTACTGGTTATTATCCCAAGACACCCGCCCAGAGCAGCAGGAATTGCCAAGAGCCTACGCGCCGAGAACATTGCCTGCGATCTCCACAGTAAGATAAAAATCCCCCAGCCATCGACCGACGTTTATCTTGTGGATACCACTGGCGATGTAGGGGCGTTTTGTGCACAAAGTGATTTCGTGTTTGTTGGGGGGTCGCTGGTCCCCGTAGGTGGCCACAACCTCATTGAACCCGCGACCCTTGGCAAGGCCATTATCAGCGGTCCCCACACCGAAAATTTTGACTCGATGGTGGACTACCTGCTGGAGAGGGAGGCCATGGTCGTGACGTCGACGGAGGAAGAGTTGGCACAGGAATGGCTGAATCTATCTAACAATCCAGTTCGACGAGATCGGCTTGGGACAGCCGCGAAACAAGCGGTTGATAACCTGCCTGATCGAGTACAGTTCTATCAGGACAAGATAAATTCTCTGCCCCTTTAAGGCTTAAACAACGCTTCCGCTGTCGGTCTGCGAGGCGGCAAGGGCACTCTCATAACCCTCTTTAAACACACGCCACTGCTTTTGATCCAAGCTTTGATTAGTCTCCTTACTGAGTTTACGAATTGACCGTTGAAAACGACTCAGGTTGTCTTGGCGCCAACGGGTAGTAGCCCCCCCACCAACGAAACAACACTTATCAAAATCGATTAAATACCAATCACCTCCTCGACGAAGGATGTTGGTTACGTTTAGGTCACGATGAAGCACACTAGCGCCATGAAATTGGCCAATAGTGCTACCAACGTCGAACCACATCTGATCCGAAACTTCCTCACAAGAAATCAGCGATGCCAGGGATGTGCTGTTTTGTAATCGCTCAGTGATCATGGCCCCACGATAAAATAACGGGCCGGACCGGACAGCCATCGCTGCAATGGGTCTGGGCACTGGTAAGGAGCGTCTTTTCATCTCACAAAGCATGTCAAACTCCCGGATCATCCGAGAACGATCAAAGCCTGTGAACAAATATCTATCTGTTAATAGGTCTTTAAATAAGCCGCCTCGCAGGTAATGCTTCAGGACCCAATGTCTGTCTACGTCAGTAATAAACCAAACTGATCCCCGACCCTCGTCGTGCCGATTTGCCATCTGCCCCCAGTGATCCGGATCAAAAATTCCCATAGACACATCATCAACAGCGCAACTGTCGTACACTAAGCAGTAGCGACGCGCTTGTTGTGTTGAACGCTTGATAGTTGCATTCATAGCGAAAACTCTGGGGTTGCCAACCGTTTGCCGAGGCGCTGCTCACCGGAATCCATGATGAACGATACCATATGCCCTCCTGATTCAATTTGCCTGATTCGTCTCTCCGCTATAGGCGATGTCTGTCACGTCACTGCGGTCGTTCAGGGAATTCAATCTCGCTACCCGGAAACAAAAATCACCTGGATTATCGGTCGCGTTGAGTATGAGCTTCTGAGGGATCTCCCGGGCGTGGAGTTTGTGGTTTTTGACAAGGGCCAAGGTCTGGCTGCCTATCGAGACGTACGGAAAAAGCTCGAAGATCGTGAGCCCTTTGACCTGTTACTGCACATGCAGACATCCTTAAGATCAAACCTCCTTGCACTCCTGATCAACGCCCACAAGAAAATAGGTTTCCCACGAACGAAAAGCAAGGAGCTCCACAGCTTCGTTATAAATGCGCAAATTCAGGACCAGAGTGAATTCCACGTACTCGACGTATTAAAGGGTTTTGCCCATTCTGTGGGAGTCGACAATTTTGAACCCCAATGGAATATCCCCATGCCCTCCCCTGCTGTCGAGAAGGCCATTGCACTGATCCCCAAGGACAAAGGGGCAGTCGTCATCGCGCCCTCGGCGAGCAATCCCGAGAGGAACTGGTTGCCTGAAAGATACGCAGAGGTGGCGGACTTCTGTGTCGACAAAGGCTTCGACGTCATCGTAACTGGCGGCCCGGCCAGCAGTGACGTTGAAATGGCTAACTCGATTTGTCGGCAAACCAGACACGCGCCCATCAATATGGCGGGGCAAACCAGTCTCAAGGAACTGCTTGCTATCTGCAGGCGCGCGCGACTGGTCATCGGGCCAGACTCCGGTACCCTTCATATGGCAACAACGCAGAACACGCCAGTTGTAGGGCTCTATGCCCATAGCAACCCCCAGCGCACGGGTCCTTACCTATCGCTGAATAATGTCGTCGATGTATACAACGCCAGCCTGGACGTCTTGAGCATACCCCCGGAAAAGCGCCGGTGGGGCTTGAGGCTCAAGGGTAAGGACTTGATGCGCGCTATTTCGGTATCAATGGTGATCGATTCAATAGCGCCATTCCTCGAGTACTCTGACGTACAGAGTTAGCGCCGCGATTCCACCTGTTGAGCATGCAGCCAAGCGGTTCCAAGCAGGGTAACGGTCCAGAGCGCCCATTCGGTCTCTCTATAGACTGTGGAAAATCCGGCGACCGTCAAGCTAACCCAATTAAGGAAGAGAAGCGCGCTAAATACTTTGAAACCGGCGGCGACCTGTCGATGGGTGGTAAACACCCACCACCCGGAATAGAGCCAAAGTGCAATGAAGATCGCGCCTCCTACCACACCATAACTGACGCACATTTCCAGCCACTGAACGTGCGTGTTGGTAGTCCCTAGGGTCTGCAGTTGTACAAAGTTATCCAGTTCGGAGGACCAAAGAATATCGCGAGCTGCCTGATAGCCTCCTCCAAACCACGGTTTTTCAAGAAGCGCCTTAATCCCGTCCTGTATAAGGATAAGTCGGATACTCAGGCTTTCGTCCTGCAGGCTTTCCTGAAACAGACGCTCTCGGAATTCCAGACCCAGCGCCGCTAACAGCACTCCCCCAATCAACACGAAAGCAGCGCGCCTACCTCCATAAACCGCAAGGGACATTAATCCAACTGCCACAAGCGCAATAAAGGCTGTTCTCACAGCCCCAAGAACCAACATGACGCTTAGGCCAAGAATGCCAAGTATGTATGCGACTCGTCGGCGTGCTTCCGCTGTCACGGTAATAACCCCGACTAGCACTAAAAGAGCCGCAATAAGCGTTCTTGAAAAAGGGTGCGGATTAAAGACCCAGGATGGGCGATTTTGATCGCCTCTCTCTGCGCCAACTACATCAAGGACGCCACCAGAATCAAACCCGAGAAAAAGAATCGCGTCGTATACATAAAGGTAGATAAAAATCAGTAAAACAAAAACGACGAAGCGAAGGAGCGTTTGGCCCGCAGCGACATTCACCCCCCAGGCAACGGCAGGAGCGGACGCGATCAGTAGTATCAGCCATCGGCCCTGTGCAAAGACTGCCGCGAATGGTGACGTTATATGGTTAAGAAAATTTGATGCACTGAAGGCGATAAATAGAAGGCCAATCAACACCAACAACTGTTTTTGCGTACGCCAGAACGACCAGATATAGCTAGAATTTTTGGCGCAATACAAGACGCTGGTCGTCAACAACAGGAACGACGCAATGTTCACAGGCCCCACATTAATAAGAGGCGACACGATAAACAGCGCCAGAGCCATCGCCACCAATGAAGGACGCACTGTCAAAAACGAATTTAGCGCGTTAGTCATTGCTTTGGCTGTAGGTTAAACGAATAAGGAAAGCCTCTTTGAGCAACGCGTACATCGACTCTGCTGTCGTGACGAGCAGGCCTCGATAACCCGAAAAAATCATGCCTCTGAAAAAAAGTACCTTGGTGAAGGTGAAAGGAAACGCTAACAATAACTTGATGACACTTCCTCTCTTGCCCGCACGGCGCTTGTCACAAGCTCGCAGCTCGGCATACTTTATGTGCTTGGTGAAATAAATCTTGGGTCGGTTGTACCCAAAATGATGTAGCTCGGATTCAGCATTAACGACAATCCCCTTTACCTCAAGATTTTCATGCACTGAGCGATCAACCGGATAGGTCGCTAGATTCCTTCTGAACATACGGACAATTTTTCGTTTTCTCGATAAACGGTGCAGCGGATTATCGAGCATAAAATCGTTAATTGGGATCCGCACACCCGCGATATCCTCCCTTCTTGCCAACGCTTTAAGCTCTTGAGCCAGAGGCTCTGTCATAACTTCATCACCGTCTATGTTTAATAGCCAGTCATTGGCGCATAGGTCAGCGGCAAGGGCTTTTTGCTTTGCATACCCCAGCCAGTCGCGCAAATAGACGGTTGCACCGAGGTCCCGCGCTATCTCAGGCGTCCCATCGGTAGAGCCAGAATCAACGACTATAACCTCGTCGAAACAGCTTACGCTGTGAATGACTTCAGCGATGCGCTCCGCCTCGTTCAGTGTCACCAAAAAAACGCTGATCTTCGCCTGGTTCATCGCGGCCACAAAAAATAAAAATAGAGGATATCAGCGCGCTTGCTGATGACTCAAATAACGAACACGCGCTCCTTCAATGCATCATCAAGACACCTAAGACCGCACCGCACTCATTACCCCGTTTACACATGTTCTCAGTCTGATGATCCACGGATCACTTTGAACCGAGAAATTAGCGCGCAAACGCCGGCTCGGCAGTCTACCGGCTTTCAGCACTATTAGAGTGTTTTTTTAGTCTGGTTCAATGCCCACAGGCAGGCGTACTTGTGAAACGCATATTGGGCCAGCACTACTGCCATGAGCAGGCCCCGCCAGCCATCAAGCAGGCCCAGTCGAAAAATATAATGGTGGATGAAATCTGTGCTCAACCGCAGCATCGCATAAGCCAAGGACGACTTCTTTCCAGCACGAAATTTGTCCTGCGCACTCAACATCGCATAGCTGGTATGTTTGTCGATGAGGTGGCGGTAGTCACGCCAACTGTGGTGAGTCAACGAGTGCCGGGTGGTAACGCTTTTCTCGCCCGGCAAGATCAGGGTTTCGTGCACCGACCTCTGCTTAAATGCTGCTCCGGCTTTTTTGAACAGCTTGCCTTGTGGGCTCGTATAGCGCCCGAATTTCAGAGCCTTGCCAAACAACATCGTTCGCCAGGGCATCTTGACCAAATTGAAATCAATTTCTTCCCTAGATAACAGCTCATCTATCTCCTCTTTTAACGCATCGCTGAGCTCTTCGTCCGCATCAATATTCAGCACCCAATCATGGCGGCACTTTTCCAGAGCGCGGTTCCTCTGTGCACCGAAACCTGGCCAATCGGTAGAGAACACATCTTGAGAATAGCGCTGGCAAATTTCCAAGGTGCCGTCCGTGCTGCCGCTATCAAGGATCACCAGTTGATCTACCCATGATGCGAGGGAGTCTAGGCATCGCTCGATGCGATCAGCCTCGTTGCAAACGATAAGAAAGCAGGAGATGTCACGACGAGTCATCGATTTTCCTCACCTCTTCAGGCTAAACGTGCCTCGCACTCTTCCGGCAGCGTGGACCATGCCGCCCCGACCTATCACTTATTAACTGGCGTATAAAAATAAGGTGGCTACGTTTATAGTGTCGTCGCACACGGTCCTTGACCGAAGCAACCGCTAATTTAGTAGTTTACGGGTTTTACCGCCAGAGACGAGCCTAGATACACGTAAACTGCCACGAGGCTGTGGCCATTATAATGAGAGTGCCTACCAGAGGATATCCGGCTTCAATGACTTTACCTCCTTCGGCCGACGTGCCTGGATTCCTCCCCGATCATGAGGGTGAGGCGCTTCACCAGCTGGGTCTTGAGGCAGGCCATCTAGGACCCATTCTTGAAATTGGAAGCTGGTGTGGCAGATCCACTATCTGGCTTGCCCATGCAGCCAGAGCTACGGACAGCATCGTTATCGCGCTGGACCACCACCGAGGATCTGAAGAGCACCAGCCGGGAGAGTTTTTTCACGATGAATCCCTGATGGATGGTGAGGGCCGGGTCGATACGCTTTCGGCGTTTCGCAGGAATATTGCTGCGGCTGGCGTGGAGGATGCGGTTATCCCCGTGGTGACCCGCAGCGCGGCTTTCTCTCGCTGGTGGCAGGGGTATTTCGGGATGGTTTTCATTGACGGAGGGCACAGTCTTGACTCGGCTCTCGCAGACTGGCGCAGTTTCGGACCGAGAGTCGCTCCAGGCGGAATTCTAGCGATCCATGATGTTTATCCAGGGGTCAATTCCGGTGGCCAAGCGCCCTTTACCGTGTGGCGGCTGGCCCTCGAGTCCGGCCTGTATGAAGAAGTCAGAAGGGTTGACACTCTGTGGGCACTTAGACGGCTACCCTCAA
Source organism: uncultured Halieaceae bacterium (assembly GCA_913056165.1). GTDB lineage: Bacteria > Pseudomonadota > Gammaproteobacteria > Pseudomonadales > Halieaceae > Luminiphilus. The sequence continues at coordinate 28,784 of CAJXMD010000010.1, forward strand.
TGTAGTGAGGTTCACATCATCGTAGAGACACTATGATGCTAGGAGCGTCTCCGCAGTGTTTGTCTGGCATCTGATTGAGATTCCGGCTCCAGTACCGTCAAGAACAAATCTGAAGCAGCGGTATGCCCCGTTAGGGCATCCGCCGCCAATAGAATTGCACCCGCTGTCCACGTAGGCTTTTCGTCTGGCCAGAGCATATCCTCAACAAGCTGGTATCCAGTCCACCAAGCACCGTTCCCAGCACGCCACTGGGTCAACCAGGCAAAGACTTCCGCCGCTTTCGCGCGCTCTCCTGCCGCAAGAAGTGCAAGGGTCAGCTCGCAGCTTTCCGCTACGGTGACCCAGGGTTCCTGAATTTCGCACCGGCAGCCCAATCCGGGCTCTACAAATTCCTGCCAACGGGCATGGATCCGTTCTTTCGCTTCAGCTCCTGTGATCCAGCCAGTGATAATCGGGTAGAACCAGTCCATCGCGTAGCGGGACTTGCTTGCCCAGGTGCGATCAAAACGTTCTGGCTTTGTTCTTAGTGCAACACCCAGCCGGCGGCGAGCCTCTACCCAGTTATCCATGGGCTCTCCGAGTGTGGATGCAATGTGACAAGCACATTCAAGGCTTTTGAAAATTGAACTGCAGCCCGTGACGAGGGCATCTCCCAATGGCACGCCATTGGTATCTACTGCCCAGTCGATCTCTCCGTGCACACCTTGAAGCCTTACTACAAAGTCGATAGCCGCCCGAACAAACGGATAACTTTCCTCCAGAAAGCCCCGATCGCCGGTTATCAGGTAGTGGTGCCAAATACCGGTAGCGATGTACGCAACATAGTTTGTCTCGCGCCGATCTGGGTCCTGGGGTTGATTGTCCTGATAAGCACGCCACCAGCTGCCATCGCCCAGCTGGCAATCTGCAAGCCATCGATAGGCGCGTTTGGCCCCTTCGTGCTCACCTGCTATTGAGAGCGCCATCGCGGCTTCCACGTGATCCCAGGGGTCTGTGTGGCCACCCGGAAACCAGGGTATCTCTCCCCAAGGACGCTGTACCTCAAGAATATAATCTGCCGTTGGACGCAAATATTCCTCTGGATAAAGGCCTCGACTGAGATAAAGCCCGCTCACGAGTGAACGCTCTTGGGCTTGCTAAAGTAAAGCACCGTGCTTTTCCCCATCCAGGGATTACACAGTCGGTCAAACCAGCGGGTTAAAGCGGGCTTCTTCATCAGGTCCCACACCAGCAAACGATGGTACGCGGCCACAGGAGATGACTTTTCACCTCGACGCCACAGCAGGCAACGCAACCACCAATAGGGCACGTGCAACGCATGAGCACCGTGACGATGATAGGTATTTAGCCCCTGTCGGGTTATCTCTCGCTCCAGAAATCGGCGACTAAAAATACGAATATGTCCGCCCGGTGTATTGTGGTAATCCTCGCTCAACCACCAGCAAATTTGTTCTGGCCAAGCTCTCGGCACACTGACGCAGAGTCGACCGCCAGGCTTTAGTACCCGGTACAGCTCCTCTAATACCGCAATGAAATTCGGAATATGCTCCAGGACCTCGCTACAGATAATCCGATCAAACGCATCATCCGGGAACGGTAGCGTCGTGGCATCGCCCTGCAAAAACCTCACAGATCCCTGCGGGTCATAAGATGCCATATCAGCGATTCGCCCCTTTGCAGTCGTGAGGTCTTTGACTGACAAATCTACCCCAACCACGCTGACTCCGGGCCTAAGGTATGCGGCCAGGGAGTGGCGGCCCTCACCGCATCCCACATCCAGCACTCGATCACCAGCTGACAAAGGGAGCCAGCTAAAATCTACGGTCAACATGGGGTCTCTCGAGACGTTGACTGAAAACACGGTTTAACGGTTGTCGACTGAATGACCGATCGATAGTGACCGACTAGACGTTGGGCACAGACCTGCCAGCTAAACTCTCGCTCTGCCCGTTCACGCCCATACCTGCCAAGCTTCGCCCGATGTTCAGGATTCTCGAGCAGCTCTTGTATAGCGGATGCCAGCGCGGGCGCATCGCCCGCAGGCACGACGAGGGCAGCATCTCCGACGACCTCGGCCAAGGCCCCTCCATCACTTGAAATCAGGGGAATCCCGCAGGCCATCGCCTCGACAGCAGGCAGTCCAAAACCTTCATACATCGAAGGAACCACCGCGATCGTGCTCTGTGCGTAAAGCTCTACAAGCTGCTCCTGTTCCAGATCCCGGTACCACTGAATATGGTCTTTAAGGCCAAGCCTGCGAATCAGCCGCGCCGTCTCCCCATCTGGCTTTGGCTTGCCGACAAGGACAAGCTCAAGTTGTTTGCCTGCAGAAATCAGTTGGGCAACTGCAGGTAGAAGTATTTGAAGCCCCTTTGTTGGTGTATCAGCAGAGGCTATCGCCATGATCTGATTGGTTTTCCTTGGCCGGTCTTCCAGTGGGCGAAACAGCTCCGTATCCACCCCGTTATACATCACCGCCACCCGGCGGGGGTCAACCCCAAAATCTGCAACGATATCCCTACGACTCGCACCCGATACGGTCACAATATGATTCAGCTGCTTGGCGACACGCTGCTGCATATCCAAGAAATCGTACCACCGTCTCACCAAAAGCTTTCGATACCACACTCCTTCGGATTCGATGGCGAGTTGACGATCCCGGGTAATCGGGTGATGGATTGTTGTGACCAGGGGGATGCCCGCCGTCTGGAGCGCCAAAATTCCGTCAGACAGGGTTTGATTGTCGTGAATCACATCAAAGTTATCTGCATTCGCAAGAACCCAGCGACGGGCTCGCTCCCCAAACGTCCAGGGCTCTACAAACCCCCCCGTCAGCTTGCTCCACCACTCACGTCGTGCCAAAGGGTCCCGCCAGAACTGCGCCCAAGTAATAGCCCCCAAACCATGGGCGTAAAGGTCAAGACTGGGTAACTTGTGCAGGGAAATACCGGCATCGAGATGTGGGTAGGGAGGGCCGGAAATCACCGATACGTCGTGGCCGAGAGATTTGAGGGCTCGACTCAAATATTTTAGGTAAACCCCCTGCCCACCGGAAAACGGCGCGGAACGATAACCCAGCAAAGCCACCCGAAGCGGTTGCACGTCGGTAGAGGCTGGGTTTTCAAGCGCGGACAGAGCCTGCCCGACTGGATGGACGGGTGCGTTAATGTGGACATCCCCACGGATTGGAATCACTCAAGTGTAGCAGTGGATAGGCCTGTGGGGCGAATCAGGTTCGCCAACTATTACCCTCTCACGATACACTGTGGGCCCTCTAAAAGATGGAACGGCTGCATGTCGGAAACGACTTTCAAAGGAATCATTCTCGCCGGCGGCACAGGTACCCGACTGCACCCGCTCACCAGCACCGTCAGCAAGCAGCTCATGCCCGTGTACGACAAGCCCATGGTCTACTACCCGCTGGCTACCCTGATGCGGGCCGGTATCCGAGACATCCTGATCATCACCACGCCCCAGGACCAAGCTGCCTTTAAAGCCCTTCTTGGAGACGGGCAACAGTGGGGGCTCAACCTGTCTTACACCATGCAGCCAAGCCCCGACGGACTGGCCCAGGCATTTATCCTCGGGGAAGACTTTGTTGGCAATAATCCGGTCGCCCTGGTGCTTGGAGATAATATTTTTTACGGCGACGGTCTCACACAGAAGCTGCAACGCTCAGCACAACAGGACCAAGGCGCCTCGGTCTTCGCCTACTATGTCCACGACCCCGAGCGCTATGGTGTGGTCGAGTTCGACGATGCCGGGCTTGCAATCGGTATAGAGGAAAAGCCCGACGAGCCCAGATCCAACTACGCGGTCACGGGACTTTATTTCTACGATAAGGATGTGATCTCGATCGCCAAGGATATTAAACCCTCTGCGCGAGGAGAGCTGGAAATTACCGACGTCAACAAGGTCTATCTCGAGCGCGGTGATCTTCGCGTCGAGGTAATGTCGCGAGGCATGGCCTGGCTTGATACCGGTACCCACAACTCCCTACTCGACGCCGCCAACTTTATTCGTGTCGTTGAGGAGCGTCAGGGGCTAAAGATTGCCTGTCCGGAAGAGATTGCCTATCGCATGGGCTACATCGATGCCGAACAGCTGCTGGCACTCGCCAAGCCGCTGCTGAAAAGCGGCTATGGAGTGTACCTCGAAGGTTTGCTTGATGAGCGGGGCACTTACTGGGATGGACCTTGAGACCACACCACTTCAGGGGGTCGCGGTCCTGCGGCCCAAAATCTTCGGTGACAGCCGCGGTTTTTTTCTGGAGAGCTGGAACCGTAAGGTCTTTGCCGACCTCGGGATTCGCCAGGACTTTGTGCAGGACAATCACTCACGCTCCCGTCGCGGCACACTGCGGGGGCTTCACGTTCAGACCCAGCACACCCAAGGCAAACTGGTGCGGGTCGTTTCCGGTCAGGTCTTTGATGTCGTGGTTGATTTACGAGCGGACTCCCCCAGCTGTGGCCAGTGGTTTGGCTGTACCCTCACCGAGGAAGGCGGCGAAATGCTCTGGGTCCCTCCGGGCTTTGCCCACGGATTTTATGTGCTTTCAGAGACCGCGGATTTTCTCTACAAATGCACCGACTTTTACCACCCGCAAAGCGAACTAACCCTTTCGTGGGATGATCCCCATGTGGGCATCGACTGGCCGATTCCCCCAGGGGAGGCGCCGGAGCTGTCAGCAAAGGATAAGCAAGGGTTGTCATGGGCTGACATGCCCAAGTTTCACGTTTAAGACTTGAGCAAGGGTCGCCACCACGATTCGTGGTTGAGATACCAGTCCAGTGTTTTTGCGATGCCGGTTTCAAAAGTCTCGCTCGGTGAGAACCCCAGATCTTGCTCAATTTTGGTGGCATCGATAGCGTAGCGCCAGTCGTGACCTGCGCGATCCTCCACATAGGTAATGAGGGATTCCGCCTCACCTCTCGCAGCAGGCGACTCGGGGTAGCGACTCACGAGTTCCGGATTCTCTCGAAAACGTTCATTAAGTGCGCTGCAGAGCAACCTCACTATATCGATATTGGCCCACTCGTTGTTACCGCCGATATTATAGGTATCTCCCACTTGACCATCGGTGATCACCCGCTCGATACCCTGCGCGTGATCAACCACATAGAGCCAGTCACGAATGTTGGTGCCGTCGCCATAAACCGGCAGCGGTCGCCCATCAAGAATATTGGTTAAGCACAAAGGGATAAGCTTTTCGGGGAAGTGAAAGGGACCGTAATTATTGGAGCAATTACTGGTAGTAACCTCAAGGCCGTAAGTATGGTGATACGCGCGCACCAAATGGTCGCTCCCAGCTTTGCTTGCCGAGTAGGGCGAGTTGGGTTCGTAGCGCAGGGTCTCGATGAACGCCGGATCCTTAGGGCCCAAGGATCCAAACACCTCATCGGTTGAAACATGATGGAACCGATGGGGTCGGCCAGAGCCTGCCAGGAAGACCTCTTTAGCGGCAGCCAACAACGTATAGGTGCCGATCAGGTTGGTTTGGATAAATGCATCGGGACCTGTAATCGATCGATCCACGTGACTTTCCGCAGCGAAGTGCACCAGGGTATCGATTTCATGATCAGTCAGGGCTTTGCGCACTCGCTGACCATCACAAATATCTCCCTCGATGAAAATAATCTGCCCCGCGCCCTCCAGAGGCCCAAGGCTGGCTCGATTTCCTGCATAGGTCAGGGCGTCATAAACAACCACCCGGTCCTCGGGGTGACGCTCACACCAGTGATACACAAAGTTGGCGCCAATGAAGCCGGCCCCTCCGGTGACAAGTAATCCGCGACTCACGTGTTCTGGTCCTTATTGGTGTGTTTCATATCGACGAGCATATCCCGCAATGCATGACGCCAAGGGCGACCGCTGTAACCAAGGGCGGCTCGGGTATCGGTCTTATCCAGTACGCTGTAAGAGGGCCTGGTCGCAGGGGTTGGATATTGTTTTGCAGGAATAGGGAGCACGCTAGCGCGCTTGTCGATAAGCCCCAGAGTCAGCGCCTCCTCCTGAATAGCGAGGGCAAAATCGAACCAGCTGCAGGCGCCGCTGTCACTCCAATGGTATATCCCGGAGCATGCGGTATTATCCCTCAGCGCCCAGCAGATACTGGCCAACTCCCTCGCCCAGGTCGGGGTGCCAATCTGGTCCTCAACAACGGATAGCTGCTCTCGCTCATTCATGAGTCTGAGCATGGTTTTGACAAAATTGACCCCGTGGCGGGAATAAACCCACCCGGTGCGCAGCACGATGTGCCCTGCAGCCGCACTCAATACAGCCCGCTCGCCCTCAAGCTTGGTTTCGCCATACACCCCCAGCGGCCGGGGCTCGTCGGAAGGCTTGTAGGGTTCACCAGCTGAGCCATCAAAAACAAAATCCGTGGAGACATGAATAAGGCGGGCGCCCGACCCGGTAGCCCAGGCCACCAAGTTTCTGGGACCGGCGGCGTTGGCAGCCGCAGCCCGTTCGGGTTCCTCCTCTGCGCGATCCACGGCGGTATAGGCCGCCGCGTTGATGATCGTCGAAGGGTTAGCGCTATCCAGATAGCGGGTTACCTGCTCAGCATCGGCAATATCGACCTCGGCCCGAGTCGCATATACAGCACGACAAGCGGAGGGTTGCGTCATCTTGAGCTCCAGGCCTAGCTGGCCGCCAGCGCCGAAAATGACCACATCGGTCATGGCAGGCGGGCGTCTATCCAGTCCGCAAAAGCCGCCATGATCTGCGGACCCTCGGGCTCGTTGAAAATCTCGTGGTACAGCTGGGGCAACAGAGTAAAACTAAGGTCTTGAGACCCCACTCGGGCGACGAAGTGCTCTGACCCCGAGGGCGCGGCCATCGAATCGGCTTCACCATGCATCACCAAAAGAGGCAGGGTAATCTCCCCCGCCCTCTCAAGTACTGAGCCCATTGTTGTCAGCAGAGCATAAGCCAGCCCGGCAGTGACCTTACCGTGATTCACCAGAGGATCGTTGTTGTAAGCCTCAACGACTTTGGGGTCTCTGCTGACACCGTTGGCATCAAGCGCCAATACTCCCAAACGGGGTAAAACCTTTGCCAACAGACCCACCAGCTTCAGGAGGATTGGCGAGGGAGGCTCCCCAGCTTCAAAAGCGGGACCACTCAGCAGCGCACCACGATATTGGCTTTGGTCTTCCAGCATTAATCTTGAGACGATCAAGCCACCCATACTGTGGCCGAGAATAAAACAGGGAAGGTCAGCCTCGGCTGCGGCCAGATGGGCTCGGCACTCTCTGACGCCTGTCAAAAAGTCATCGAAACTTTTAACAAAAACACGATGACCGGGAGACTCTCCATGTCCGGGGTGATCCATCGCAACCACCGTGAGACCTCGAGCCGCGAATATCTCGGCAAGTGGTTGATAACGACCGCTATGCTCCCCAAGACCGTGGACGATAATGACCGACCCCCTTGCCGGACCCTCCGACTGCCACTGTCGGCAAAAAAGGCCCGAGGGAAGTGCGATCGTTTCAGGCACCAACATCATTCAGTCCTAAGAAGATAGCCAATCTAATCCGCGGCCACCGGCGTCAGCCACTCGCCATAGCGTGCCGACCGCCCTCTGACCGCATCGAAATAAATGGCCTGTAGCTTCTCCGTTACCGGCCCTCGGCGGCCCTCGCCAACCTGCCGTCGATCGAGCTCCCGGATTGGCACCACCTCAGCTGCTGTCCCCGTGAAGAACGCTTCATCACAGATATAAACCTCGTCCCGCGTGATGCGTTTTTCACGAACCTGATAACCCTCATCCGCAGCAATCTGAAATATCGCGTTGCGAGTGATGCCGTCCAGACAAGAGGTCAGATCGGGGGTGTAGATCACTCCATCCCGAACCATAAAAAAGTTTTCCCCGCTGCCCTCGGCAACATATCCCTCGTTATCAAGCAGCAAGGCTTCCTCACACCCGCTGTCCAGTGCCTCACGAAGCGCCATAATGGAGTTGATGTAATTGCCGTTTGCCTTGGCTTTGCACATCGTAATGTTGACGTGGTGGCGGGTGTAGCTTGAGGTCCGCACCGCAATGCCCCGGTCTCGCGCCTCGGGGTCCATGTAAGAAGGCCATGGCCACGCCGCAACCATCACGTGGGTCTTCAGGTTATCCGCACGCAGACCCATGCCCTCGGAACCGAGAAAACACATGGGGCGCAAATATCCCTCTTCGAGCTCGTTAACCCGAACGACTTCGCGCTGGGCTGCATTCAGTGTTGCCTTGTCCCAAGGCATATCCATCTGCAATATTTTGGCCGAGCGAAAGAGGCGGTCGGTGTGCTCTCGCAAGCGGAAAATACAGGTGCCCTGCTCGTCGGTCTTGTATGCCCTGACCCCCTCGAAAACACCGAGACCGTAGTGGAAAGTGTGCGTCAAAACATGGACTTTTGCTTCCTGCCAGGGAACCAGCTCTCCATCTAGCCATATTTGCCCACTGAGCTTGGACAGATCCATGTTATACCCTCTTAATTTTCCACAAGCCTGCTATCTGCCAACCCTGACAGCGCGGGGAGATCCGGCAGAATCTCATCACGAATAGCGATTACCGTTAACAGCGTCTCTTTAAACTTATCAATGTGCCCAAGCGGCTCCGCTCCCGTTAGTACCGCGCGGTGGACATGAGCACGATACGCCAGGTAGCCCAGTCTGAGCTTTTCTCCGTGGTCTTCCGACAATATGCCATGGCCCACCAAGGAGGCCAGCAAGTTTACAACATCTGTGTCTTTCGCGAGTTCCGGATATTTCGATGCGGCCTTCAGAACCAGATATTGCACAATAAATTCAATATCAACGATGCCTCCCGGGTCACGCTTGAGGTCAAACTGATCGGCTGTGCCCCCAATACGACTCTCCCCTTCGTGAAGCATCCGTCGTCTCATGGATACCACGTCTTCAAGCAGCCGCCCTGAATCTCGCTGCCGGCGAAGGATCACTAGCCTCGCCTTTATCAGAGCGTCACAGAGAGCCTGATCCCCCGCCACCGGCCTCGCACGCACAAGGGCTTGATGTTCCCAGGTCCACGCTGAATCTTCCTGATAGCGCAGAAATCCCTCGTAAGTTACGCAGGGCAGGCCCGATTGACCATTGGGTCTGAGGCGCATGTCCACCTCATACAACTGCCCCGAAGCGACGTTGGTACCAAGAATGTGAACCACCCGCTGTGCCAGCCGAGCAAAAAAACGAGAATTATCGATCTGACGTGGTCCCGAGGTTTCACCATCGGCGCCGTCAAATACGAACACCAAATCCAGATCTGAACCATAGCCAAGCTCGATTCCCCCAAGCTTGCCATAGGCCATCACAGCAAAACCCGCGCTATCCCCTCCCGGCTCACCATGACGTGAGACCAGCTCCGCCCGCGCCACGTCAATGGCGTGCTGAATGATGACCTCTGCCAGAAAAGTAAGGTTATCGCTGGCCTTCATGGTATCGATCCGACCACTCAATTCACTCGCCGCCACGCGCAGCACCACCCCATCCTTGACCGTGGCCATTACCTGCATCTGCTGCTCGAGATCATCCTGAGGAATCCTCAGGAGCTGCTCCCTGACAAGGACCGTCATTTCTCCTCGATTAGGTGCCTTGTAAAGCCGCTCTTCGTGAAGCAGCTCTTCAACCAGCTCAGGGCGCCGCTCGAGCTTGGTAGCAATCCATGGACTGGCACCGTTAAGCCATACCAGTTGTTTCAGGGCCAGCGGGTTTTCAACCATCAACGCGAGATAGGCGCTCCGTCGAAGCACTGCGTTAACGAAGGGTAAAGTCTTAATGAGACCGGTATCAGGCCAATCGGTGCCGGCCGCCGCATCAATCAGTTGGGGAAGAAACTGTTCCAGGCGCTTGCGTCCGTCGTTCTGCAACATCAGAACTCTTGTACTTCCCATCAGCTGCTGAATTGCGTCCCACGTTAATTGAGGATCATCAAAGCCCCGCGCGCGCAGAGAGTCCGCCGAGAACTCATCCCAGCTCAAGCGCGGCAAGGCTTCGGTACTCTCTGTCTCACCAAGGTTTAACAGCACACCAAAGTAATGGCTGATCCTTTCGCGGACCCCGTCAACTTCAATAAGTAGCTCGGCCCAATCATTAGACCCCATGACACAGGCTAGCCTCCACCGGCTGATTTCATCCGCAGGCAAGGTCTGAGTTTGCTCATCGGCTATACCCTGTAACGCATTCTCCAACCGACGAAGAAACCGGTAACCGCTGTAGAGTCCATCGCGGTCATCCACAGAAATAAAGTCAAGTTTCAGCAAGGCATCCAGAGCAGATCTCAAGGACCTGGTCTGAAGCGAGGTATTGCGGCCTCCGTGGATTAACTGTTTGCATTGAACAATGAACTCAACCTCCCGAATTCCTCCAGACCCTCGCTTGATGTTATTTTGAAGCTGGAGCCGTCTAGTCTCAGCCTCGATAGTTTTTTTCAAGCCTCTCAGAGAATCTATGACACCAAAGTCGGTGTAACGTCTATAGACAAAGGCTCGCAGCATGTCCTCCAGCGGCGCTACCATCTCTGGCGAACCAGTGATGGCCCGCGCTTTAACCATCGCATAACGCTCCCATTCCCGACCATGCTCCTGCAGGTAGAGCTCCATGGCGTTGTAGTTGGTAACCAATGCCCCGCTACCCCCAAAGGGCCGCAACCGCATATCCACGCGGAAACAAAATCCCTGCGCAGTTTGGGCATCAAGAAGCTTGATCACCGACTGCCCCACCCGAATAAAGAACTCTTGATTACTGATGGATTTCTTTTTCCCCGTGGTTGAGCCCGCCTCGGGGTAAAGAAATATGAGGTCAATATCAGAGGATAGATTCAGCTCCATACCGCCGAGCTTTCCCATGCCAAGCACAACCAATTCCTGAGGTGTCTGACTCCACTCGCCAACTGGCACACCGTAGCGGGTCTCCCAGTAAGACATCGCCCAACTCACCGCATAACGAATCGCAGTATCGGCCAGGGTGGAGAGTCCCGACAGGGTCTCATCAAGATCTGCTACACCTGAAAATTCTCTCGCGACCAGTCGGAGCATCTGTCGGTTTCTGAAACACCGAAGACCCTCCATGACGGCAGACTCATCACTAGCGCTACCAAGGGCCTCGGCCAATTCCTGCTGGAAGTCCCCTTCTGATACCGGGGCAGGGCCGAACAGGCAATCCTTCTCAATCGCGGCTTGCACCCAGTGCGGCTGTTTGAGCGTCTGTTCCAGAAAAAAGTCGCTGGTCGTGAGTACCCGCTCAAAAGGCTCATGTGCCCGCTTCCTCTCCAGCGCGTCGTCCAGAGCGGAAAACGTATCAGGGCCGAGCTGGTCCCTGAGCCGCTCCCAGGCCGCATCCCGAATGGACTCTAACGCTGGAGACATGGCCACGGATCAATCCTCAAAAGCTGTTTCGCCAGTATCTCTGTTGGCGTGGTCTCATCAATTCGAGTTTCCGTTGGAAGTATGATTACCGCGTCCATGACAGCAGTTTACGGACTATCCCATCGTTGTCACGGCCCTATCACCACTCCCTTTCCCGGACTATTCACCGACCACCGCAGTCCTCCAAGAGACCTGATAGTAACCAGCTTGCGAGACCACTACCTCAACGCTGGGTGCCCGCGAGCCAACAATTGCCGAGACTTATAAGCTCTGTTTCCGGTACCCTTGGCAGCTTTTTTCAGCATACCGTTTCGCGCAACCCCATTTAGTAGAGCCTAATATCGTGCCTTCACCTCTTGAGCACATAGACTGGTTTCGACACACCAGTCCCTACATCCGGAATCACCGGGGGCGAACCTTTGTCATTCATTTAGGCAGCGGCGCCCTCGACAGTCCAGTTTTCCCGCATCTCATTCACGACCTGGCGCTACTCCACTTGTTGGGAATAAAGCTGGTTCTAGTCCATGCGACCAGGGGCGAAATAGAAGCAGCACTGGATGCACTTGAGATTGAGGGCGTTCTGCACAGAGGGGTTCGAGTCACTACCGAAGAGGTGCTTGGAGTGGTTCGCGATGTGGTGGCAGCTCAGCGCCTCCAGCTTGAAAGCCAGCTCTCCGCAGGACTGCCGGATTCCCCGATGCATGGATCCAAACTGAGAGTCGTTAGTGGCAATTTTGTGACCGCGCGGCCTCTCGGTGTCGTCGACGGTATTGACTTCCAGTTCACCGGCGCGGTTCGTCGGCTTGATGCAGTGGGGATGTCCGGGGTGTTGGATAACGACGGCATACTGCTGCTCTCCCCCTTGGGCTTTTCACTGACTGGGGAGGTGTTCAACATCAGTGCCAATGAGCTTGCTACCGCAGCCGCGATTACACTGGGTGCCGACAAGCTCATCATCATGGACAAGGCTTCTGGCTTGCTCGATGACACGGGGAAATTAATACGGCAGCTTACCGTTGATGATGCGCAACGGCTCGCGATCAGTGATTCGGCTCAGGCTGAGCATCGGGACGCTGCCTGCCGCGCTTGCGATCAGGGGGTTCATCGGGCGCACATTATTAGTTACGAGCAAAACGGCGCCTTGATCGAAGAATTATTTACCCACGACGGTGGCGGCACTCTCATCAGCCAGGAAGCCTATGAACAAGCCCGGCGAGCAACCGTTGAGGATATTGCGGGGGTGCTTGATCTCATTCGTCCCCTAGAAGATGAAGGCATTCTCGTGCGTCGATCCCGTGAGCGATTGGAACAGGAAATAGATAATTTCCGGGTGCTGGAGCGGGATGGCAGGGTTATCGCTTGTGCGGCTCTTTATCCCTTTGGAGATTCATCGATGGCGGAGATCGCCTGCGTTGCAACCCATGAAGATTACCGTCGGGGTGGGCGGGGCCAGCACCTGTTGGAGCTACTCCTAGAGGAAGCCAAAGAAGATGGGTTGTTATCGCTGTTCGTGCTGACAACCCAAAGTGCTCACTGGTTTCTAGAACAGGGGTTCAGTGAAGTTAGTCTGGATAGGCTCCCCACCGAGCGCCAGGCGCTTTATAACCTGCAACGAAATTCCAAGGTGCTCATCCGGCAGATCAATTGACCGCGGTCCGCCGTGCCGCCCCCAGCCGCTCCGGGAGTGCTAAACTTCCCTACCGGAAAGTCGAGTCCACCCAAAGAAAAACCTGCGCCGAGATCACCCAATGCCTCAATATCGCTCAAAAACCTCAACTGGCGGCCGCAACCAGGCAGGTGCGCGAGCCCTGTGGCGTGCGACCGGCATGACCGATGGTGATTTCGAAAAACCGATTATCGCGGTGGTAAATTCCTTCACCCAGTTCGTCCCGGGCCATGTACACCTTAAAGATCTCGGCCAGTTAGTGGCAAGGGAAATTGAGGCTGCCGGCGGAGTTGCCAAAGAATTTAATACCATCGCAGTCGATGACGGCATTGCGATGGGTCACGACGGCATGCTGTATAGCTTGCCCTCCCGAGACATCATTTCGGATTCCGTGGAGTACATGGTCAACGGCCATTGCGCCGATGCCATGGTGTGTATTTCAAACTGCGACAAGATTACACCCGGCATGCTCAATGCGGCGATGCGGCTTAATATCCCCTGTATTTTTGTCTCCGGCGGACCCATGGAAGCGGGCAAGACCAAGTTATCCGAGACCAAGCTAGACTTGGTAGACGCTATGGTTATCGCAGCAGACAGCTCGGTCGATGACGCTACTGTCGAAGAGTACGAGCGCTCCGCCTGCCCAACCTGTGGCTCCTGCTCAGGGATGTTTACAGCGAATTCGATGAACTGCCTGACCGAGGCTTTGGGATTGAGTTTGCCCGGAAATGGCTCGCTTCTCGCCACTCATGCAGACAGAGAGGCCCTTTTCCGTCGCGCGGGCCAGGAAATTGTCGGGCTGGCAAAACGCTACTACGAGCAGGACGACCTGTCCGTGCTTCCCCGACGCATAGCGAATCGCGCCGCGTTCGAGAACGCAATGGCGCTGGATATTGCAATGGGGGGGTCAACCAACACCATTCTGCATTTGCTCGCGGCAGCGCAGGAGGCCGAGGTCGATTTCTCCATGGCCGATATAGACAAGCTAAGCCGCCGCATTCCCCAGCTCTGCAAGGTCGCGCCCAGCACCCAGCTCTATCACATGGAAGACGTACACCGCGCGGGTGGCGTTATGGCTATTTTAGGAGAACTCAACCGAGCAGGTCTGATCGATGCCTCCACAAAGACAGTGCATAGCGACACCATGGGCGACGCACTCTTGGCATGGGACATTACAACCACCGAAAGTGACGCGGTAAAAACCATGTACGCCGCGGGGCCTGCTGGGATACCAACTCAAACCGCCTTCAGTCAGGATACCCGCTGGCCTAGCCTGGATGTGGATCGCGAGGGGGGCTGTATCAGGGCGCTCGAGCATGCCTACTCGCTGGAGGGCGGGCTCGCCGTCTTGTTTGGGAACATTGCCGAAGATGGATGCGTTGTTAAAACCGCCGGGGTAGATGATGACAACCTCACTTTTTCAGGTCCAGCGCATATTTGTGAAAGCCAAGAGGACGCGGTTGCGGATATCCTCGAAGATCGGGTCAAACCTGGCGACGTTGTGATTGTGCGCTACGAGGGACCCCGAGGCGGGCCCGGTATGCAAGAAATGCTCTATCCAACAAGCTACCTAAAATCAAAGGGCCTTGGCAAAGCCTGCGCGCTCATCACCGATGGGCGGTTTTCGGGAGGCACTTCCGGCTTGTCGATTGGTCACGTATCCCCCGAAGCCGCAGCGGGGGGGGCTATCGGACTCGTTCAGCAGGGTGACCCAATTACAATTGATATCCCCAATCGAAGCATCAATGTTGATCTGGATGCACCCACATTGGCAGCTCGCCGAAAAGCCATGGATGGATCCTCGAAGCCTTGGCAACCCGTAAAGCACCGGCCCCGAAAAGTGAGCCCGGCACTAAAGGTCTACGCCAAGATGGTCACCAGCGCCGACAAAGGCGCAGTTAGAGACCTAACACTTCTCGATTGATTGGCTGCCCACTCTCGATTAGCGCCTCAAAGTCGGTTCGATATCTTTCTATCTCCCGTCTGAGGCGCCGATCCTGCTTACTCGTCCGCTGATTGAGCACGGACAATATAATTTGACGCGAAATACCGGTATTTCTGGCAAATGCTTGCTCGTACTCCGAAGTGCGGTTATCCCGCCGTTCGATATAAATCTTTCTTGCCTGATTGGGCCAATCAGGATCATTCATACGCAAAACTTGCTCCAGCTTTGTGACCCAACGGCCTCTATCTTCAAGCCACAAAAAATCGAGCCTTTGGTACTCGGCACTGCCCTCCTCAATGGTCTGTTTTTGGGCGTCAGTAAGCGTCCCCAAAAATCGACTTAGATTTTTTTGAAATTGCTTTTGAATATTTTGGTAGTAAGCAGGCTCAGTGCGATCACGGTACTTTTTTTCAAGGTCGGCTTGGTCTTGCTGCAGCGTCAGTACAAATTCAATCCGCTGCTCGTAGGATAAGGTCGCGCCGAAATCGATAAGCAGATCGAGGACTTTGATCTGCAAACGGCTTGCCGCTGCCTCCAGCTGGTCAATTAATTGATTCAGCTCCCCCTCGCTTACGCCGTCATCGAGGCTTTCCTCAAACTCGGTTAGCCACGCGACATACTCGGGAAGCTCGTCAGCACGATGCCAATCCAGGAGTGCCTCCACGCGCCGATTAAAGTCGTTTCGTTGATCGCGACTCAGTGGTACATAGTCACGCACGTACCAGCCGATAAGAGTATCCAAACGGTTGTAAAGAAAGGTTGTACTTGAGCAGCCGCTCAGGCACAGCAGCAGCCCCAGTATCAAAAGGCGCTTAGCGCCAGCCGGCAGTATCAGCCAACTCACCACTATTAATAGCTGTTGAAAGTCGAACAACTTCGACACGATCGCGGCCCAGTTGTTTGGCCCGATACATAGCCGAATCGACCTGTTCGAGCCAATCGATAGTACTTCGCACCTGAGAAACATCACAAACTCCAATGCTTACGGTTACTTCTCGGTCAGGCAATACGTTGAGAGTTTTAATCGTTATGCTCAAGTCTTGGGCTATCTCAGCCGCCGCACGGTTTGCAACACCGCCGAGCAAAATTACAAACTCCTCACCATCAAGCCGAAACAGCATATCGACTTTGCTAAGCCGCTCGCTAATTTGCTTTACGACGCTCTGCAATACCCTGTCGCCCGCTGCATGGCCATGGTAGTCGTTGATTGATTTGAAGTGATCAATATCCAATAACAACAGTGTGGACATCCGCCTGTGGCGCTCGAAATCAGTCAGACTCCGTTGCACTTGAGGCATTAGACAGCGGCGGTTATACGCGCCTGTAAGAGGGTCCTTAAAAGCAAGATCAGCAAGTTTCCCCGATTGTCGGTTCATCAGGCGCATCACCTCGAGGAGCGCCATCATAGTCACCAACAACACTAGATCGTTACCAATAGGCCATTGGGACAGCCCAACAGCACGCATGGCGAGCAGCGACAGGGCCAGCACAACACCCACCAATAAACCCACGCTAGTTGGCAAGAGAACAGAGATCGCTACGAGCAGTGGAAACAGCCAGTAATAGTGATGAGCGTTACCACTGGCGAGTGACCACATCAACACAACTAAGGTTGCCAGCAAAGGTATGACTGGGGGCGTTAAAAAGGTGCCGCGAAGGAAAGCCCATGCAGCACTGACCAGCACGCCAATTTCAACTATACAGGCGACAATCATCAGAGTGAGCGAGCCCCCAAGATCGGACGGGATCTCACAAATAACGGCAGCTAGGATCGCCATCATGACCACAAGCATCAGCTGGTAACCGGCGTGCCGTCGCAAAAACTCGCTATCTTCGAGGTCAACCTCGTCAGGAGCTACAGAGAGTGACCGCAGAAATCCGACGCGGAAGGATGGCCAAAAGGGCTCACCTGATGACTCGTAAAGCCCCTGTGGGGGTCTGTTCGCGGCCATTAATCGACGCCCGATATGCTGCCTGACAACAAAGACATTGTGACACAGCTACGAAAAGCTGCCATCGAACCACAGGGGTTGCACTGTTAAGATCAGGCAGCCGCGGATGAATCCATATCAAGAGCGACCAACGCAGATAAAATGGCATTGAGTGTTGCCTGAACAATGTCATGACTGCGGCCAACACCACAGGGGCGAGCCCCTTCCACGTTCAACTGCACGTAACACACAGCCTCCGCATCAGCACTCTGTCCCAGTGTGTGCTCGCTGTACTCAACGACGACAATACGGCGCGCAAAATGTGACTCCAGCGCGTTAACGAAGGCATCTATCACGCCGTTTCCTCGACCCGACAAGCTGGCTTCACCGCTGGGGGTGTGCAAGGTGGCCGTCAGTGCATCCTCGCCCTCTTCCCGCGCCAGCTGGTAACGTCCCAAATTCCACCCCGCCCCATTTCGCAGATAGGTCGACTCAAAAAGACGATGAATATCTTCTGAGGCAACCTCCGCCTCACTCTCTTCCGCGAGCTCCTGAACAGACTGGCTAAAATCAACCTGTAGCCAACGGGGTAATTCGTAACCGTGGTCCCGCTGTAACACGTAGGCTACGCCACCTTTGCCGGACTGGCTGTTGATGCGAATAACCTCCTGATAAGTGCGACCGATATCCCGCGGATCTATCGGCAAATAGGCAACGTCCCATGGATCTTCAGCCGAGCGCAGCGCAAGACATTTGTTAATAGCGTCCTGATGACTTCCCGAGAATGCCGTGAATACCAGATCACCGGCATAGGGGTGGCGAGGATGAACGGGGATTTGTGTGCACTCCCTCACCACCGCGATCAGCTCATCCATTCGCTCAAAATTCAGCATGGGGTCGATGCCCTGGCTATACAGATTCATGGCCATGGTCACAATATCCATGTTGCCGGTCCGCTCCCCGTTGCCCATGAGGGTCCCCTCCACACGGTCTGCGCCCGCCATCACCCCGAGCTCACCGGCTGCCACAGCGCATCCGCGATCGTTATGGGTGTGCAGTGAAATGAGCAGCGACTCCCTATTT
>CAJXMD010000011.1 GCA_913056165.1 uncultured Halieaceae bacterium
CGTGATAGGCCTCGAGCCTTGCTCTTGCCGACCAGTGATCATCAAGGGTCGCATCTGCCGTAAGCAAAAGCCGGCGTAAAACTCCGCCCGAGGCCCCATCGCCCTCCGCCGTATGATGGCTCGGAATGTAATAGAGATCCCCGAAGAAAAAACCGCTGAAATCAAGACGTGGGGGCTCACTAGCATGAAGTTGGAACGACGCCAGAAAGGTCAGGCCGCTTGCACAAACAAGGACCGAAAGCCTTCTCGCCAATCTTTGAGTTAAGTGCCGGTAATGTCTCACCCCTCCATTCTCTCACAGGACTTTTATTTGCAAAGTCTACTTGGCCGAGGCGTCGTGATATGCAAACCTATCCCGTGAGGTACTAGGTGCACGAGATGAGCAAGCTTTTTTTTCGCTACGGGGCCATGAACAGCGGTAAGACCACTGCTCTGCTGCAAGTCGCGCACAACTATGAAGAGCGCGGTCAAAAAGTCATCATTGTCAAATCGGCAGTTGATACCAAAGGCAACGAGCAGGTCGTGTCCCGTTTGGGCGTGAGCCGGGACGCCGATATTGTGCTGAATCCGGAGCAGGATCTAAGATCGCTGCTTCACGAGCGTTATCCCGATAATTCGGATGGCAGTCATTCCATTGACTGCATCCTGATCGATGAGGCGCAGTTTCTGACCCCTGATCAGGTTGATCAGGCGCTCCAAATTGCGGTGATGGATCTCATTCCTGTGCTGGCTTACGGCATTCGCACCGATTTTCAAACCCTCTCATTTCCCGGGAGTAAGCGACTCATGGAAGTCGCTCATGCGCTGGAAGAGATGAAGACAATTTGCCGCTGTGGCCGCAAAGCGATTTTCAATGCCCGACTCAAAGACGGAGCGGTAATCAGAGAAGGCTCGCAAGTGATGATTGACGGTAGCGACGCCCGATATGAGGCGCGCTGTGCTCGCTGCTATCTTGAGGGATAGAGAAGTTGTCGTACAAAGTCATGGCGATTGCAGTAACCAATTAAGATAAAAAGAGGCCATAAATGCGAGTTGAAAAAAAAGTAGCGCTTGTTACGGGGGGCGGATCGGGTATTGGTGCTGCCACTAGCCACCGCTTGGCAGAAGAGGGGGCGCTGGTGGTGGTATCCGATATTGATCTTGGCGCGGCTGAGCAAGTTGTTAATGACATTATTGCTGCCGGATTTCAGGCGGAGGCCCACCATCAAGACGTCACCGATTCAATTCAGTGGCACGATATCGTGAACGGTATCGTGGACGACCATGGGCGATTCGATATTCTGGTGAATAACGCTGGCATCGTATTAACTGGCACGATTGAAGACACCACACTTGAGGACTGGCGACAGATCAACGCCGTCAACAGCGAGGGAGTTTTTTTGGGTACTCAAGCGGCGATCGGCGTCATGAAGAGGGCCGGCGGTTCGATCATCAATATATCATCAATAGAAGGACTGGTCGGCGATCCGCTCATTGCGGCCTACAACGCCAGCAAGGCCGCGGTCCGAATGATGACCAAATCTGCCGCCCTCCACTGCGCGGAACAGGGCTACGGCATTCGGATAAATTCTGTCCATCCGGGCTTCATAGAGACGCCAATGGTTGTCAACGGCGTAGCGGCGATGGGAGAGGAAAATGCGAAGGCATTTCAGGAATATGTCCTCAGCAGTATTCCGGTGGGTGCCATGGGCAAACCCAGGGATATTGCCAACGGAGTTTTATTTCTCGCCTCTGACGAGTCGGCCTACATGACTGGCTCAGAACTCATCATCGACGGGGGCTTCACCGCTCGATAAGCCCCTGCTTGTGATCGAGCCCCCGACCTTAGCGATCGGCGGCCTTAATTTTCGTCAGTCCAGCGCGCTGATCCTATTGCAGAGGCGAGACCTTGAAAGTCATTGTCTTCGCCACGAAGTCCACTTGACCTGAGACAATATTGATAAGCCCGTTGGTCACCACATCCAGTGAATACATATCGAACACTGTGCCGTTCTTGCGATAAACGCCTTGCAGGGTGGCTCGCTCAATTTGTTCGCCATTTTGTGTCCAGGCATAGCCGGTAAATTCACCCATCGTGCCCATACCCAGCTTGTCGGTGAACTCATAGGAAAGGTATACGCGACCATAGTCCCCAGCTTCACCAGTGGCGGCAACGCTATAGTTAGTCCCATCGGTTGTGTGGGCGGCATCAATGGTAAAGGTGGCAGTGAACTCACCCTCACCATAGTTTAGGTCTTGGCCAAAACCAAATGGCGCGGCGAAAAGAAGGAACGTTAATGTCAGAATTTTGCGAAGGGTCATGGTTTTCTCCTAGTCAGATTCAAAACGAGGCGCTGGGGAAAACCCCGCCACGTGCTAGTCAACACTACCGGCTTTTTGAACCCTTGACAGCAGGGTATTCGTGGTGGCCACCAAAGTGACGTCTTTTCATCCGTTATTGGCGCTGTCAGCGTAATGTTGCTGAGGTTTTATGGGGATCCCTACCGGCTTATTCTGGGAATTCCGGTTAAGGCTTCCACTTGCACCCGTTGCATGATGCTCTCTACGTTGGCGCAGTTCTCAATCAACTCAGCAAATCGCACCGTGCGATTTTGATAATCGAGGATCGCAGGCAACACTGGTACATTTGAGGCGAGTGCAATTCTGGCAAATCCCTGTTTCAACCTGGCCACCCCGCGTCGAGTCCCCTCGGGAGTGATGCCGAGTACCAGTTTTGATCGAGTTTGAAATGCTCGATGCATTTGCTCCACCAGACCTTGCTTGCTACCTCGGTCTACAGGGATGCCGCCAAGACGACGTAGCACTGCACCCAGAGGAAACCAAAAAAGCGTGTGCTTCATCATGAACGTCGAACGCAAACCCAACGCCCACAACACAGCAATTGTTAGAATAAAGTCGAAATTGGAGCTATGAGGCAGCAGAGCCACCACCATTTTGGGTCTGTTGGGAAACTCACCGTTAATACGCCAACCCCATAACCGCAGGGTGACTCTTCCGATCCACCGAGTGATCGGGTTGGCGTTTTTTGGCAAATTGTCGCCAAGTTTTGGCCAGCCCATATTATTACCGTTACCAAAAACTGATGGGCAACATCATCGCACTAAGTTAGCGCTTCGGGTATCGGCTTTTCATGCTTGAGTCCTTGACCTAATCATGCTTAGGTCGCAGCACCACCATTTGCCTTCCCGACAGAAACAGGAGATTCACAATGCCACCCATGACAGTACTTGGTTGGTTTCATACCGTGATTGGCGCGGCCGCGATTTTGACGGCCATCTACTCCCTGTACCATCACAAAATCCTGAGCGCTGCCAATGCCTCTGGTAAAGCTTATTTGCTAATGACCCTTTTCGTCGCAAGCTCTGCACTCATGATTTATAACCAGGGCGGGCTGGGGCCCGGGCACGCACTTGCTGTACTGGCGCTGCTTGCGCTCGGTATCGGTGTTTTTGTCGAGCTGAAGGCCCCCATTGGCGGGCTTTCAAAGTATCTGCAAACCGCCGCTTACACCGCCACGCTGCTTTTTCACATGATACCGGCGATCACCGATTTTCTGCGAAGATTGCCCGTCGGCGACCCCTTTATCGAGTCCTTTGATTCCCCCTTACTCCGGGGCTTTTACCTCGCCTTTTTATTGGCATTCATTGCGGGCTTGAGCGTCCAATTCCTGTGGCTACGAAAACAAAGCAGTACTAGCTAGCTTTTGCCTGCCGCATAAAAAAGGCCACTCAACGTGGCCTTTTTTTATCCCTTGGTCCCGTCATTTTAGGATGTAGGCATCAACCGTAAGGGTTTTTGCAGCCGCATCAAAGATAACCACGTCAAAGTTTTGAGTTCCATCACCCAAAAGTACGACGTTGTTCATCGTAAAAACCGATCCCTCCCGAGAAAAATAGCCTGAGAATGTCCCGGTAGCGAAGGTCCCGTCAGCAAGGAACCCGCGACCATTGCCGTGAACCGAGCCGTGGGTTTTAGAATTGTCCGCAGCTTTTAGTTCATAGGTTGCGTAGACGCGACCATAGACACCCATCATGCCCTCTGCCGTAATGACCACACCGTCATCGAGCAATCTTGCCGAAGTCACGGTCATATCGGCCTTCGCCTGCCGGCGCTCAAGCTCTAACGGAGCGCCGAGATCCTGTGCCTGTGTTAGACCTGCGAGCAACATGTAGGAAGAAAAAATGATTAACAAGGTTTTTACGGCTTTTAAATGCATCGTGCTCTCCAGTTTATTTAGTGCGAGTTGATAAGTATCTATTTACTGTTAGCGGAACCACATCGGTTAACACGCCAGCTTTTAGCGCATTAGCGCCAATGTGCCACGCCGGAGACACCGTAAGCATAAAAAACCCCGCCGTAGCGGGGTCTTATAACTACACGGGTTCAATTATCGGCTAATTGTCCAACCCGCCTGCTCAAGGGCAAATCGGTCCTCGCTCAGGTTACCAAGCGCAACCACCTTGCCGGCATCATTAAACTCAAACCGAGTGACCGTGTGGTTGTCCACCGGCAGGCCGCTTACCTCATCGGTGTCCCAGCCTTGAGTCCAGACATAGACCACATTGCCCTGCCCGATAGCCTCGTGAAGCTCCCACTTCTCAGGACCCCAGGTATCTGCGTCACCGGTATCCATCCACGCAAGCATTTGAGCCTTGCTGATGGGTGTGTCGATGATGCCGCGAGCCACTGAAATATCCATGCTCTCTCCATCGCGCAGGATAACTGCATCGACTACCTCGCCGGGCTTGCCACGGAAATCGAGCTTACCCATATTGGCTTCGTTGACCTCGACGCCTCGGACAGAAAGGAACTGATCTCCTGGCTGCAGAAGACCGTCAACGGGACTTTCGGGCGTGACCGTGCCGACTATCATGCGGCCTTCTTCGTCCGCTGGATCCCAGGTAAACCCGAACCCCACGTAGCGGCTTCTATATAGCAAACCATCTTCTGCCATGAGCTCTTGTACAGCGGCCATGGCCTCAGCTTTACCCGTGGCGCCAGCAGTCACCCACTGCGTGGCAGCGGCAATATTAGGATTTTC
Source organism: uncultured Halieaceae bacterium (assembly GCA_913056165.1). Lineage (GTDB taxonomy): Bacteria > Pseudomonadota > Gammaproteobacteria > Pseudomonadales > Halieaceae > Luminiphilus. The sequence continues at coordinate 5,042 of CAJXMD010000011.1, forward strand.
GGTCGGCGCAGGTGCAGGTCCGGCACCACCACAGGCTGTCAAACCGACGATGGCTATGGCACCGAACGCGGCAGACACCGATTTCGTTACAGATTGATACATTGTGCTTCCCCCAGTTTATTGTTGTGCCAGCTCGCCATGAACCAGCCGAGAGGCATGGATGCCTCCGAACCGCCAAGGTAGACTAATTTTGGTCACAACTCAAAACTAAATTGGCTGCTGTAAGCAAATGTAGTGATAACGTGATCATCACGGTTAGGGAGAACGCCTAATGTTTACCAATTTTCACTTAAACAGATCAAACGGCGTTGGACTGGTCCTTCTTTTCTTACTGGCCACCCTCGGATGCGACAACTCCCCATCAGTGACCTACGACACCATCATACGGGGTGGGACCATCTATGACGGCTCGGGCGCCACCCCTTATCGGGCTGACATTGCGTTAAAAAGCCAGCGAATTGCTGCCATCGGGGACTTGGGCGGCGCCTCAGGGCGCATCGAAATCGATGCCACAGGCAAGGCCGTAAGCCCTGGGTTCATCAACATGATCGGTTGGGGAGTGACTTCTCTCATAAAAGATGGCCGCGGCATCAGTGATATTTCTCAGGGCATTACCCTCGAAGTATTCGGGGAAGGAAACTCGATGGGCCCCTTATCACCCTCGATGCGGGAAGAATTTCCGAAGTACTGGGATCAAATATCGCCCTCCTGGACGAGCCTGGGAGAGTATCTGGAGTTTCTTGAAGACCGGGGCGTGTCCTCTAATGTCGCCTCTTTCATCGGAGCAACCACCGCACGCATCCATGTACTTGGTCGCGATGACGTCAAAGCGTCGCCCAGTCAGCTTGAGGAAATGCAGGCGCTGGTAAGAGATGCAATGCAAGAAGGTGCGGTTGGGGTTGCCTCATCCCTCATCTATACCCCCGCCAGTTTTGCCAACACCGAGGAGTTAATCGCTCTTGCGAGTGCCGCATCCGAGTATGGAGGAATCTATGCATCCCATATGCGAAATGAGGGAAAGGGCATTTTTGAGGCCCTCGATGAGCTGATTACTATCGCGCGGGAAGCGGATATCCCCGCTGAAATCTACCACCTCAAAATCTCCTACCCTCCCTTCTGGGACCGATTCGATGATGTGCTCGCGGTTATCGAAGACGCGCGACGCTCGGGCCTGAAAATAACCGCCGATATGTACCCCTACCCCGCAGGATCGACGGGGCTGGACGCAATCATGCCCCCGTGGGTGAAAGAAGGGGGCATCGATCAATGGATCGCACGAATGCAGGATCCTGAGACCCGGGCCAAGTTAATTCAGGCAATGCGAGAGAACCCAGACGATTGGGATAACAGGCTCGCCAGCGGGGGCGCGGACTCGGTGCTTCTGGTGGAGTTTCGCAATCCAGATTTGAAACACCTTGCAGGGATGACCCTCGCTGAAGTTGCGCAGCAACGGGGCATGTCGCCCGAAGAAACCGCGATGGATTTGGTGATTGAAGATAGAACCCGTGTTGGCGCGATGTACTTCAATCAGTCAGAGGACGTGGTGAGAAAAGCGATCCAACAGCCCTGGGTTAGCTTTTGTACCGACGCAGTATCCATCGCTGCTGAAGGTGATCAACTTCTAAATCACCGGCATCCGAGAACCTATGGCACATTTCCTCGAGTGCTGGGCCACTACGTTCGGGATCTGCAGTTATTGAGTCTGGAACAAGCTGTGCACCGAGCAAGTGGGTTGCCCGCTACCAACCTGTCCCTTCGGGACCGGGGCTTTTTGCGCGAGGGCTATTTCGCAGATGTGCTGGTTTTCGACCCGGACACCATTCAGGACCATGCGACATTTGAAAAGCCGCATCAATATTCCACAGGCATGGAAAAGGTTTTCGTCAATGGAGAGCTAGTGTTTGATAACGGTGAGCACACGGGAGCACTACCCGGTCAGGTTGTCAGAGGACCGGGCTGGACGGGCTGGGGTGACTAGAGACACATGAAGTGTGGGACCAACTTGGCTACAATGCGCGCGATCCCGTAAACCACAAGCCCATGTCCCAATCACCCCTTCATCATCCAACGCCTGAAAACTGGTTAAGCTGCGTGCTCGCCAACTTTGACGCGTTTCTGCTGGACCACGCCGCCGCCGAGAAAAAAGCCGCCGGCATGGCCATGTCCATGTTGTCCCACTACCCCGACAAAAGCAGACTGGTGACGGCAATGTCTGAATTGGCTGTCGAGGAAATGGTGCACTTCAGAGAAGTGGTCAAATTGATTCAGAGTCGGAATCTGCAGCTTGGCGCCGATCAGAAGGACCCTTATGTTAATGAGGTTCGCAGCTGGATTCGTCAGGGCACTGACGTTTACTTACTCGATCGCCTGCTGACGGGCGCGGTCATCGAAGCCCGGGGAGCAGAGCGTTTTGGGTTGGTGGCAGAGGGATTGCCTGAGGGAGATCTGAAAGTCTTTTACCGATCTCTGGCTCGTTCGGAATCAAGACACTTTGAACTCTTTCTCAACCTCGCCGAAGAATATTTCTCACCAAATGAAATAGACCTACGCTGGCAGGAGCTCCTCTCCGCAGAGTCCCGCTGTATGCAGAATCTACCGATCAGAGCCGCACTGCATTAACGATGAAAGGCAATCGCGCGATCGATAAATATCTCGCGCAGTACTCTCTGCGGCCTGGGGCTCCATCGGAATTACGTCAACATTGGCAGCATGTGATGGTCGTACCCTGCTATGACGAGGCCCCGGACTTTCTCACTACCTGGCAACGTATCTATCAGAACACTTCCCTCCTTATCGTGCTGGTGCTCAACAGACCTGATGGAAGTGATCACGCGGTAAATGAACCGGTCCGTGCGGCGCTGGAAACATATCCGACTGCAACCCTTGGGGAAGGCTACTTTCTGAGCCATCTCAACGATTCGTGCTCGGTGTTATGGGTCGACCTTGATCGGCTGGAGGGTCCCACCCCAGCCAACGAAGGTGTAGGGCGGGCTCGACGTGTTGGCTGTGATCTGGCTCTTGCGTTACAGCATCAAGGGGTCATTGAGACCCACTGGATTTATTCGGGAGATGCAGATGCAATCTGGCCTGCGGATCTGTTCACCACCTCGTGGCCCGATGAGGCGAGTGCGGTTGTCGTACCCTTCGTTCACCGCTTCGAAGAACACCACTCCCATCTCTCGCCAGATCAAGAGACGATAGCGACAGCAACTGAACTTTATGAACTGAAGCTCCACCATTACGTCTTACAGTTACAGGCACTCGACTCGCCCTACGGCTTTCACGCCCTGGGAAGTAGCTGTCTGTTTAGCAGCGTCGCCTATGCATCGGTGCGAGGTATGCCCCTGCGTAGTGCGGCCGAAGATTTTTATCTGCTCAACAAACTGGCAAAAGTGGCGCCGGTGTTTTGCGCCACAGGCCACGGTGTCACCATCGCTCCACGATTATCAGCGCGCGTACCTTTTGGCACCGGGCCCGCGGTAGGGAAACTGCTGGCGGTGGAAAATATCTTCCATGAACCGCTGTTCTACGATGCGCGCTGCTTTAACGTAGTGGGCAGACTTTGTAACTTGTTCAGCGTCTGGACCGAGACCCCGGCGCCCAACACCCTAGAGCAATTGATAAGCGAGTTCGGTCCGGCAGTCGCCACTGATCTTCATGAGCTATTGGATCAGTGGGAGTACCTAAGGGCTATCGCTCATATTCATCGAGCCGGCTCAACGACCATTGAACGCAAGAATCACATCACGACCTGGCTTGATGGATTCAGGATTCTCAAGATCATTCATTTGCTCAGAGACAGGCACTATCCGAACCTGTCTTGTCTCGAATCCCTGAGCGATCCAAGTCAATGGCCGGTTACTCACGATGGCACCCCGGCAGGTTTGTTGAAGGCCGTTCACCGCCACCTTGGCTGGTTTACGCCCTCGGCCTAACAGTCAGTTCCCGCCCAGCTCGGAAAAGAGAAAAGCAAACTGATCGGCACGCTCCTGTAAATACTGATCCCGGGTAGAGCCGATGCCGTGGCCCGCCTGAAAATCCACCCGCAGTAGAACGGGGTTATCGCTAGCCGTGGCGGCTTGTAACCGAGCCGCCATTTTGCCCGACTGCCATGGCTCAACTCGAGGGTCGTTAAATCCGTGAGATAACATCACGGCTGGGTATTCCACACCATCCTGCACGTTGTGATAAGCGCTCATGGCTAACAGCCCGCGAAATCCGGATTCTTCCTTGACCGTCCCGAATTCCTTGATATTGGGTACCCCATTGGTTGTCGTTTCTGCTCTGATGGTATCCAGTGAGCCTACGTCGATAATCGCAGCGCCGAAAAGATCAGGGCGTTCGGTGATGGCTCTGCCCGCAAGAATGCCCCCCGCGCTACCTCCCCAGGGCGCCATGTGAGCTGGACTGGTATATCCCTCCTGGACCAAGTATTCCGCGGAGGCAATAAGATCACGCCATGTGTTCGGCTTGGTTTCCATACGGCCGGCATAATGCCACTCCTGACCGTACTCTCCTCCTCCTCGCACGTGAGCGATCGCCCAGACGCCACCTCGCTCGAGCCATGCAAGTCGTGTCGCGCTAAAACCGACGTTCATCGACGAACCATAGCTCCCGTAGCCATAAACCACGGTTGGATTTTTTCCATCGAGGGGCAGACCCTCCTTGTGAATTACCGTGAGCGGAATCATGACGCCATCGTGGGAAGGGATGACCAGCTCCTTGGCAACATAGCCCTCGAGATTATCGAACTCCCCGACAGGAATCATGCCCGTATCCGTGAAGGTCTCACTCTCCGGGTCATACGCGTAGCGAATACCGCCCTGAATCCATGTGGCCTCATAAATAAGCGCGCCCGGCACATCCGGTGCAATTGATGAGAGGTAGGCAGCGCCACCTCGAGGGGGAGCCAATTCCTGAAGCCCGTCTTCAGGAGTCCATCGCATGACAGTTGCAATGCCGTCACGCTTGGCAGAAACATAGAGTGCATCTGCGGCAACGCTCACACCTTCTATAACCAGCTCTCCAGCGGGAATAATGTCACCCACCGATGCAATGTCCGGGTCAGTCAGACTCATGGCAACCAACCTGAAACGCGGCGCTTGATTCGCCGTAACCAGATAAATGACGTCATCAATGACAGCAAAATCCGTGACTCCATCTTGCTCTTTGCAGAGCTGCACCCAGGCAACGTCATCCTTCAGTAGCTCAGCGCGGGGCGCTGTGAACAAACTGATCTCATTATTGTCGCCGTGCTTCACCTTCAACACCGCGTGGGAGGATTTCGGGCTCAACCAGATGCTAGGGAAATCGGTATCTATGATGGGGAGGGACGATGAATGGCCATAAGCGGCAATCAGCTGATCTTTTTCCGGCACCTCATCCAGTCGATGAAACATGACCCGGGTCTGCTTGTACTCTTCCGTCGCCGGCGCATCGGCGGGTAGGGCCCGTCTTCTGCTATAGAAAAATCCCGACTCATCCTCAGACCACTGGGGCCAGTTATAGGCCGTCTCTATATTATCGATAGGACTACCCATTACATCGCCGCTCGCGACATCGAGAACATAGTAGGTAGTCTGCTCGGATCCACCCTGAGCCAAGCCATAGACCACGAACTTACCCGAGGGCGAAGGCACGTAGCCTTCGAGACTGTAATGCTGCTCGGAATCATTTCCCATGGCCTCAGGATCAACCAGTAGACGCTCTTGATTTTCTTCCGCGGCGCGCACGTACAGCTTATAAAGGTTTTCTCCGCGGTCACGGCGCAGATAAAAAAGCGTACCGTCGGTCAAGCGCTGCACACCACCTGTCGTAAACGGCGCTCCCTGATCCAGCGCCTCCAACCGCTCAAACAGAGTGGTCCGTGATTCCAAGCTACTCAGGTACGACTCGGTGTAACTCGCCTGCGCCCTGAACCATTGCTCAACCTCCGGGTCCTCAAGATCCTCCATGTATCGATAAGGATCCGCTATCTCAACACCCCAGTGGGTATCCGACACGGATACAATTTTGGCGCGAGGCTGGGACTTCGCCTGTCCCGCCGCTGGACTTCTGCCCTCACCATCCGTTCCGTCGCAACCGGTTAGTGCAGTCATAGCAATCACTCCCAGCAACACCACTGAAGCCAGTGATCTATGTAATAGATTTTTTAGGGGTTTCATAAGCTCTTCTCGATTAGGGAAATAAGACTGATTACCATCTCTCCCGTTCATTGACTAACTGGTTTTAGTCTCCATCGCGGACCCTGACCGGCCAAACACATGTTAGCCGTCCGCGTCGAAAAACAGCTACGACGATCACTTGCTGGCGCAGGGGAACTTCGCCCGGAGATAATGGTCTATCGGTGCAGCTAAACCAAGACCGTCCAGAATAACAACCGCACTTGCTTCGGAGGAACACATGCCCACTCGTTACGGCCCCGCAATAGTTATGGCCCTCATTATTGGCAGCGCTATCATGCTTGACGATGTCCTGATGTTCAATCTGCACGAAGAACATCATGCTCCGATGGAGCACGCGCAAATGCAGCGGGAAACGATCTTTGAGATTGTCGATGATGAAGCAGTGGAAGCCCATCAGGTGATCGTCAAGGTCCATGACGGTGATGGCGAGACCTCGAGCGAAGCAATTGAGCTGGCCATAAAGACCGCCATCGAAACCGCCGCAAACGAGGGCCGAAAACTCTCGCCAGAAGAACTTGATGCCGTCATAAAAGCAGCGATCGGTGACCAGCATACGGAGCAGCTAGATATAAATATTGAGATCAATGAGTAAAGCCCATGAAAGCACTGCTTGTTGAAGACGATTTAAGTATTGCACGGTCTCTCGAGACAGCACTTAATTATCAGGGCTTCACGGTTGACGCTGTGACAACCGGTGAGGCGGCGCTTTTTCGTAGCGCAGAAAATCAAATCAGGTTTTGGTGACAGAAAAAATACACCGCAGGCTAATAACGAAGCGCGTGCAAATACCGGGTGGACAACCCAAAGAGCGCTAACACGCCGAGTGCTAGCACAGGAGGCGTCACAGCAGGAATGGAGACAGCCGCCGCACGATCTATTCTGGCCTCTGGATCATCGGACCTCATGGAACCTTTTTCTAAGGCGTCTTTGTTAGCCACATCCTCACTGGCCACGGCTTGCCCAGAGTCCCCGATTGAAGTTCCCGGGACCACTCCCTTGTTGGTCCGAACCAACATAATCGACTCGGTAAGCTGTGCAAAACGCGTCGACGCCTGATATGAAGCTGTCACATTTTGGGTATCACAAGCATCCCCTAAGCCATCTGAGTCAGTATCTAGCTGATCTGCATTACCAATCAGTGGGCAGTTGTCGGAGCCATCAACGATGCCGTCATCATCATCATCGGTATCACAAGCGTCCCCCGAGCCATCTGAGTCGGTATCCAGCTGATCCGCATTACCAATCAGTGGGCAGTTGTCGGAGCCATCGTCGATGCCGTCATTATCATCATCCGGAGGCACAGAGACTATGGGGCCATCGGACTCCACCTCAAAAACCCGCACGTAATCCACCACCAAACGTTGGGGAAACTCTGTCGAGCCGTCAGGGTAGCCTGGCCACCGCCCCCCGACAGCGACATTAAAGATCAGGAAGAAAGGCTCTCGAAATGGAGCCAGACTGGCGGTGTCATCAATCGCAAAGCCGTAATAGAGCTCATCGTTCACAAGCCATTCAATGCGATCTTCGGTGCGTATGATGCTGAAAACATTAAAGCCGTCTCCAAAATCGCCGCTGGCTTTTTGGGTCTTACCGCCAATATAGGTATGGTTATACGGCGCATTCAGGCCGCCGATGTTCCAGTGCACCGTACCGTGAACCTCAGTCTCCCGGTTGCTCCCTCCAATCATTTCCATGATGTCGATCTCACCGCAGTAGGGCCATCCCACCTCCGAAAAGTTGCTGCCCAGAGCCCACAATGCGGGCCAAATACCCTGCCCCCTGGGCAAGGCGGCACGAATATCAACACGGCCGTATGTAAAGGAGCGAGCACCCTCGGTTTTTATTCGGGAGGAGGTGTAGTCTTTGCCTCCGTAAAACTCTTCCTTTGCAGTGATTACGAGATGGCCCTCCTGTATGGAGGCATTTTCCGGTCGGTAGTACTGCGACTCGTCGTTACCCCAACCCCAACCACCGACGTCATGGTTCCAAAGCTGGCCATCAAGGGACGGTCCGTCAAATTCATCGGACCATGCCAACACCATGTCGGAATAGGTCATGGGAGACGTGTTGTTCTCACCATTCAACCCATCAAGATTGAGGGTTTTACCCCCTGTACCACCCGCGGGTTCAGGATCTGGTGGCTGATAACCCGTATCAGCGCGCCAGAGGACGTTATCAATCTCGAAGGTAATTCCCCCATGACCTGCCGCGGGCCAGAACACCAGTCCGGTGCTGATTGTTTTCAGATCAAGATGATTCGCAACCAAGGTATCGATTGAGACGATCACTCGCTGCCACTCTTGACCTATCCGTTCCGGGGATCGCCAATCATCGGACCGACACGGGTACACACAGTCAATCTTCATCATGACCGCAGATGACCCACCCCGAGTTCGAAGATCAAATTCGATGGTACCGCCGTCAAAACGAGACAGGTCTACTGAATCACTGGTCTCAAAATACACGCCCGCTTCCTGGCCATTGTCAGCCCAGGTAGCTTGAAGCACTTGACCCCGCTCATCAGCATCGGTCCACTCCCAGTCCACGGTTGGGCAACCGGCACCGCCATTGCCGCAGCTACCAAAATCTATTGCTTGATCCCAGGCGGCAATACCTCTGTCCCAGGTTGAAGCAACGCTACCGTTATTAAGGACCTCCAGTACTTCTTCTCCTTGCTCGCTATTCGCCGAGGGCGCGACAGTGTGAAAGAGGAGGACGGTAGCAACACAGCGCACCAACACGGCGCGTAGCTTGGTAAGCTCAGTCAAAACACAGGTCCACTCGTAACAAGAGTTTTTAGAACAGTCATTCCTGACTGAAACAGATTTTGCGGGGATGTGTATAGGATACAGAAGTATGTCGGCGATCACAGCTTCAGCAAGGAGTGGTCGTCAAATACGTTGATTATTGCCGGAACTTTATTCGCAACATCAGCGCATCGGAGCCTGGATTTTTGCTCTGGATGCCGCCATTAGACATGTGATCAATGGTAAGTCCCAAGCCTATCTTGTCACTGACATCGACACCCAGACCAATCATCGTTCGAAAATGAACAGTGCCACCAAGATCCGTTTCGCCTCGATGATAGAGGCCGGGCATAAAACTCATCTCAATATACCAACGCTCTGCGAACCGGTACTCCCCCGTTACACCCGCGCCAAAAAAAGCGTCACGATCCTCATCGACGCGGCCAGCGATCCCCCATCGACCTGATAGCGCGCCATAAGTCCACGATACCGGCCAGTGGTGTTCCACAACCACACCAACCCCATCGGTATCCACGTCGGTAGTGACGCCGCCGACCCAATCTGCGTATGAGGGTGAAGAAAGCCAAAGCGCCATCAGCGCCGGTAGAGCTATCGGCGCGCCGACTGTCCTCAAAACCTTTGTCCCAACCTGTTTGAGCATCTTTCGACTCCACTCACACTCGCACTCCGGGAATGGCAGCAATAGGGCCGATTAGCTTCCATGGCAACCTACCCTCTTTCTCCCGCGGGCCTAGCTGTTTTACCCTCACACGGGATATAGATCAACTGGCGCTCGGCGCATTTATTCCGCGGGTCATGTGCAAGATCCCAATTACAAAAAGGTTCACAGCGAGGCCAAGAGTACCCGGATGTAGTCCTAAAGGCATGACTCCCAATGCCCAACCTACAACCGCCACCATGAGACCAGCGATCAAGCCCCAATAGATCGCCTCTCCGCCAATGCGTCCGTTGGTGACGCCCAGGTAAAACGCGGGGGCTACTTGAAGTAACAATTCGAACTTCAGCACAAAGAGTCGGTATAAGGTTACATCCTCGCGAGTGCTGATAAATACCATCGCCGCGAGCACCAACCACGCGCAACGTTGGCCAATGCGCGTCAGGCGCTCTTCAGTCGATGAAGGATCAATAAGGCTACCGTAAATATCCTTTGCAAATATCGACGAAAACGAGAGCAGCGCAGAATCCGCTGTACTCATGAGTGCGGCCAGAATCGCTGCCAGCATCACCGTTACAATGGCGACGCCCTGCCAGCCAAAGGCGAGTGTGTCGCGCAGAATGAGCGCCATTACCTGATCGGCGGCGCTGCCCTGTAATCCGGGATATCGAACGATGGCCAGGTAGCCCAAGGTCAACACGACAACCACCGCAAAAAGCGGCATCAATGACATTCCTACCATTGACTGCTGCAGCACTGAAGCAGACTTGGCCGCGTAGATACGCTGAATAGCCTGAGGGTAAACCGATGCACCGATTCCTATGAGTACGATGGTAGACAGCCACGTGACCGCCTGGGGACCAGTGGGCGGAAGCGTCTTTTCCGGGGCCACTGTTTTCAGCTCTTTGAGGGTGTCAACAAAACCGCCGGTTTCCCCGCCGATAATGGCAAGTATCAAGATAAAACCGATCAACATCATGGTCCCCTGAAGGACGTCGGTCCAAACCACGCTTCGCAAGCCGCCGAGAGTGGAGTAGACCACCATAATCAATGCAAGCGTAACAACGCCCCAGAGTGCATCGATGCGGCCCCCAGAGAGTCCCTCCACCACATGGCCAATCACTTTTAGCTGGGCGAGGGTGTAGTTCATCAGCACCAACAACAGGCAAATAGATATCAAGTGCTGAAGCCGCGGAAGCTCGAAGCGAAATTTGATGTAATCGGTCGGCGTCACAAATCGATGGCGCATCGCAAGTCGCTGTAGTTTCGGCGCGAAAATCAGATAACCCGTCACGACAACAATCATGCTGTGAACGATGACGATCCAGCTGAATCCAGCACGATAGGCCTGCCCCGTGAAGCCAAATAGCGCATTGCCGCTGTATTGTGTGGCGAACAGCGTGAGCAACATTACCGGGAGGCCGAGGTTGCGCCCCGCCAGGTAGTAATCACCCAAACTGTTATTTAAGCGTTTTTTCTTACCCCAAACCCCCAACCCCAAGAGTGATAGAAGATAGAGACCGATAAAGGCAAGAGACCCTCCGCCCAGCGCTAGATCAGTCATCATTATCTCCTGCATGCCATCGATGCAGAGACGCCCAAGCGGTGATCAATGCGATAGCGAGGGCAAGGCCCAACGACCACAGAAGCCAGCCCGGCAGTGCCCACTGATCTTCCGCACCACCGAAAGCTGACCAGTACCAGGGACAGCTCAAGAGGATGAGTAAGACGACTACCCCGAGCCAACCTCTTTTCTGTGAGTCGCTTTTTTCCTGCTGATTACCCATCGTTGTTCAGTCCATTGGAGGATTGGCGCTCTCTGGCCTGTTCTCTAATGCCGCCATAAATCCCCCGAGTGACAATCCAAGGCCAGAGGATAAGTTGGACAAACCAGACCGGCAATCGATGACGGCCTCCGTTTTGCTGATGCAGCGTTAAACCATTAGATTGCAGACCCAATACCGACCCCCAGCGACTGCCCGGCGGCTGGAATCGATGCGCTGGAGCCTTTCCCTGGATCAAGGCGTTAATATTTCTGCAGAGGATACGGTATGCCCAATTTCTCGCTGAACTTCTGAGAGGGTCGGTTGCCGCAGCATCGCCAATAGCGAATACGTTTGAGTAACCGACGACCGTCATTGTCTTTTCGGTCTTTATAAATCCCGCCTCGTCGAGCATATCCGGGGGCAGAAATGCCGTGTTGGGATGTACGGCGCCTGTGGCCCATATCAGCGCATCCGCACTATAGTCTGGCTGCCCCGAACTAAACGTGACGACCCCTCCTTTTAGAGCGGTCCGAGTTCCATCCGCCGAAGGGTCCGCTCGATGGCCGGGCTTTAGAGTAACTCCCGCCTCTCTGAGCTTCGCCATGTGATAGGCGCGGGTTTTTGGATGATAACCGGGCAGGACATCCTCACCGGAAAAAAATAAGGTGACGTCCTTATCGGGAAATCGCGAAGCGACGTTAAATGCCACACTGGTGCCCGATGGGCCACCGCCCATGACAGCGATCCGTTTGGCCGACACGATGGTGCTTGTTTGCCGCTCGAGATCAGACTCGACGTCTGCAACGTTTTCAACCTTTGCGGTTCGCCAGAAACCGTTGCTAATTCCCGAGGCAATAACCAAATAATCCCAGCACACCGACTGTGTAGATTGATCACTGCATTCAATCGATACGACCTGTTCGTCAGTGTTAACAGCAATCACCTTGCCATGAATACATTCGACATCATCAAGCTTTCGGAATGCATCAAGTGGCGTCAAATAGGATTTTTTCCAGTAGGAGAGGTCTGTTAGCCGCTTGCCAAGCTCCTGCCCACTCAACAAAACAGGTCGCGTAGTCACGGCAATGACCCGGCAGTTTCTTCTTAGATGGGCCGCCACCAGCACGCCCGTGTCTCCCATGCCGATAATTAGAACGGTTGGCAGCTTGGACCCTTTTTTTACGCCCTGAAACTCGAGCATGAGCTTACTGGCTAGCCACCGAATAGGCGGTGATGAGAGGAATCGATGGAAGTTGCGCGGGTAATGACGCCCTGATAGAAATCACCCAGCGTGTCACTACCCGTTTCAGGCGTTGCCGACTCGTCATAGCAGCTTCTATGTGCATCCCATACCAACATCGACTCCGTTGCATAATATTTCGCTATGCGAGCGAACTCTGCCTTGTCGCGACTCCATGAGGATATCCCGGCAGCCGTATTCAAAATGGCTTCAGCACCATCAAACCAGCGCGAGCTGATTGAACGAACGGCAGGTTTCCGCCCACATAGTCGCGCGAGGAGTTCACCCTGCTCCCTGGGCGTGATGGCGGGTCCGGGGCCACCGATGGGCAATACCTCGCCATAAGATTCAGAGTCCTCTATTCGATCGAGGATGAACTGCGCGAGATCACGGGTTGAAATAGGCTTGCAGGCGGTATTCCGACCCCCATCGAACACCAGAAATGGCTTGCCCCGGGAAACGCGAGAGATCTGACCCGAGAGAGATTTAAAAAATGCGGTGGGCCGAATGACCGTCGGCTCCAGTGAACCCTCGCTCGCCAACAGCTCCTGTTCAAAGGCTAATTTTGCGCGCTGAAATGCAAGCCTCGGCTTCTGCACGCAAATCGCGGAGAGAAGAATAAATCGACCAACCCCAACATCCTGCGCCCATTGCAATAATCGATGATTTGCCTCGTACTCAACTGACCAAGCGTCTGACACCCCACCTTGGCGGCTCGCAATACAACTGATCAGGGCGTCATGATGGGGCAGACCGCTAGCCCAAAGAGGATCAGTAAAATCCGCGCGATGAAGCCTTAATCGGGGATGATCCTGCCATTGATCCGACGCGGTTTTTTTTCGAACCAGTGCGGTCACATGATAGCCGCGCTCCAAAGTTTGATGCAGGAGTGCACTGCCAACGTATCCTGTGGCGCCTCCGATCAGCACATTCATGTACGCACCATCCTCGGCAAGGCTACCTCCTAAATCTCTTCGGCCTTGAGCGCTTCTGCTGTTTGCTTACCGTACTCTGCGATAATTTCAAAGAAGGTCGAAGGATCGGCGTGTCGAAGTGCTGCTAGGTCACGCTCATTACCCTTAGCGAAAATGAGCTCGGGGACGTTTTCCTCGATCGCCTTGAGAATTGCTGCCGCGCAATCTTTTGGGTCGTCACCAGAATCAATCACCTCGTCGGAGCGGCCTCGCCGCGAGCCATCCGCAGTGAGCGCATTGCGGGACACGTCGGTGGCTACAGATCCGGGAAGCACGTTGGTCACGCGAATATTGTGGCGAAGTTCGGTCTCTGTCCGAAGCGCATCCATATAGCCGATCAAACCATGCTTCGCCGCACAATAGGCAGTCCGCATTGGCGCGCCAACGCGCCCCGCGATCGAACTGATGGCAACGATGTGAGCACCCCCTGCAGCGATCATGCGGGACAGCTGCAGCTGGGTGAGCCAAATAGGCGCAATAAGATCCACATCGATGAGATCTCTATACACTTCAGGCTTGGTGTCCTCGGCAAGACTACGCTGACTGATGCCGGCATTGTTGATCAGAATGTCAACGGGCCCACTCGCCCATACCGAATCAACCAAGGAGGACAGCTGTTCATAGTCAGTTGCCTCAAAGGGGACTATCAGGGACTCCCCCGAAAGCGAGGACTGAACGGCTTCAAGGGCCTCTTGTCGGCGCCCCGATAAGATCACTCTGGCCCCGAGCGCACTGGCCTTTTCCGCAATGGCCCGCCCTATACCCGACGAGGCGCCTGTCACCCACATGGTTTTACCCGCTATATCAGTCATCTATGTTTTCCTCGAACCGTCTTTGCAACAGCTTGGTTAACTCGCTGGAGCTGTTAACCCTGAGGTTCGCAACTCATCGCAAGTCTGATTAGAATGATCAGAGTATGAGGTGGTTTGGCACGGGAGACCAGCACGACCAGATGAACCCACCATACCGCGAGGCCGTGTCCAAGATACGAGCAACCCTCTGGAGTAGTGAGACGTCATTAATGGTTAATTCGAAAATGCCTACCCTTGGTACAACATTCACTGCCGTGAAATTTAAAGAGTCAGCCATAGGGTGCCTGCTGGCCGCGTTACTCAGCACTGGCTGCTCTATTGAGCTGAAAGAAAAGGCGCCGAATGCCGCCTCAAAAGACTCGACTTGGCTAGTCCACTGTGAAACAGCCGAATCCCATCGGCCCAATGACGAAGAAATCAACAAGGGGGTGTCCAAACCCCATTGGCTGGTGTCGCTAGCGCCGAACGGTAAGCCCTATCGCCTCAGCGGCACCCTTGAGGATGGTTTTTTAGTTGTTGATCAGACGCAACCCTCGGAGGAGGATCTTCGGGTTGGCTGCGTAGCGGCCCTTGAGGCGAGTAAGCGAGAGCACGGTAATGAAATAGCCAGAATTCTCGCTTTCAGGCAACACGAGGGAGTAAACGTCTATATCGACTTCCCCGATATGCTGTCGGAAGAGCACATTGAACGTCTTGTGATTTTTGGGGACAGTCTGTCTGATACCGGCAATCTCAAATCACGCCTCAAGATGTTTCCTGCTTCCCCCTACTGGATAGGCCGCTTCTCCAATGGCCCGGCATGGCCCGACTATATTGACGCCATGAATCCATTGGCCGTTCAAAACCATGCGGTTGGTGGGGCCTCGGTAACCGGAAAAGACACTCAGCCAAAAGGTTCTTTTTCACAAAGGCTGCAAGATGGCGGACAATTTTTTGTAAGCGGCACCACCCAGAAACAGATCTCTGTTTACGCGAAGGATTTTTTGGTTAATGGACAGTTGATATCACCGGAAAAGACTGCCGTCGTTCTGTGGGCTGGCGCCAATGACTATATCTCTAAAGAGCCTTTCACCGGTGCGATAGAAACGCTACTGGATCGACCGGAACTTCCACAGGGCTATGTTGCAGTGGTCGATACGGTGGTCTCCCGAATGGAACAGCAAATCCTGTCGCTCGTGGATCTCGGCGTCGACAAGATGCTCGTAGGCAATCTGCCCAATCTCGGTTTGTCTCCGATCATCGTGGAAAACAACAGCTATGGTATCCACAACAACCTCTCTGAAGATGAACGTCGCTCGCTTCTCAGCCTCAAACTCACCGAGCTGACCAACTACCATAATGAACAACTTGCATTGATGGTCGAGCGAGTAAACAGCGATACGCCAGAGGCCTCTATTGTCCTTTTTGATTCGTTTGCTCTGTTTGAGGATGTGTTAAGTGACACCGCCACCTATCATCAAGACGTGAAAGCTAAAGCTGACTTCGACGTGGCAAAAAATGCTCAGAAAATTGAATCTTCCCTGTACACAGTAGTCGCGCAGGAACGATGTTTTAGTGGCAGCTACATGGGAAGCAAAGATCCGGGTGAGATTTGTGCCAACTCAAACCGCGCTATTTTTTGGGATGTGGTTCACCCAACAACCTATGTGCACTGCTGGGTTGCCTACGCTATCAATCAGCAGCTTGCGGATTTATCGTGGGCAGCAGGCGCACCTGTGCTTAGCGATGTGGGCGAGTGGTGTGCCGGGGTTGCCGATGTCGTGGCGGGCCATGAGGAGCTACGAGTACTGCGCTTTACCACGCTCGATGGTGCTTTGGCACCCATCCCCGAAAGGTAATCCCTGTTATTTTCTGCCGAGTGCCCTAAGGTTGTTTTCATGGGTGCTTTTATCGATTCGATAGCGATAAATCGCCATCAACATTATCGACCAGAGCACGTACTGACAGGGAACAAGTAGTGCCCCCAGATTTCTGGTTGTTTCCAGCGGCACATCAGCCGGGTTTGCTCCCTCGGGAAAACCAACCCACTGCAACAACAGACCGGCGATAAACGCACCGATACCCTGGTTTGTTTTCTTGATAAAAGTGACCGCCGCGTAAAAAACACCCTCACTGCGACGTCCCGTCCTGATTTCTGAACTTTCCACCAAATCGGCAACCATGGACGCGAGTACTACTTGCATTGATATCATCAAGCTAAGCTCGACCGTGCTGAACAACAGTAAAAGCGGGAAGAGCGCAGGGTCACCGTTTTCAGGGAATACCCCTAACAAACGCAGGGTGACGGGTGCCGGCTGAATAAACAGCGCTGCTCCACCCAAGAGAAGCACGGCATGTCGCTTACCCAGACGACGTGCAAGCCTTGGCGCCAGAATCAGTCCAACCGTTGCCGCCACTAGCACCATGCAGGTCCACATGAACATCTGCAGGGATGAGAGCTGCCAAAAATAAGACATCATGATGAAGGTCAGCCCAGCTGACAGACCCGTAGCGACAGCCCCAGCCATGCTCGACAAGAACAACGCGAAGAAACTTGAATCAACTAGCGTTTCCCTGAGCTCAGTAAAAATCTGGGCCAGCCCCTTGCGACCCGGGGGCGCACTGTATTGCTGTGTCTGGACCGCATCTTGAGTGCCCACCGATGAAACCAGGATTGCAATGAAAATGGCGATGCCTGCAATAACGCCGTAAGTCTCATAGCCCTCACGATTAAGCGTGCCCACCCCATACTCAGCCGTGGGCACAAGCAAGACGGCAAACATCAGAATGGTCAGCAACGCGCCGCCAAACCAGCCAAAAAAATGCCGCCAGGCTTGTATGGATGTCCTCTCATCGTAGTCCCGGGTCAGCTCGGGCATCAGGGCTGAGCTGGGGGTCTCAAAAAAAGTAATCAAGGTGCGAATGAGGATCGCAAAGGTCAGAAGGTAAAGAAAAAGCGCTTCATCCCCCCAATCGGGTGGCTGCCAGATAAGAAAATAGCAAAGCGATACAGGGACGGCGCTGGCGTACATGAACGGGTGGCGGCGCCCGATACGAGTCCGGGTGTTATCTGACCAATAGCCAACAATCGGGTCACTGATTGCATCGGTCAGCAGCGCGATCAGTAACGCCGTGCCTGCAAGAGCAGGCTCCAGTCCCACCACGGTGCTGTAGAACATGAGCAAGAAATACGCAAACCCCTGCTCCTTGACCCCGTAGGCGATCGATCCAACGCCATAGGCAAATTTGACTCGTGGCGGCAGAGGAGATGATGTCACCGCCAGCTATTCCACCATAGCCTTCCGGTAAAGCCTCGGATTAGGTAAACCCTCTCAACGCTCACAGTAAAAACAGCGATCGAACATGATCGCGCTCCCGATAAGCGATGTCCCAGGCGCGAAGGGCTGGACGCTCACCGAGTAGATCTGTTTCCGTGTAACGCATGAACTGCAGAAACGCGGCGAGCGTGCAGTCCGCTACACTGGGTTCATCCCCGCCGAGAAAAGAGCGCCCGTCAGATAACTCCCTTTCGACATAGTCAAAACCCGGCTGAATCCTACTCGCGAGCTCTGCGGCCTTCGCAGGGTCTGGCGTTAGACCCAAGGGCGATTTTTGGGCGTGCACATACCAGGCCAGATCGTAGGTGATGCGCATTTCAACAATGCGCTCCCTGTTTCTCGCCAGCGCCATTGCTTCATGGTCAGTGGGAGTCAGGGTTGGACCTTCAACGGCCGCCTCGAGGTAATCGATAATACTCAGTGACTCGGTAATAAAGCGCCCCGATGGCAATTCAAGCACCGGCAAAGTGCCCCAGGGGTTTCTCTGAAGGTGTTCCGGTTGTTTGTGGGCGCCCTTCAGCGTGTTGACGATGACCTGTTCAATATCGAAGTGACAACCGAGTGCTTCACGCTCGGCACAATAAAGAGTCACTCTCATCGGGTTTGGCGCCAAGGGAACCGTATACAACTTCATCATTGCTTCAGCCTTTTTAGACTCCGGTCAGCGCCAATCGCTGATGCATAAGCCCCACTACCGTACCAATAACACAGAGAACCCAATATACAGGTTGATACCGTTACTGCCAGCGCATACCGAATTGACTCAACGCCCATATCGCTAAACCAGTCGCTCAGTAAGCCTACAGCCAGAGGGCCAAGCCCCATCCCCAGCAGGTTTAGCGTCAGCAACAAAAGCGCAGACGCCTGAGTGCGCCAATGGGGGGGCACCAGATTCTGCACCGCCGCATAACTTGGGGCGACCCAGCTCGCGGCAAACAGCGCCGAGAGCATCATAAACAACAAGGCAACAGGGACCGTCGTGTCACCCAGCTGAAAAACCAGCGTCTCGGGCAGCAGCAAAAACGCCAGCTGGGTAGGCAACGCAATGAGGCAACCAATCGCGGGCACCCAGAGTTGCCAGTGGGGGTCCCGCTGGGACAACCTGTCCACTAGCATTCCGCTAATCACCGTGCCTAAACCACCAAAGAAAACACCGATCAATCCGAGCCATAAGCCAGCATCTACCAGCGTCATGCCGTGGACCCTGACCAGAAAACTGGGTGACCACACCCCCAATCCATAACCGGAGATACCAGCGAAGCCCACACCTGCGGCAACCCATGCAAAACCGGGCAGCTTCACAATGTCGCCCAAAGCAGACCACAGAGATCTGTCCAGCGGGTCCGGCGGAGGGCGCAAAGGTTCTCGAAGGGTCAGATACAACAGGACACTCAGTGCTACCCCCGGCAAGCCGAACACTAAAAATACCGCGCGCCAACCCAACGCTTCGGCAATCAGTGCGCCACCGAATAGCCCGACCAAAATGCCTATATTGGGCGCGATTGCAAAAACACCCTGAGCGAATGCTCTTCGTTCAGGGGGAAAGTAATCAGTGATCAATGACTGGGACGGTGGCGACCCACCCGCCTCCCCAATCCCCACGCCAATCCGTAGTAATGCAAGGTGAACAAAGCTCGACGCGGTAGAGCAAAGTGCGGTTACTACACTCCAAGTTGCCATGGAGATGGCCAGCACATTGCGGCGCGACCAGCGGTCCGCCAGTCGGGCTACCGGAATACCAAGGGTTGCGTAAAACAGCGCAAACGCGAGTCCAGATAAAAGTCCCATTTGAGCATCCGACGCATCAAATTCCGCTTTGATCGGCTCAAGCAAGATCGTCATGACCTGGCGGTCGACAAAATTAAATACGTATCCAAGCGTAAGCAGCGCAAGTACATAAGCCCGATAACCTGAGCTAAAGGATTGATGGGGAAGCACTGATTGTGATGTTTTGTTTGCGGAGGACATCAGCGTGCGGAGGCCTCCCCCGCAGCCATCAACTTTGGAACAAGTCTCGGCGTGCGCGCGAGGTACGCTTGATACTCTGGATTATCCCCCCAGAGTTGACTTCCGCGCTTCGCTAAGGTTGGAATGCCACTAAGCCGCGTCAGTAACAGGTAGACGAACAACGGTGAGAGCCAAGCTAAATGCTGCGCTCCCGACATCGCGGGTGAGGCGGCCAACGCGAGACCGAACCAAAACACAATCTCGCCGAAATAATTTGGATGACGACAGCGCGACCACAGCCCGGTCTGAATAAATCGGCCTTTGTTCTCTGGTTTTTTGCGAAAACGAGCCTTCTGGTGATCGGCTATTACTTCAATAATTAACCCGGCCATTGCGAGACAGCATCCAGCCACAAAGACGGCGCGCGACAATCCCGCCGGTAAAAAATCGGAAGCCGCATTCCCAGGCAGTAGCGCAACGAGGACGGCACTAACGGTGAAGGAAACCCACATACCCTGAAGCGTCCACGCCATGAAGAATCGCGGCGCTGACACCTTTATATGACGGAAGCGTTGATCCTCGCCCACTTCGATCACGCGAAGGAATAGAAACGAGCCGAGGCGAACAGCCCAAAGTGATACGGCAATAAAAAGCAGCTCTGCGCCCGGAGCTGGATCGCCAGCCATGAACCAGGCGAGGCCAACGACCGTGATGTACGTCAGGCTTCCCGTAAGATCATAATAGCGCTCCGTGCGAAGCAGCCAGGCAACAGCAAACCCCAACCATTGGATAAGAAAAACACCCAAAAAAAGTGCGGCAATTATTGGCAGCCCCCCCAATAAAGCGCTCGGGGAAATGATGACTCCGTATCCGATGGTCAAAGCCGCGGCGGCAAGCGCGCCTATTGTTGAATTCATAGCCACCCGTATCGGCGATTACTTCGCTCGGGACGGTACCACAGCTACCGGGATAAAAGATGGTCCGTACGACTGATCGCATCATCCTGACCCTGTTCCGACTGCGTGGCGGCCTCGCGACAAAAAGCTCGTCATGGCGAAAATCACTCGAAACATCTGATGCAGAAGGCTCTGCGGTGAAATTGGGCAATTTGCCACAACTCACCACCAACAAGCTGACGGCCATGGTTTCATAGGTGTCTTATCGACACCATTAATGACTATCCGTACTCCGATGGAAGAACACGACATCACCCTCATCCGCCACCTGCCCATTCAGGTCTCAGAGGTATTTGAGCAGGAGGGGGGGTCAATGGCTGCCGCTCTCAAGGCAGGGGGTACGACGGTCGAGTCCTTGCGACAAATTCATTATCGAATGCCCCACGATCAGTTCAGAGCCATGCTTACCTTTTGCACCGAGGAACTGGCAAAACCGGAATTTGGGCTTCTGGTGGGGACTGCTCTCAAGCCCCTGAGCTTTTCGTCACTCGGCATTTCATGCTTGGCTAGCGATACCGCGGTTCTTGCTTTACAACGACTTTCCCGATTCGCCACCTTGCTAGCGACAGGAGCAAAGGGGGCTTTGGATTTAGAGGGAGATTGCTACGTTATCCGTTTGCGCGGTGCCCGCACCCAATACACCAGCGCTGAAGAGGTGGACCTGGTGGCATCGTCTCTAGTGCGACTGGTGGGTCTGACAATCAATGAGGATATTAAGCCCGTGAAAGTGGCTCTCAAGCGGGGGAAACCGGCGGATCCATCTGCTTGGTATCACATCTTTGGCAACCGAATTGTGTGGGACGCCCCCGAGACAAGCATCTACTTGCAAAAAGAGCCATTGCAAGCGGCGCGATTGTCAGCAAATGAAGCGCTAGCTCGAGCGAATGACGATTACACCCAGAAAGTTATCGACGATCTGTACCAGTCGGACTTTATACGTAGGGTGAATGAGAAGATTGCGCTCCATCTACCCGATGGGCCGCCAAATCAATCTCAAATTGCCAGCGAACTCGCGATGTCTGCACGGACCCTGCAACGGCGACTCAAGGACGAAGATACTCACTTCAGCCAGCTCGTGGTTGAACTGCGCAAGAATCTAGCGGTAAACGCCCTAAGAAATGGCAGCCGGTCAATTGCCGAGGTGGCATTTCAGCTCGGGTACGCCGAGCACAGCACTTTCTCCAGAGCATTCAAGGGCTGGATGGGTATGTCGCCTCAGGAGTTCGTTGAGCGCTGCGGAAGCTAGAGCCCCACAACCATCCATACCAAGTAACAGACTACCACCCCAACGAAGCGGCGGGGCTTGAAACATAATATCCCCACGGTTTTATGGTGCAGGGGGAAACTCGGCCAGCAGCTCGCGGGTGACTTCGACGGTGACTTTGTAACGCTCATTCATGGAAGGGTGGTCTTTGAGACGGCCCTCCGCAATTCCGCGCCAAACAATCTTTTGCGACGATGCGTCAATAATATCGAGAATAGCGGTCCCCTCCTCATACTCCCGAACCGATGGCCCAGAGCTGTAGCCCACGCTGACGCTCTTGCCGTAGGTCCCCGCGCCGACGCTGCCGTGCATACCCTGGTCGTAGCCTGTCGATCTGGAAATCTGCTGGCGCTGCCTGGATATCGTGTAATTGATCCAGAAATCCGCCGAGCGGGAATCGCTCTCCTTGAAACCATGGCGGAATAGCTCATTACCGACGACTTCCCGAATCCGTTTGTCAGAGGCGTTCATTTTCCGGTAAGTCGCCATCTCCGATTTCACCATATCGTCGTACCAGTGATAGGTTTTGAACTGTGCGAAATCAAAACCATGATCATAATCAAATTCATAGGTGGGCTTGCTGCTGCATCCCCCAAGAAGAGCGAGTGACAACAAGAGAAGAAATAAGGTTTTCATAGCTACTGTTTTTTTTGACCGGAGTTTGGATAGCATACCTTGTCACAGTTGGCGTTGACCAATGAGCACACAGCCATGAAAGCAGCCGCTACTTTGTTTGATCCCGAAAAAATCGAGCAGGTAACCATCGATAGGTGGTACGCCGACCTTGCTGCAACCGAACGGGCAAGACTGGAGGCTAGGAAAGGATCGGCGGCTAAAAAAGAGTCCATCATCGCAAGGTTTCTGTTACAGCAGCTGGCAGCGACAACGCTGGCTGGTAATTGGCGTGTTGAAACTCAGTCCGATCAATCAATCCGCCTCATCAGCGATGAGGGCGTTGCCGCCGCCAGCCTTTCGCATACAGCGGGCGCTGTGATGGTTGCTCTGTCCTCAGCCGGTGACATTGGGGTCGATATCGAACATCACCGCGCTAATGATGTTGAGAAAATTGTAAACCGCTATTTTTCGGACGAGGACCGAGAGGATTTTTACGCCACAGCACCCCAAGACCGTATGGCAAACTTTTTGCGTGTATGGTGTGCACGGGAGGCACTCATCAAATTTCAGCGGACCGGCACCATGGGCATGTTGCTGGGCTCGCCTTTACGCTTGCCGAGCCGAGCGACACACCAGAGCCCCGCGCTCCCGCGTGCCGGGTTTCAGGCCGCCATGATCTGCCATGAGCCGGCCATCATCCAGCAATGGGAGGCTCGGGTAACCGAGGATAAGCTCATCGAATTTATAAAAATTTAACTAGCCGGTCAGCGCAAACTGAGGCCTGTCAGCGTACTGTCGGGTAACTACATCCACAATGCTAATTGGCTTCGTCAAGAATAACGATAAAGCACCAAGCTGATCCGCTGGAATCACGTAATCCCGATGATCCTCGTAGGCGACCGAACCGACTTTGAGCTGGGTGACCAACTCTTGAGGAAGCGTAATACGCGCCACCGCAGCCAGCCCAAAACGTGGCGCCCAGACCGATTCCGCTACCGCTTGAGCACGATGGCGTGATGGTTTGATCAGCGCGAAAGTATCCCCTTTTGCTGATAGTTGAAGCTGCCATCCTTGTTTATCTTTTAACGACCTGACAGCCCAGGGCGTCATCGCCTGCCACAAGGTTAATTCCTGCATCATCAATCCTTCCACTTTAGTCTAGATAAGCACCAATTAGACACACGGACTGTGTTGCTGAGATGGAGAAAAGCGGGCAATTACGCTGGAATTCTGTCAAAAAATGGCAGCTTGACGCCCAGTGCCAAACCATTGGCGTCCAATGCAAATGTTTTATAAAGACTGAGTCGAGATACTGTTTCAACCCTTTAACCCGTGGAAATAACGGCGAATGTCCCAAGAGCAACCCCCATGGCAACAAGCGATTACGATCTGTCACGCTCGCAAGCATTGGCCTATTGACGTTGTTAATCATCTCGAGCTGATCAGCCGTCACTGGACAGCAGAGAGTAGCGTTGCACTGGCTCGCGACATCGGATGGCCAGACACGCCCACCCCTTGGGAGCTCGAACCTATGCGCCGCTGCTGCTTGGCTCACTCTCCCCTGTGGTACGACCATTTTTTCTCTCTCGCACAGGGCACACTAGAGGCGGTTGGGCGCTTAACCCCGCACTATCAAGTGGAGCAGAAGATCGACTACCTAAGCACGCTCATCGTCGGGCTTCCATCATCCCCTACAAGATACTCCGGTCGCCAAATCGGATTATCCACGGGCCCGATACTCCACTGAATTGACTACCCCACGACCGGTCTGAGAAAGACGCATTTAATACGCCTAAAACTTAGTACACATAACATTGCCAGCTTTGATTACACTGTCGAGCTCTTCGCTCGGCGCAGGCACTGGCGAAACCAGCATGGGTGAATCAAGTGCTATCAGATGTAGTCTTCAAAATCGACTCCTTTAAAAACGAGCAGCTAGATATCGAAAGCTGGCGCATCGATAGAGGTCAGAGCTGGTGTGTTGTTGGCCAGAATGGAGCTGGCAAGCAGTTTGTTTATCAGTTGCTGACGGGTGAACTGCCATTAGCCGCTGGCGAACATGGTATGTATTTCAACCCCGACGAAAAGATTCGGGGAATTTCTTTTGAGAACCAGCAACGCATCTACGAACAGGAGTTGCGACTCGCCGCCAATGATTTGCTCGCCGAGGAAGACACTGCCACCTGTGCAAAAGATTTTTTACCCCAAAATCAACTCGAACACCCCCTGATTGATCTGCTCAATCTGCGGCATCGACTGGATGCACCCTACAGTTTGCTCAGCACCGGGGAGAGCCGAAAATTACTGATTGCACAAGCCATCCTTGAGGGTGCGACTTGCCTTATTCTGGACAATCCGTTCGATAGTCTTGATGTTGAGTCCTGCCAACGCCTCATCGCCGCACTCAAAACCGTCGTGGACGGTGGCCTCACCATAGTCTTTATGATCAGCAACAGGGGTGATGTCCCTGCTTGGTGCAGACAGCTCGCCACGGTCGACGCTGGCAAGGTCAAGGCTCATGGTGAGCTCGACGCATCAAAAATCCAGAGTCTGCTCGGCGAGCTATTCGCAACTGCACCACAACCAGATTGGCCCGACACCGCGATGCCTCTTGATGACTACCCACATCGGTTCCTCATTGATATTCCGGGAGCGACCGTTCGCTATGGCGACAACACCGTGCTCAGTGAGCAACCACTGCAAGTGAAACCTCTGGAGCACACGCTTATCACTGGAAGCAATGGGTCCGGGAAATCTACTTTGCTGGGCTTAGTCACAGGAGATAACCCTCAATGTTATTCAAACGCTGTAGAGATACTTGGTGTAAAGCGAGGATCAGGGGAATCCATCTGGGAGCTGAAGCAGGACATGGGGATCGTCAGTAATGATCTTCACCGTCGCTATCGAATTCGGTGTAATGCCCTCACCGTCGTCTGCTCAGGCTTCTTCAATTCCATCGGAGTCTACGATGCCGTATCAGAGCACCAAACCCGCATTGCGAGGCAGTGGCTCATCGCCGCCGGCCTCAAGGGTTATGACAAAGCGCCTTTCCAGCACCTAAGCTATGGCGAACAGCGATTGGTCCTGATCGCCCGTGCGCTTGTGAAGTCGCCCCTGCTGCTCATTTTGGATGAACCAACCCAGGGCCTCGATGAGACCAATCGTTCCCGGGTGCTTAATTTAATGGACACCCTGGATAAACGCCGGCATACGACCCTGTTATTTGTTAGTCATCGCTTGGATGAACGTTTACCACTCTTCAGACAGCATATTGATCTCGACGATCGCTAATATAAGGCTTTTGGACGCTGACCCGACCGACCTCAATCACTCGCTAGCACAAGCTTGCGGCGACAACGGTGGGGTCGATAGGCCGAAAAAAACCAGCCACCTCGACAGTGTCCGCATAACGCTCTACTCTCCAGTTCCAGCGAAAATCTGTCGGAAAAATCTTGCGTCTTCTAATACGTGCCATAGTTCTGCTAATTCTGGTATTGGCCATTGGGTTAGCCTCTATCTGGTTTGCCCGCAACAGCGCTGGCCTACGAGACCTTGCCACTCAGCTGGCGTCTTCAGCGCTCGGGCGCGCTGTTGCTATTGGCAGCCATCAGATCGATATTCGCGACGGTCAGCTAAAACTCACCATCGAGAATGCCGTCGTAGAACAACCGGCGAATTTTTCAGGACCTGCGTTCTTTGCCGCGGATCAACTGGAAGTGGAAGTTGCTCTTGCTGATGTATTCAAAAAGCCGGTCTTTCTGGAATCTGTCAGGGCAAGCAACCCCATTGTTCGCCTCAATAAAAATGCCGCCGGCGAGGTCAACTGGCCCTTTACGTTGAATCAATCGGATGTCCCAGCTTCTCAGTCAGTGGAACGACCTTCACTACCTCTTTTTTTCCGCAGCGCAACGATAGACGGGTTACAGGTCTCTTTTATCCAGCCTGATCGACCTCTGGTTGTATGGAAAGGAAACTTGAATCAAAGCATTGAGGGAGACCATGCTGTCCTCGACATTGACAGCATGTTGAATGATACCCGGCTGGTGGGTTCATTTTCCCTCGCGCCAGTCTCTGAAATACTCGCCATACGGAAAATAGCAGTTGAAGGTCGGATGAACTATGGTGAGGTGACTTTTTCCAGTCAAGCCAACTTTGTTGATGTGCTAACGCCCTCGAGGCCTACTCTAAATATAGACGTTAAAGGTCCCAGCATTGAATACCTCACCGACCTGCTGGGGATGGACCGCTTTACCACCGGGCCTTTGGATGTCGAGGTAGATCTGGCGCGCTTCGCAGAGGAAACCTCAATCAACATTAATGGCGAAGTGGGTGAGTTTGCTTTGGTGGCATCGGGCACTGTTGACCACATTCTAAACCCTGAAACAGGGCATCTCGCGGTATCCGTATCGGGCCCCGATGCGTCGCGGGTAGCGGCCATGTTCACCGCAGTGACTATACCTGAGGTTCCTTTTTCAATGGTGGCCCAAGTCGATCGAGATGGACCTTCAATCTCGATCGAGGACGCACGTGTAAGTGTGGGAAGGCTTCAGTTTGACGCCTCCGCCACTATTCCGGATATCAGCACCCCGGCGCGTGCCAACATAAAGATGCAGGCATCTGTACCTGACATATCAATCTACAATCAATTGATTGGAGCCCCAGTAGATTTGTCTGGTCCCGTGACCACCTTGATCTCTGTGAACGCCCTTCCCGATGGCTCCAAAATCGATGCGACGTTGGAAAGCGACTATGGCGATTACGAAGTAACGGGGATAGTAAGCAGCGCCAACTCATTGCGAGGCAGTCAGTTCAATATCGCTGGCAACAATGAGGATATTGACTCGGTTGCCGCGCTTTTTGACATCCCAGTTACGCCCGAAGGGGCGTGGGATATTGAGCTGCCGCTCACTATAGAGGATGAAGGGGTCTCCTTTACCAATGCAAGGTTACGCATTGCAGCGGATTCTCTGGAGACGTCAGGCGTCATTCCTTTTGATACCGAGGTTTCGGTGATCTCTGTCAGCGCCAGCGCGGAACTGAAATCACTAAGGCCCTACCTAAGTCACTGGCTCGCGTCGACTCCGGCTGAACAATTAATGGATAACCCGATGACGGGTAACATTAATCTCACGGCGAAGGCCGGCGTAATTGACCTACAGGTAGACTCTCTCGACCTTGGAAGCCTGGCTGCGACCGGGAGGGTATCGATTGATGCCGAAAATTTATCGACTGCGCTAGTGCTGGACGCCAACTCCTCCAGCCTATCGGGATTTCATGGGGCAGATTGGCTTCATTCTCAATTTCCAAAAATCTTTAACGATCAGCTTGCAGCCGCACCCTTCTCTGTTAACGGTGAGCTTGATATTCGCCCTCCTCAATTCGCGCTCAACAATGTCAACCTCAGATTGGGTAGTACGCGGGGATCAGGAAGCTTCGTGGGAGATGCTGACGCCAGTTCGTTTGATCTGTCAGCAGAACTCAAGAGCACCAATATGCTCGAGTGGCTGCAGAAAGCGCCAACAGGTGCCGCGATTGGTGGCGAGGTGGTGATTGACGGATCCTTTCGGCCCGAACAGTGGACAATGAACAAGCTAGAAGTTCGTCTGGAGGATAATTCTACGCTTTTCGTCGAGGGCACCTATCACCACGGCGAGAGCTTCGACAATACCGATTTAACGTTAACGTCAGCCATCGCGGATGTCAGTCACTTCAGCGATTTACTCGGTGTGACGTTGCCTCCAGAAAACCTGTCATTGGATCTCCTTTTTGAGGGCGACCAAGAACAGCTGAACGCGAAAAACTTCAGTATCAGTAGCGGTGAAAGTGAAATAACCGGCTCATTGAATATTGCAAACCCGTCTCGTCCTGTCATTACCATGAGCTTGAGTGCGCCCAGTCTCGATCTACGACCCTATACGAAACCACCGGTGGGCACCGCGGGAAGCGACGATGATTCAGCCACACCACAGACCGCCCAAGCCACATCAAGAAAACGCACATTGATCCCGGAGACTCCGATTGACTTAGGGGTGCTGAATACATTTGACGCTGATATCACACTGGACATTGGACTTATTCAGGGCCACACCCGTGATCTCGACTCCCTCGATCTACATGCTACGGTGAGCCAAGGCAATTTGATTATCGAAGACCTGCAGATTTTCGACGAGACCTCCGGGAGAGCACAGGTGAAAGGTTTTGCCTCCACTATGAATGGGCAGAATCACTTTGGTCTGCGTCTCTCGAGCGAAGAAATCAATATTGGTGTCCCCATCCTCACCCCAGAGGATATCGATGCTTTGCCTCGCTACGATATGCGTTTGGCCGTCTACGGATCGGGTGACAATACACGGGATCTGGCTGCGTCAGTGTCCGGAGGAATCGAAATTATCGGCGGCCAAGGGCGCATTGTCTCTCAGGGACAAGGGTTGCTCACCAATGCCTTTCTTGATGAGTTGCTGACGCTGGTAAACCCCTTACGAGAATCTGACCCCTACAATCAGGTCGAGTGCTTGGCGGCAATCGCAAGTATCAAAGACGGCAAGCTCAAAGGCGATCCTCTGGTGACCTTTGTAACCAATAAACTTGCCGTAATCAGCAAGGCTGAACTGGACTTTGCCAGCGAAAAAGTTTTTGCGACCTTCAACACCGTACCCCAGCGAGGATTTGGGATTAGCGCGTCGTCGGCCTTCAACCCCTTCGTGGGTGTAGGGGGTACTCTGGCTGAACCGCAAGTCACCCTTGATCCTGAAGGAACAATTATTCAAGGCAGTCTTGCCGTGGCCACCGGAGGCATTTCATTAATTGGCAAAAGTGTCTTGGATCGCTTCACCGTGTCGAAAAAGTCCTGCGACAAAGAGCTCAAGAAATTTGCTCCTAAACGGCAGCAGGCAATTGATAACTACGCCAGCTTCAGGGCGAAAGCACTCACTTCAGCGAAATAAACAAAACCGTTGCGCCCACTTGCGCAGCACTTTGCATACCCTAACCGACCATCGCGGCAGCCATAAAGAGAATCGCCGCACCGCCGGCACCAATCAGGGCATAAGGTAGCTGTGTAATGGCATGGTCATAGGTTTTACAGCCGGCACCCTGAGCACTCAGCACCGTAGAGTCTGAGTAAAAACAGGCATGACTTCCGAAGCCGCTCGCAGATAACAAGGCCCCAACGACCAGCGGAATGCTCACGTCGAAGGCCTCTGCCAAGGGGAAAGCGACTGGCATCGCTATCGCAATGACGCCCCAGTTGGAACCCGTGGTGTAAGAGACCGCCGACATGGTAATAAAAATCAGGACCGGCAAAAGCGTTCCGTTCATGTAAGGCTCTACAGCGGCGATTACATAATCTGTCAGTCCTATAGCATTATTCGCCTCGACGAAAACAAAAAGCGCAAGCAACATAGAGAGCACCGGCACCATCGATTTCAGGCCTTCCACGCAGGTATCAAACAGTTCTCTCAGGGGCATGATCCCTAAAAGTCCATACTGAACCAAGGTAATCACGACGCCCAGAATTACCCCTCTAAGCAGATCGACGGTCGGAAATACGGTAAAGAACAACAGGGAGAGGATGGGTAGAAAGAACACCCACATGGTTGCCTTTTGTGACGACTGAACCGCGAGCGCGGGGTCTTCGAAAACACCCAAATCCCCGGTTTCCTCGGCGCGTTGTTCGGCAGTTCGCATACGACCCACAAGCGGAATGACGCCGACAATAACGAGGGGAACGACAACAACTGCAAGCAACGGGTAGAACATATACGGAATAGACTCGACGAAAAGCGCTATTCCCTGCCCGGATTCCGCTACTCCATTTTTTTCAAGTAATCCTGCGAAGTACACGCCCCAACTCGAAATAGGTATTAACAGACACATCGGTGCGGCCGTGGAATCGACCACATAAGCCAGCATTTCCCGAGAGGTTTTGAATCTGTCGGTAACAGACTTCATGGTCGCGCCAACCGTCAAGGAATTGAGATAGTCATCAAGAAAAATCACCAAACCCAACAACCAGGTAGCTAGTAAGCTGCTGCGCTTGCCCTTCAGTCTTCCTGTCAACCATTCGCCAAACGCGTAGGAACCGCCGCCCTTAACCAGCAGCGCAATAAAGCTTCCATATAGCGCGCAGACTAAAATGACCCAGGCAGTGACCTCGTCGGCAAGCACCTCGGTCGAAACCGTCGCCAATCGATCTGCAAACTGCCAGCCATCCATAATGACAAATGCCAGAATCGCACCAGCGATCACTGACTCGAGGGTGCGATGGCTCCAAATAGCCAGCACCAGCACCAGGGCGGTCGGCACCAGACTGATTGCTCCGTATTCCACTCACGCTCCTTTTAACCTTAGGGCCTCCTTAGGAGGCTGAAACCTCAGGGCCTCTCTGGGAGGCTACCCCGCGAATGTAACCGAGACCGCGGAAAATCGGCTACCCCGCTGTGATTTAGTCACCTGCATTTTGCCTTGAATTAGCTTTTAATAGCTTTTTGGTTGCCGCACACACCCGCGGCATTGGCCGGGGGACCATTTCATGCATCGAATGCTTAAATTCAGGCGACGTTCATGACGCTCAAATCATTAATCGCTGACATCCATGCGGCCGAATCAGGGCCGCAGGTGGCCGCCCTATTTGACTTCGACGGCACCATCATAGCGGGTTACTCCGCGACCGTATTCCTGCAGGATTCGCTGGCACAGGGAGAACTGCGCGGAGAGGAACTCGTTGAACTGACACGAGCCCTCACAGGATTTGGCCTGGGCAGTATGGGATTTTCCGCGTTGATGGCAGTACATGCCCAGTATCTGGCAGGCAAAGAGGAAAAAACCTACATCGCCAATGCCGAACGGCTCTTCCGCAAAAAAATTGCACGCCTCATTTATCCGGAGACGCGGAAACTCATTGAGGCCCATCGTGCCAAGGGCCATACGATAGCCATTATCAGCTCGGCAACGCCCTATCAGGTTCTCCCTGCGGCTCAAGATCTCGATATCGACCACGTCTTCGCCACGGAACTGGAGGTGAAGAAAGGTGTATTCACTGGCGGAGTGATAAAACCCACCTGCTTTGGGCAGGGCAAGGTTGACGCCGCCGAAAAACTCGCCTCCCTCGCAGGCGCGGATTTGGATAACAGCTTTTTCTACTCCGATAGCACCGACGACATCCAGCTTCTGGAACACGTCGGACGTCCAGTGACACTGAATCCCCGAAAGAAACTGAAAAAGGTAACTGCTGAGCGCAAATGGCCGACGGCGACCTTCGACAGCCGAGGGAAAGTAAGCGTTAATCGTTTCCTAAGGACGGTTGCGGCGACCGGATCTGTGGTGAGTAGTATTGCCGCCGCGTTGCCTGTCTACGCCCTGACCGGCTCGAAAAGAGACTCGCTCAATTTCTCAATGTCTCTGTTTGCGGAAACCTGCAACGCGCTGATTGGACTCGAGCTGGAGGTGACCGGTGAGCAACATCTCTGGAGCCAGCGCCCCGCCGTGTTCATGTTCAATCACCAGAGCAAGGCTGACGTAGCCATTATGGCCAGTCTGGTGAGACGTGACGTCGTGGCCGTAGGCAAGAAGGAAATTCAGCGCATGCCGCTCATCGGCCAGGCAATGGGAATTGCCGGCGTTGTTTTTATCGACCGATCAGATCGTGAGAAAGCGATCGAGTCAATGAAGCCCCTTGTATCGGCCATGCAAGAACAAAACAAATCGCTGGTCATCGCCCCTGAAGGGACCCGAACGCCCAGTCGTAAACTGGCGCAATTTAAAAAAGGGGGCTTCCATATTGCCCTTCAAGTGGGCGTACCCATCGTGCCGGTTGTCATTCACAACGCGGGAGATATCGCGCCCAAAGGAGATTTTCTTTTCAAGCCCGGTAAGGTCCGGGTAGACGTGCTACCTCCGGTTGATACCAGCGACTGGTCACTGGATCGAATGGATGCACAGGTAAATCAGGTGAGAAACCTATTTCTAAATGCGCTTGGGCAACCGGAGCAATCTCTAGAGGAAGTTGTACGGGACAAAAGGAACCTGCCTGACGATATGCGTCCGGAGCTTAAAAAGCGCGCTTCGCGCACCAAGACAGCCAAAAGTAGCGCCACCAAAAAAGCAGCCTCCAAGAAACCCGCGGCTAAAAGGGCGAGCGAAAAAAGCAGCACAGTAAAAAGCAAAGCTGCAGCTGCCAAGAAAAAAACCGGCGCCCGAAAACCAGCGGGAGCAGCGACAAAGTCCACTCGAACTGCAAAGTCCACTGCGTCGAAAAAAGCCCCGACAAAAAGAGCGGCGACCAAAAAGGCTACGAACTCGCGGGGCAAGCGGTAGAACCCCATGGCCGGTCTGGAAAGTTTAATAGAGCCAAGCAACTCACCATGGCCGTCTGATGGCCGCCCAGCGATTTTCCTGCTTGATACCAACAGCTCACTCGAACAGCGATTACTGGAAGCCTGGATAGAACATCATCGCCCTGCTGAAGCAGCATGCCAACAGGTAGTCCTAGCACTGGGAGATGATCGGAAGCCTCTACAAACACTCGGACTAAGTAACGCAATTAGCCTTTCTACTGAGGCCATCGTCATTCCCATTCGCATTGCCTGGACGCCCAGCGACAAAGCCTATGCGTCGGGACCTCGCTTGCGCCATCTGATTCAAGGGCCGGAGCGGAGGCCTGGCTGGGTTCGTGCCAGACGCACACTCAAGCGTCACCCAGAGCGTGTTCATCTCATCAAAGGAGCGCCTGACACAGTCACTGCGATGGGGGACCGCTTTCTATCCAAATATGATCTTGCACCAGAGCAGCGTCCCGAGGACTTTGCTGTCTTTATCGCACGACAGGCAGTAATCGTATTAGACATGGCGGAGCGCAAGCTACAGGGGGGCCGCTACAAAGTCCCTCGATACGTCGCTCAATCCTTGAGAAATAATCAGGAGTTCAAAGCTCGACTTTACGCAATCGCCAACCAAGAGGAACGCTCTCGCTCCGATGTGGTGAGAGAGGTTAATGACTACTTTAAAGAGATGATCTCAATCCCTACAAGCTTCTGGCTGGATGTATGGATAAAGTTCTGCAACGTGTGTCTGGGTCTGGGCTATGAACCTCGCCTGAATTACTCCCCTGAGGATCTGGAACGTGTACGCGCCATGGTGCGTAACCACCCTTCCGCTCTGCTCTGGACCCACAAAACCTATATCGACGGTTTCGTGGTACCAAAACTGCTGTTTGACAATAATTTTCCAGTACCCCATTTCTTTGCCGGCGCAAATTTAAACATCCCATTTCTGGGCGGGCTGGTCAGACGCGCCGGCGGCATCTTCATCAAACGCAGTTTCAACGACAACGATGTCTACAAAGCCACCCTTCGCCAGTACGTGGGTTACTTGATGGAAAAACGCTTTCCGCTGACGTGGTCGTTTGAAGGAACTCGCTCACGTCTAGGCAAGCTGATGCCGCCGAAATACGGTGTCCTCAAATATGTCCTCGAAGGTTGCTACAACGCAGGCGCTCAAGACATTCATATTATTCCCGTCACGGTATCCTATGACCTGATTCGCGATGCAGAAGAATATGCCCGTGAGCAATCGGGCGTGCCAAAGGCGCCCGAGTCTCTTGGCTGGCTGGTTGGCTATCTGCGGAGCCTCGCGCGCCCCATGGGGAAAATATACGTCGATTTCGGAGACCCGGTAATCCTACCGTCGGCACCAGATCCAGAAGACCGCCTTGCGCTATCGAAGGTTGCTTTTCAGGTGGCTGTTGAAGCTAATCGAGTCACCCCGATTACCTACCCTGCCGTGGTTTCCATGGTGTTGCTAGGGGTTTACCCCCGTGCGCTGACAGAGGCCGAGGTCTCCTCGGACGTAGCAGACATCATTGCCTGGGCGCGTAAACGAAATCTGAGAATGTCGCCCGATTTCGACCGGCAGTATGCAGAGGGTACTGAAAAACTTCTGGATCTGATGATCGAAGAAGGCCTGGTTGCCCGCTTCACGGGGGGACCTGCCACGGTCTACGGTATTGAAGCGGGGCAGGCCGCGGTCGCCAGCTATTACCGCAATACTATTGTTCACTTCTTCGTTAATCGGGCCATTATTGAACTCTCGCTCACCGCCGTTGCCGAAATGGATAACAATGAGACAAATCCGGTCGACATATTCTGGAGCGAAGTCCTTGAGACCAGAGATCTATTCAAGTTTGAATTTTTCTATCCGCCCACTGAGGAATTCAGGGTCGAGATCGAGGAGGAGATGTCGCGACTCCACCCCGACTGGGAGCGTTTGCTCGGTGAAGGCAGCGGCGGCGCCCGAGCGCTGTTAGCAGAGATGAACCCACAAGTTGCTCATATGACGCTGCAAATGTTTGCTGAGTCCTACAGCATTGGTGCTGACTTATTGGCCAGTCTGAACGAGAATGAATCCATCGACGAAGAGGACTTCATCGATCGGTGTATGAATTATGGAAGGCAGTCTCTCTTGCAACGGCGAATTTCGAGCGAGGCCTCAATGCTAAAACTGTTGTTTAAAAACTGCTGGAGCATGCTCAGCGCCCGGCAGCTCACAGACCATTCGCTGCCTGATTATCTTTCTGCGCGCGCTACGCAGGCCGAGAAGCTGAACGCCTTGATCAGACGGGCGGAGATCTGTCGCGCATCGGCAATTGCACGCCGTGGAAACGCGACCTTAAGGGACAAAGCCCGTGGCGGCCTATAAGCTTGCAGTCCTTGGAGGCGGCAGTTGGGGGACCACGGTTGCCTCCCTTGTCAGCCGAAATGCCGAGGTGCAGCTTTGGGCCAGAGACAGCAAAACGGTCGCGGAAATCAACGACCTACGCACTAACAGCCGCTATCTGGGCGATGCAAAGCTCCACGCGTCATTGCGGGCCAGCACCGACATTGAAGCTGTTGTGGCCGACGCCGATGCCGTGCTCATTGCGGTGCCATCGGATAATTTCCGCGCTGTGCTTGCAGCAATTTCGAACAGCCTGCCTGCGGGTGCCCCGGTTATTTCACTCACCAAAGGCCTTGAGCGGGAGACTCGTCTCAGCATGACGGAAGTGTGCCGAGAGATTGCTCCAGGTAGACCGACCGGCGTCCTCACCGGTCCTAATCTGGCGAGGGAAATTCTGGCTGGTCAGGCAGCGGCAAGTGTTCTCGCTCTGGACGATCCAACACCAAATAGCTGGTTACAGCCGCTTCTCAACGTGGGCTTGTTCAGGGTCTATACCAATCCTGACGTGATTGGTTGCGAGTTGGGTGGCGTACTTAAAAATATCATCGCCATCGCCGTTGGCATGGGGGACGGACTGGGTGCTGGTGATAACACTCGTGCCGCCTTGATTACCCGTGGACTGGCAGAGATTACAAGGCTCGGTACTGCGCTCGGAGGCAAGGCAGAAACCTTTGCCGGCCTCGCCGGCATGGGGGACATGATAGCCACCTGTACCAGCCCCCAAAGCCGGAACCGTCATGTGGGATTGGAACTTGCCAAGGGCCATTCCATAGAATCTATTATTGAGTCGATGCACATGGTTGCCGAAGGGGTGAAAAGCGCGCCGACTGTTATTGAGCTCGCGAGGGAGCATAACGTCGCGATGCCAATAGCCGAGGACGTCTTCAAAGTCGTCACGGGCGCCTCCAACGCTCGCGGGGTCTATCGGGGCCTATTAAGAACGACCGCAGGTGCAGAATCCGAACCTGGCTAGTCCACATTCATGAGAGGGGATAGCATGACGACTTCATTCATCAGACCTCTGGCTCTTATCCTTATCGGAACACTGTGCGCGGGGTGCGCCAGCAGCCCTACTGGCCGCAGTCAGTTTCTGTTGATATCCCCCGAATCTGCCATCGTTGAATCGGAAGCTGCGTATTTGACAACCGTGAAGGAGCTAGACGATGAAGGAAAGCTGGTTAGCGATCCGGACACTGTCGGGCGTGTTGCCAACATCACGGGTCGCCTTGTCAGCATTGCTGAACGGAACTTCCCGGAGAGCAGGGACTGGGAATGGAGTGTTGCCATTATCGACGATCCAGAGACGGTGAATGCCTGGTGCATGGCCGGTGGCCGCATGGCGGTGTATACGGGCCTGTTCGAACAACTTAAGCTCACCGACGATGAATTTGCCCAGATCATGGGGCATGAAATATCCCATGCACTTGCGAACCACACGGCGGAGCGCATGTCGATGGCCATTGCCACCACCGTTGGTGTGGCGGCAATCGGGGCTGCATCGGACAACAGCGGTGCCGCGGTCGCAGGGGCGGCCTTGCTCGCAAATGTGGCACTGGAATTACCTAATAGCCGCACCGCCGAGGGCGAAGCTGATGAGATTGGCATGGAACTCGCGACCCGGGCTGGCTACGATCCCGAAGCGGCAGTCACTCTCTGGCAGAAAATGGGCGACCTCGGCGATGCCCGACCCCCCGAGTTCTTGAGCACCCATCCAGCGCCAGACAACCGCCAGGCAGCGCTGCAACAAATGGTGCCGGCGATGAATCAAATCAACCCTTCAAGGGCCAAAGCGCCGATTACCGAAATCGATATCGTGCGCTAGCCCCCGCACCGATAGCCTTCCGGACCGAGGAGAGGAATTCGATTACCCGGGCCCATGTAGGCTGATAGTGGTAGCAAGCTGAAAGCTACTTTTACTTCCCTGGCAAATATTCCACTGGTGACCGCCGCGTCCTGACGCCCTTAGCGCAAGGTATGCAGGAAGTGCAGGTGATCCTCATACTGGTTCAAGATGTCCAGCACCACCTGTTCACGAGTCCAACCCATGATGTCGTAGTCCTGACCTCCCTCAGCCAAATGCACCTCAGCACGGTAGAAAATATCACTGTCCTTCATGGTATTAATCGCCTGTCCCACCTGCGTGGCATCGGGCCGAGGATGGGGACGACACTGGACTTCATAAACAAAATCCACGTCATCGCCTTGATAGACTTCCAGGCGGGAGGCGCCTTTAGTCGCGGTTCTTACGTCGGCATTAACACCGTGCCGAGAAAGTTCGCCAATGAATTCACGCATCGCAGGTACGACCGTCTCCTGCTGAAAACTGCGGATTGTGTCATCCGCCGGGTAAGCCAGCAGATTTTTCAAACGATTGCGCCAGTGATCAGCCTCGGATTCGTTGGGCGGGTGAACCGAGACTGCGGTACGCTTCGCTGCATCCCGAAACAGAGCCCGCCAAAAGCCCCAACAAGCGCCCAAAAGCGCCACCGAAAATGGAAGAGCGCTGGCAATGGTCGCGGTTTGCAGTGCCTGCAAGCCACCGCCAACCAGCAGCACAGAGGCAATTGCAGCGATGACCACCGTCCATACGGAGCGCTGAGTCGCTGGCGTATTGTCCTGACCCTTGGCGCTCAACATATTGAGCACCATGGCGCCGCTATCGGCTGAGGTAACAAAAAAGATCACAATCATCATCAGGCAAATCAGCGACAAGACTTGTGTGCCGGGCAAGAAATCGAGGAACCTGAACAGGCCTACCGCCTGATTTTGCTGGATTGCCGCACCCAGTTCTGCGTGACCCTGATTGCCGATCAGGTCGATGCCACTGCCGCCCAGCGTTCCCATCCACAGGCAAATAAACAAGGTGGGGGCTATGATCACGCCGAGTAAAAACTCGCGGATTGTGCGGCCTCGAGATATTCGGGCAACAAAAATCCCGACAAAGGGCGCCCAGCTGATCCACCACCCCCAGTAGAAAATAGTCCAGCCACCCAGCCAATCCGACGGGTTATAGACATAAAGATTAAAGGTCTTGGGAACCAGGCTGGCCACGTAGCCACCGAAGTTTTGCAAGGTACCAGACAGGAGTAAAACGGTGGGTCCAGCCAGCAAGATACCGATCAACAGCAGCACTGCGAGGACCGTATTGGTCTCCGAGAGTCTTTTAATCCCGGCGTCCAAACCCAACAGAACAGAAATCGTGGCCAGCGCCATGACACAAAAAATCAGGATGACCTGCACCCAAGTGGCAATGGGAATATCAAACAGGTAGTTCATGCCAGAGTTGATCTGGAGAACACCCAGCCCGAGGCTCACAGAAATACCATAGGTGGTGCAGACCACCGCGAAAACGTCAACCGCCGCACCGATTGGTCCATAAATCCGCTCACCGATAAGGGGATAAAACGCAGAGCGAAGCGTCAAGGGCAGGTCATGGCGGTAGGCAAAATAAGCCAACATCATGGCAACCACCGCGTACACTGCCCAGGCGTTGAACCCCCAGTGAAAGAACGTGAGCTGCAGGGCCTCGGCAGCAGCGGCTGAGGTCTGGGCCTCCCCTGCTGGCGGACTCAAGTAGTGCATGACAGGTTCTGCCACGCCGTAGAACATCAAGCCGATACCGACACCCGCCGCGAACAGCATCGAAAACCAGGAGGCAAAGCCATAGGCAGGCTTGGCATGATCTGGCCCCAGCTTGATATCCCCGTACCGGGAAAACGCCAGCACAACCACCATTACCGAGACCGCTGCGATAACCAGCACGTAGAACCAGCTGGCCGTGGCAACAATTGCATTCTGTAGCTCGGTGAACACCGATCGGCCCTCGCCGGGAATCATAAGCACACCGGCTGTCGCGCTCAGAAGGATGAGCAAGGCTGGAAAAAAGACTGGGCCGTCAATATCGAAGCGTATGCGAGTCCCCACAAATCCCCCTGTTGAAGTCAGCGCTGTTATTGGTCCGGGGTGCGCCGAATCAGAAGATACGGCGCGCTCGACATCATACAGATTTCATCACGGCCCTGTAGGCCCCACCCCGCAAGCGCCCTGCCACTCGTTTAGCCCAGTCTCTTCGCATCAGTTGCTCTGATTGACAGGCTGCGGGTCACAACCCCGCCAGAGGTACCGAGACACAATCCATCCCGAAGTGGTTACTGACCGCAGATCGGGACGGCCAGCAAGTAATTCCGGGGTGAGGGCCTCAGGTGCTTGCAAAAACCGTGACCAACGCCGGAGAACCCCAAAGAACCCACAAAAAATGTAGGTGTAAGGCCAATCCAAAATCATAAAAATTATATTTTTCAGTGGCTTACACTCCGTCTGTGGCAGGATGCAATTGCAAATTAGCTGCGTTAGACTTTGCCGTTGGCACCATGAAAATAGATCATAAACCTAACGATGGAGTTGCCCATGTCCTATCCCCATAACCTGAGACGCCACACGCTCGCAACAGCGGTCGGCACGGCCCTCATGCCCATGCTCGCCGCCACCAGTGCCCAGGCGCAATTAGAGGAAGTCGTTGTCACGGCGACCAAACAGGAGGCGAGTCTGCAAGATGTTCCCGTTGCAGTCTCCGCGCTCACTGAAGAATCACTGAATCAGCGAGGGGTCACCAATTTTAACGACTACCTCCTTGAACTGCCCAACGTTTCCGCAGGGGGCGCTGGCCCAGGTCAGTCAACCATGTATATCCGCGGTATTGCCTCTACCACCCCCAACCTGACTACCTCAGGGGTGGCTGGATTGAGCCCCAACGTGGCGCTTTATCTGGACGAGCAGCCGCTGAGTCAGCCAGGGCGTAACCTCGACGTGTACATCGTGGACATGAACCGTGTTGAGGTGCTAGCAGGCCCACAGGGCACCCTGTTCGGGGCGAGCTCTCAGGCGGGTGTAATCCGTCTTATCACTAACAAGCCCGATACAACAGGCTTCTCTGGCAACGTCAGGGCAGGTGTTTCCACCATGAAAGACGGGGAAATGAACTACAACGTCAACGCGACCGTTAACATCCCACTGGGTGACAACTTTGCTGTGCGCGCGAGCGTCTACACAGATGAAAAAGGCGGTTACATCGACAACGTGCAGGGAACACGATCAACCGCTGAAAGCGCGCGCTTCCGCCCTGGCAGTACGGTCCGATCAAATGGTACCCCTGTTGGCTTCCGCGGTGGATTCCAGGCAGGAGCAGACCTCAGCAACGTTAACTTCATCGACGCAAATAA
>CAJXMD010000012.1 GCA_913056165.1 uncultured Halieaceae bacterium
GTCGGTGTGAGAGGATTTGAACCTCCGACCCCTTCCTCCCGAAGGAAGTGCGCTACCAGGCTGCGCTACACACCGAGATACCGAGAAATCTAGCAGGCAAAAACGGGAAATACAATTTCCGGTGGTTCAATACACCCCTGCCCATTGGGCAATGCCCTGGCTCAGAAGACTAAAGCCTGTGACGACTGCGATAAGAAGAAAAATCAGAAACGCCGGACGGAAGGGTTTACGCTCCACTGCGTTCACGCCGCGCTGGAGAAATTCGTCTACCTTCGCTTGATCCGATTCAGATAGACGGGGCTCCTCGGCCTCATCGGCAAAGGTAGAAAAACTAGCTGCGTCGCGAAGCTTGTCTGACATGTCGGGAACGTCTCAACGTGGTGAGCGGCAAGGGTAACAAAATTTCGGCACGCCTGAATTAACTCGATCATTTTTGTTGTCGAGAAGAGGCTTGCTTGACTACATAATAAATGAATGTCGCCAATACGGCCGATCCCTGGTTACTTAGTGGCGGGTGCAAAGCATCTACTGCAGGACTTCCTGCCGCCGTACTGTTTAGTCTGCAGGCAAAGGTGCACTCAGTTAACACCCCTGTGTGTCCATTGTCTGGACAAGGTTGATCTGAATCTTTACCCCTGCCCGCGCTGTGCCCTACCCTCGGGAAAGATGAGGTCGGGCTGTAAGTGCGCTAGTCAACGGACTTTTCTCGATTCACTCTCGGTTCCCCTACTTTACACCGACGTTTTGCGGCAGCTCATCTATCAATGGAAGTTCCGCGGGCGAGTCGAACTGACCCAGACACTGGTCAATCTGGCGTGCCAAGAAAAAACCCCAGCATCGATCGAAGGCAGGACTGGCCCTGTCGATCTGGTAGTGCCTGTCGGGATGCACTGGCGAGCGCGTTTGAAACGGGGGTTTAACCAGAGCCATTTGCTGGCACTGGCGCTTTCCAGCACCCTCGCCTGCCCCACTAAGCCCCCGGTAAAAGCACTGTTGAAAGCGGCCAGCAGGTCAACGTCCCAGCACGCCCTGTCGCGAACAGACAGACTTGAGAATGCCCTACAGCAGTTTTCAGTAAAACAGAATTTGAAGAGTCACCGTATATTACTCGTCGATGATGTCATGACCACGGGTGCGACGATGGAGAATGCCGCGTGGGCATTGCGAGAGGCAGGCGCACGACGGGTCCATGGTTGGTGTCTTGCCCGGTCAATCGAACCCGGCGGGGCAGGCGTCTGAGGTATGCTATGGCTTTAAAGCGCTGGATCGATCATGTCTCACCCCTACGATGCGTTGACGCCGGACTGCGTGATTGATTGCCTAGAGCAGGTGGGTCTTCGCTGTGACCTGCGTTTACTTGCCCTCAACAGCTACGAGAATAGGGTCTATCAGGTGGGGATCGAGGACGGCACACCGGTCATCGCCAAGTTTTACAGGGCGGGGCGCTGGCAGG
Source organism: uncultured Halieaceae bacterium (assembly GCA_913056165.1). Taxonomy (GTDB): domain Bacteria; phylum Pseudomonadota; class Gammaproteobacteria; order Pseudomonadales; family Halieaceae; genus Luminiphilus. Next base: position 1,454 of record CAJXMD010000012.1, read on the forward strand.
ATGAGCAAATTCTAGAGGAGCATCAGTTCGCGCATGAACTCGTTGATCATGACATCTCGGTCGTCGCACCGGAATTGATCAACGGAAAAACGCTGCATCACCACGCCGATCAGCGGTTTAGTGTGTTTAAACGCCGCGGCGGCTATCCCCCGGAACTAGACAACCTTGATCATCTCTATCGGCTCGGGCAAACCCTCGGGCGGATTCATCGCATTGGCGCTGTAAGCCCTTTCCAACACCGCGTGAGTCTGGATATTGATCGAATGGCGACTGAAAGTCGCCACTTCCTCGAGGTTAATGTCGTTCCAAACGAGCTACAAGCGGCCTATACATCAGTGGCTAATGATTGTGAAGTAGCCGCACGTGAGCTGCTGGTGTCGATGAATCGAGCTGACTTTTTGCGTCTACACGGGGATTGCCATACGGGCAATATTCTTTGGCGAGACGACACCCCTCACTTTGTCGACCTCGATGACTGCATCAATGGCCCTGCCATTCAGGATATCTGGATGTTCTTGAATGGGGAGACCCATCAACGGGAGCAGCAGCTGGGAGAGTTCGTCGCCGGCTACGAGGAGTTCCACGACTTTGACCCGCGGCAGCTACGCTGGGTTGAGGCTCTGCGCACCCTCAGGATTATGCATCACGCCCACTGGCTCGCCCGACGCTGGGATGATCCCGCTTTCCCCAAGGGGTTCCCCTGGTTTGGACAGCCGCGCTTTTGGTCAGATCACATCCTTGAACTGCGTGAGCAACTTGCCGCCATGAACGAGCCAACTCTCAGGCTTCTTTAGCCAGCAAATCTCAAGCAACCATTTTGCGATAGCGGCTAGAGACCTTCGGCTGGATTGAGGACGTCACTGTATTTTCGGGTGGCCCGGCTCATCTCGTGGAGTGCACCAACCAAAAACCTTGTTTAATCGGCTCGCGATCGCGGATATAGAACGCTGAGCAACCAAGGCAGGAATTTATTATCCGCCAAGACCTCCCGATCGATCGCATCGTAAAACTGAGCCGCTCCAGCAGGATCGCTATAAAGATCCATGCGGGTACGAATCGGTTCGTCTGGATCCAGATGTTTCACAACCACTGCGGGATTGCCCGCTACAATCACATTGGCCGGCACGTCTCTTGTTACCACAGCCCCAGCACCCACAATGCTATTCTCACCGACCGTGACGCCCTTGAGGACTTTGGAACCGTCACCAAGCCACGCATTCCGCTCAATGGTGACCGGCTTTGGGTCGCTAGGACGATCCACACGATCGTAGGTGCCATGCCAGTCACAGTCTGTCACATAAGCACCGTTGGCCATCATCACAGCATCACCGATGCTTATATCGTCGCTGCAAACAATACGCACCCCCGGGCTCATCAAAACCCCATCGCCAATAGTGATGCTACCGTGATTGGGTTCACGGCCCCAGACGCCAATCTGGACTCGCTGTCCGGGTTCACCCACAGCGGTAAAAGAATGGCCAATACGAATATTGACCCCTGAGATATCGACAAACCACGGCTTCATGATATTGGCGTAGGGCCCAAGTTCAACGCACCGGGGCCGAAGAAAGTAATCGATGTAGGCATCTCGGCAACGCAGGTAGGCTTTTTTAACCCAATAAGGTCTAAGGTCGGTACGCATGATTAAAGCTGCTCTCCATCACCATCATGTACTTTGTGCAAACCGCTCATCGTTTCAAGCCGTTGGTCGCGGTATGATGACAAGGTGACTCCAGCGCCGCAAACCATGATCAAACCCATCAGTAGTGATCAGAAAAGTGTGCATACGAAACTTCAGCAGGTCGTGGAGCGACACCTCCAGCGCCCTTGGCTGAAACCTGTTCCTTCGCATACAGCAGACGCCTTCGAAGAAGCGATTAGCTGGTGGCACCGGTGCAGCGACCGACCACTGATTATTGACTCCTTCTGCGGTACCGGCATGAGCACCGCATTGTTGGCCCGACACAACCCCGACGCGTGTGTCATCGGGCTGGATAAATCCAGTCACAGATTGTCAAAGCACCAAGCAAAAGGCTCCAACTATCGCCTGGTCCGCGCCGAATGCGAAAGTTTTTGGCAGTGCCTGAACAACAACCACATCCCCATCATGCAACACTGGCTGCTGTACCCTAACCCGTGGCCAAAGGCAGGCCATTTGAAGCGACGAATCCATGGCCATCCGAGTTTCCCCCTCCTTAAGGCTCTCGGCGGTAAGCTTGAGTTACGCACAAACTGGCAAATTTATGCTGAGGAGTTTGCCCAGGCCTGCGGTCAACTCGGTATTAAAGGTTCGTCAGAAGCTTTCGTCCCTGACACTCCCATGACGCTTTTCGAAACTAAATATCTTGCTCTTGGGCAGGGGCTCTGGCGCTTCCGCAGTCACTAGGACTTCATGAAGTAACGGGCTCAGCTTAACCGCAGCTCAACATCGGCATGGTTAACAAGCCTAGAGTGTGAAGGCTGGCTGCGTTACCCTGTAGGTCGCAAACTTGGCGTTTTTCAGGGAGAGAAACGATGAGCGCAACAAAACCCCTTGGGCTCGCCACCAATCAAGGTGGAGACCCCATTTGGGATCAAATACGTGAAGAAACCCGGCGAGCCGTTGGCAATGAGCCCATTCTTGCCAGCTTCATGCATGCCTCAATCCTGCATCACGAGGAACTAGAGTGTGCCCTGAGCTTTCATCTCGCCAACCAGCTCGATAGTCCGTCAGCGCCGGGGATGATGCTTCGGGAAATCATTCTCGCTGCCTTTACCAGCAGCGCGGAAATTCGCTGTGCAATACGGGATGATCTGCAAGCGGTACTCGACCGGGACTCTGCCTGCCAGGAATATCATCTGCCTTTTCTTTACTTCAAAGGGTTTCATGCACTTCAAACTTACCGAGCTGCCCACTGGCTGTGGCAGCAGGGGCGTCACTCTCTGGCGCTGTTTATGCAAAGTCGGATGTCGCAAAAGTTCGGCGTCGACATACACCCTGCAGCGCGCTTTGGCCACGGCATCATGCTCGATCACGCGACCGGGCTTGTGGTGGGTGAAACAGCTGTGGTGGGCAATCAGGTGTCCATCCTGCAGTCGGTAACGCTTGGTGGAACAGGTAAGGAAGACGGGGATCGCCACCCTAAAATTGGTGATGGGGTACTTATTTCAGCGGGAGCTAAGATACTGGGCAATATTCGCGTCGGCGAAGGTGCAAAAATTGCAGCGGGATCGGTGGTGTTACATGATGTGCCAGAGCACACAACGGTAGCTGGCGTCCCTGCCAAGGTGGTTGGAAAACCGGATTCAGATAACCCGGCTTTGGATATGGATCACGCCATCCCTCAATCAGACTGGTGATACTCTCCTGACATCGACGTTACCGCATCAACCATCGCTGATACGTGCTCCGGGTTCACGCCGGGGGTGATGCCGTGACCAAGATTAAACACGTGGCCCGAACCTGACCCAAAACTTTCCAGAATAGTGGCTACCTCTTCCCGAATTCTCTCGGGGCTCGCAAACAGCATAGAGGGGTCCATATTGCCCTGCAGCGCCACCCGGCCACCCACGCGGGCTCGGGCCTCACCAATATCGGTGGTCCAATCAAGCCCGACAGCATCCGCGCCACAGTCGGCGATCGCTTCAAGCCACTGGCCGCCGCCCTTGGTGAATACAATCACCGGAATCTTCCTGCCCTCAGCTTCTCGAGGAAGTTGCTCAATAATCCGGGTCATGTAGCGGAGGGAAAACTCGCGGTAAGCACTGTGGCTCAGTGCCCCCCCCCAAGTATCGAAAATCTGCAGCGCCTGAGCACCGCTTTCCACTTGCGCCGACAAGTACAGCGCGACGGCATCAGCAAGCTTTTCCAATAATTGGTGCATTAAGGCTGGCTCATTGAAAGCGAGGGCCTTGGTCTTGGCGAAATCCTTTGAAGAGCCGCCCTCAATCATGTAGGTGGCAAGCGTCCAGGGACTACCGGAGAAGCCAATCAGCGGCACGCTACCCTTCAGTTCCTGGCGAATCAACGCCACCGCGTCCATCACATAGCCCAGCTCGGTCACCGCGCTTTCAGGCACCAATGCCTCAATATCTGCCGCATTCTCAAGGGGCCTCTCGAAGCGCGGCCCCTCACCCTCGGAAAAATAAAGCCCCAACCCCATCGCATCGGGAATCGTAAGAATATCGGAGAACAAAATAGCCGCGTCCATAGCGTAGCGGCGTAAGGGCTGCAAGGTCACCTCACAAGCCAGCTCAGGATTGGTGCATAGCCCCATGAAACTGCCAGCCTCAGCTCGCGTCTCTCGATATTCCGGCAAATACCGACCCGCCTGTCGCATCATCCACAGGGGTGTGCGATCTACAGGTTCGCGCATTAATGCTCTTAGGAAACGGTCGTTTTTTAGAGTTGTCATCGTTTCAAACGCCTAGATAATCGAGGATGCCCTCCGCTGCCTGCCGACCCTCCCAAATGGCAGTGACAACAAGGTCCGAACCCCGAACCATATCACCACCGGCGAACACTTTGGGATTTGATGTTTGAAATTTAAACGCCTGATGTTCGGGGGCTACAACACCCTCCCACTCATTAAGTGAAACGTTGATGTCAGTGAACCAGTCGGCTGGACTGGGCTGGAAGCCAAAGGCCATGATGATGGCATCGGCCTCAATTGTGGTCTCGCTACCGGCGATCGGCTCGGGTCTGCGGCGCCCGTCTTCACCGGGCTCGCCCAACTGGGTCTCTATGACTCTGACGCCAATGGCCTGACCGAAGTATTCAACCACCTCGATAGGCTGACGGTTAAAAAGAAACTGGACGCCTTCCTCTCTGGCATTCTCTACCTCTCGACGGGAACCAGGCATATTGATTTCGTCGCGGCGGTAAACGCAATAAACCCTATCGGCCTGTTGTCGCACCGCGGTACGCACACAATCCATAGCAGTGTCACCGCCTCCGAGTACAACCACGGTCTTTTCGCGCAAATCGATGTAAGCTTCAGGATCCTGCTCGTAACCCATTTTTTGATTTACGTTGCCGATGAGGTAATCGAGAGCCTTATGCACGCCCGGTAAACCTTCACCCGGGAAACGCCCCTCCATGGCCTTGTAAGTGCCCATCCCCAGAAAGACGGCATCGTACTCTGCCATTAAATCATCGATGTCCACGTCAACACCGATTTCGGTATTCAGTCGAAACTCAATACCCATCCCCTCAAAGATTTCCCGCCGGCGCTCGAGAACCTGCTTTTCCAGCTTGAACTGGGGGATACCAAATGTCAGCAGCCCGCCGATCTCGGGATAGCGATCGAACACCACTGCTTTCACGCCATTGCGGGTGAGGATATCGGCACAGCCCAAACCTGCAGGACCGGCACCAATAATCGCCACCTTTTTATCGGTGGGAATAACATCGCTGAGGTTTGGCCGCCAACCCATCGCCAAGGCGGTATCGGTAATGTACTTTTCCGCATTACCAATGGTGACCGCACCAAACCCGTCATTGAGCGTACAGGCGCCTTCGCATAGACGGTCTTGTGGGCAAACACGGCCGCACACTTCAGGCAAGGTGTTGGTTTGATGACTGAGCTCTGCCGCCTCGAACAAGTTGCCTTCGGAGAGAAGCTTTAACCAGTCGGGGATGTAGTTGTGAACCGGACACTTCCACTCACAGTAGGGATTGCCGCAAGCCAGACAGCGGTGAGATTGCTCCGACACCTGAGACTTGACGAAGGGATCATAGATCTCGACGAACTCCTCCGTCCGGGTCTCCATTTTTTTCTTCGGCGGGTCCTCACGTCGGACATCAAGAAACTGAAAATTATTCGCTAGGCGTGTGCTCATACCCTCACCCTTAGTCCGTATCACGGAGTCGTGATAACAACTTGTTAAAGTCCGCCGCCTTTGGTTTGACCAGCCAGAAACGGCCGATAAAATCTTCAAAGTTGTCGAGCAAGTGCGTGCCCCAGTTGGATCCGGTTTCACGGACGAACTCACGGATGTTATCGCGTAAGTGATGCCGGTAGGCCTCCATCGCCTCCCCGCTGACACGGTGAACTTCGACCAGTTCACTATTGAGTCGGTCGATAAACCCACGATCCTGGTCGAGAACGTAAGCGAAGCCGCCCGTCATGCCCGCACCAAAATTCACGCCTGTAGGACCCAAGACGGTGACACATCCGCCGGTCATGTATTCGCAGCAATGATCCCCTGCGCCTTCAATGACCGCAAAAGCACCGGAGTTCCGCACACCGAAGCGTTCGCCAGCAACACCTGCAGCAAACAGGCGGCCACCGGTTGCGCCGTACAAACAGGTATTGCCGACAATTGCCGTGTGCTGGCTCTCGAAGCCGGAGTCCTTCGGGGGGTAAACCACTAACTTACCGCCAGCCATGCCTTTACCCACGTAGTCGTTGCAATCGCCTTCGAGGTACATATGCACCCCGCCGGCATTCCACACACCAAAGCTTTGCCCTGCAGTTCCCGTAAGCCTGATCATCAGAGGAGATGATTCCAACCCCGCATTGCCATACCGTTTTGCAATTTCACCTGAAATGCGGGCGCCAATGGAGCGGTCGCAGTTTGTCACTGTATAACTGAACTCCCCGCCCTCTCCCGACTCAATTGCAGGCAGCATGTCCGATACCATTTGCGCTGCCTTCTCGGCGGTATCGAAAGGGTCGTTGCTGGCGACCTGGCAAAACTGAGGCTGGTCAGCAGCATCAGGATCAACCCACAGTATTGGCGCAAGATCGAGATTTGCCTGCTTGTCAGTGTGGCCAGGCAGGCGCTTCAGTAAATCGGTGCGGCCAATCAAATCCTCGAGCCGACTGACACCGAGACGGGCAAGCCATTCCCGGGTTTCCGTGGCAACAAAGGTAAAGAAGTTCACCACCCGTTCCACATCACCAACGAAGTGCTCCTGCCGCAACACGGCATTCTGCGTGGCGACACCCGTTGCACAGTTATTAAGGTGGCAGATGCGCAGGTATTTGCATCCCATGGCGACCATCGGGGCGGTACCGAAACCAAAGCTCTCAGCACCCAAAATCGCAGCCTTTACCACGTCGAGACCGGTTTTCATGCCGCCATCGGCCTGCAGCCGGATTTTGCCGCGTAGCCGATTGCCGCGGAGAGTCTGCTGTACCTCGGCAAGTCCCAGCTCCCAGGGAGAACCCGCATATCGAATTGAGGTGAGTGGGCTTGCCGCAGTACCGCCGTCGTAGCCCGAAATGGTGATGAGGTCAGCGTAGGCTTTGGCGACACCTGCCGCGATGGTGCCGACACCGGGCTCCGACACCAGTTTCACCGAAACCAGAGCCTCTGGATTCACCTGCTTCAAATCAAAGATCAGCTGCGCCAAATCCTCAATGGAATAAATATCGTGATGGGGTGGCGGTGAAATAAGTGTTACACCGGGAACAGAGTGACGAAGCCGGGCAATCAGATCATTGACCTTACCACCGGGCAGCTGACCGCCCTCACCGGGCTTTGCGCCCTGAGCCACCTTGATCTGCAACACCTCGGCATTCACCAGATAGTGTGGGGTTACACCAAAGCGACCGGAGGCTATCTGCTTGATCTTCGAAACGCGATTGGTGCCAAAGCGCGCGGGGTCCTCACCACCCTCGCCACTGTTTGATCGGGCCCCTACTTGATTCATGCCCATGGCGAGTGCTTCATGGGCCTCGGGTGACAGTGCGCCAAGAGACATACCGGCAGAGTCAAACCGTTTAAGAATATTTTCAATGGGCTCTACGTCTTCCAGATCAATACCTTTTTCGGGCAGATCAAGCTCAAGCAAATCCCGCAACGCGGCTACGGGTCTTACGTTGCAGTGTTCGGCGTAGCGCTGGTAATCCCGGTAGTCACCAGAGGTTACCGCCTGTTGCAAGGACATCACCACGTCGGGGTTGAAGGCGTGGTACTCACCTCCGTGGACGTATTTCAGCAAGCCTCCCTGCTCCAGAGGCTTTCGGCGCGACCGGGCCCTGGCGCTAACCTGCCAAAGGTCGCGCTCAAGTTCGGCAAAGCCAGCCCCGGCAATTCTTGATGCCACACCGGTAAAGCAGGCATCGACGACTTCTCTATCGAGACCAACAGCCTCGAAGAGTTGGGCACCCCGATAAGAATTCACAGCCGAAATGCCCATCTTGGACATAATCTTTAGCAATCCTTTATTGATGCCCTTTCTATAATTCTTGTAGCACTGGGTCGGATCGCCCAGCAGCTCGCCGGAGCGCAGCTGATCCTCGAGAATGCTGTAGGCCAAATAGGGATAAATGGCAGTAGCTCCAAACCCCAAGAGACAGGCGAAATGATGCGAGTCACGCGCACTGGCGCTCTCGATGACCAAATTCGAATCGGCTCTGAGACCAGTTCGAATAAGGTGATGATGTACCGCGCCAGTAACCAGCAAGCTATGGATGGGTAGCCGGTTCCCGACAATGCCGCGGTCGGAAAGCACAAGGACCGTCGCACCCTCTCTGACCGCAGCCTCGGCTGCAGAGCATATTGCTTCGACCGCGGCGCGCAGATCCCCCGCCTCTGGGTCGTAAGTAGCATCTAACCGGGAGACCGATAAAACCTCACCGTCTAAGTTCATGAGGGTGTGGAACTTGCCCTCTGACAAGACCGGCGACGTGAGACTGACGCGCTTGGCATGAGCCTCGGTCTCCACGAATACATTGGCTTCGCCGCCCAGATCGACCTCTAGTGACATGACGATCGATTCTCGCAGCGGATCGATTGGGGGATTGGTTACCTGAGCAAACTTCTGGCGAAAATAATCGTAGAGTGAACGCTCCTTGATTGATAGCACCGCCATGGGGGTATCATCCCCCATTGATCCAACCGCTTCGTTGCCTGATTCGGCCAAAGGCCGCAAGACCTGGTCCCGCTCTTCAAAACTTACCTGAAACATTTTTTGATAAAAATCGAGCTGGTCTTCGGGGATGCCAGACGCCTGCTCCCCATCAAAACTGCCTTCGATAAACTGCGCATGCTCACGCAGCCACTTTTTGTAGGGGTGGCGTGTTTTCAGCATGTCATCTATATCGGGCGTATGGAGAACCTTACCCTCTTGAGTGTCGACCACCAGAATTTGCCCTGGCCCTACGCGACCCTTGGCAATAACATCCGAGGTGGCGTACCCATGGGTGCCGATTTCAGAAGCCAGGGTAATAAAGCCATCTTTGGTAGTAACCCAGCGTGCAGGCCGAAGGCCATTACGGTCCAGCAGACAGCAAGCGTAACGTCCATCGGTAAGTACGATGCCCGCGGGGCCGTCCCAGGGCTCCATATGCATGGCGTGGTACTGATAAAACGCCTTGAGGTCAGGGTCGATACCCTCGATGTTTTGCCACGCCGGCGGAACCAGCATGCGAAGGGCCCTAGGCAGCTCCACCCCGCCCGTGGTCAGCAGTTCAAGCATATTATCGAGGCTCGAGGAATCCGAACCAGACCGATTTACCAGAGGGGCCACCGACTGCAAATTAGGCAGCAAAGGTGATTCGAGCTTGGGCGTGCGGGCCAGTGACCAGTTGCGGTTACCCTCAATCGTATTGATCTCACCGTTGTGCGCGAGCATTCGGAACGGCTGAGCAAGAGGCCACCGGGGCAGAGTGTTGGTAGAAAACCGCTGATGGAAGACACAGATGGCGGTTTCAAGCTCGGCATCATTCAGATCGGGGTAGAAGTGCTCGAGATCTGCCGGCATCACGAGGCCTTTATAGGAAACAACCTGATCGGAGAGGCTACAGACATAGAAATCCGGATCTGCCGCCATAGCGATCTCGGCCTCCCGGCGGGCCATAAACAGTTTCCCCGTTAGGTGAGCATGATCAAATTCATCTGCGGTAATAAATACCTGCTCGATATGGGGTAATTGATCAAGTGCGATTTCGCCGCATACATCAGCTGCAATGGGCACCTCACGCCAACCCACGATAGACAGCCCCTGATTGGAAAGGCCCCTTTCAATCGCGCTCTTCCCAGCTGCCTGGGCCTCCGGTGATTGACCCATGAAGATCATCCCCACCGCGTAGTGCTGGCCCAACTCGACCCCAAAGCAGGCAGACGCCTCCCGGCGCATGAAGGCGTCTGGCATTTGCAGCAACAGTCCACAGCCGTCACCGGTCTTGCCATCCGCGGCAATGCCGCCTCGATGAGTCATGCAGGTCAGGGACTCGATCGCTGTTTGAAGCAGCCGATGGCTTGGTTCGCCCTGTATGTGGGCAATTAAACCGAATCCGCAGTTGTCTCGGAATTCCTCCGGACGGTAGAGTCCCGCCGGGCGAGTCGAGTCAGATGCGACACCCGTTGCATTCGTTGGAGTCATAGTCGCTCACACAGTAAACAAAGGCTTTTGCCAAGGGGGGTAGCCCCACCGGGGGGTCAAGACAAAAGGCTGGCTATTTTACACAGTGCGTGCAGCGGTAACAATTGATTAAAAATTAGCCAATTTTGACCAAACTTGTAAGAGCGTCGCCTATTTCATGGTGGCTAATATCATCAACAATGATGGCATCGCCTAGGCTCCCCAACAAAATGTAACGGATCTTGCCCTTTGCCACTTTCTTGTCCCCGGCCATAGCCGCCAGGAATGCGTCCGCATCCATATCCGGGGGTGGCGATACGGGCAAATTGAAGCGCTCAAGGAAGGTTGTTAGTCGGTCCAATACCTCGGGAAGAATGTAACCTCGATTTACACTAATCTTGGCTGCTATAACCATGCCACAGGCAACCGCCTCGCCATGCAACCACTCCCCATAGCCCTGCACCTTCTCAATAGCATGACCAAAGGTGTGCCCAAAGTTCAGGTGCGCACGAACACCGGCTTCTCTCTCGTCTGCCGCGACTACGCGCGCTTTAATCGCACAGCTTCGCTTAATTGCTTCGGCCAAGACCAAGTCCCTTCTCGCCACGAGATCATCACTTACCGACGTCAGCCAATCAAAAAACCCAGCGTCACAGATACAACCATATTTTATGATCTCAGCAATACCTGCCGCGTACTCGCGGGCGGGTAGGGTGCGCAACGTTTGCAAATCGATAAGCACCGCCAATGGTTGATGGAATGCCCCGATAAGATTTTTTCCTGCCGAGTGATTAACGCCGGTTTTTCCGCCAACAGAAGAATCCACCTGAGCCAGTAAGGTCGTCGGCAGTTGGATAAAATCGACTCCTCTTAAAAAGCAGGCAGCTGCGAAGCCAGTCAAATCCCCTACCACACCGCCGCCCAGTGCCAAAAACACGGTCCGACGCTCGTGTTTATCGGCCAAGGCCGCTGACAAAATTAGATCAATGCTTTCGAGATTTTTATGGACTTCACCGTCGGGCAACACCACTTGCGTGACCTGACGGGCCTCGCCGAGGGCACTGCAAATCTGCGCCGCATAAAGGGGCGAGATGGTGTCATTGCTCACCAGCACAACAGGCCTGTCGGTCAACAGCTCATCAAAAAGGCCGGCATCTCGAAGCAGGTCCTGCCCTATGACGATGGGGTAGCTGCGGTCTGCTGACTCACTGGCTAACTCTACCTGTAGCGTGTGGGAAGTTGTGGGCATTGAGTTACGTCATATTTGTTTGGTTTCGGATTGCCAAAACAGCTTAAACCCCTTGGCTCACACTAGCTAGGCCGGCAGAGCTTCCATGATTTCTTGTGCCAGCTCACGCGCATTTCGTCCGGCGGTTGGCAACACAAGATCTGCTACTTCCAAGTAGAGAGGTTCGCGTGTCTTCATAAGCTCCGACAATACTTCCTGTCGGTTTTTGCCGGCCAACAGCGGCCGCTTTTCATCTTTTTTGGTGCGCCTTACCTGCTCCTTGACGGTGGCTTCCAGATAGACAACAAAGCCCGATGTTGCCATGAGCACGCGATTCGCTTCGGTGACGACCGCGCCCCCGCCTGTTGCGATCACCGCCGGAGCCTCCTCACAGAGAGACGACAGGATCCGGTGCTCGCGCTCGCGAAATCCTGACTCTCCCTCAATTTCAAAAATCCAGGGGATATCGGCGCCCGCACGGAGCTCTATCTCCCTGTCGCTATCATAGAATGACGCCGCGAGCTCACCCGCCAGCGCTCGGCCCACTGTACTTTTACCCGCCCCCATGGGGCCCACCAAAAAAATCCGAGGTGCGGGGTTAACAACGTCAGTCAAAAAACGCCTCATAGAGGATGCGTGGAGTAATAAAAATGAGCGTCTCGTTCTTGCGTGATTTGTTCGCGGTACTTTTAAACAATGTGCCGAGATAGGGAATATCTCCCAGCAGAGGTACTTTTTGCACCTGGGTTATCTCTTCAGTCTTGAAAACACCACCGAGTACTACGGTCTCACCATCGCCCACCAGCACCTGCGTAGTGAGTTCAGTGGTATCAATGGTGGGGATCAATCCACCCGTACCACTGGGTACAAACTCGCCAACTGAATCTTGATTCACAACCAGATCCAAAAGAATACGATCGTCGGGTGTAATATTTGGTGTCACTTCCAATTTAAGCACGGCTTCTTTAAACGCAGTTGTAGTTGCACCGGATGCGGCGCCCTCCTGATACGGCACCTCAGTTCCAGACTTGATGGTCGCCTGTTGCTTGTCACCCGTGATAATTTTCGGCTGGCTGACTACCTCGCCCTGCCCAGAGGCCTCAAGCGCAGAGAGTTCCGCCATCAACAACAGATCATCTGACGTGAAGCCAATCGCGAAGCCGCTAGTTGCATTGGTCAGGCCCAAATCAACCAGAGCTGCGCCAAGGCCTTGGCCAGGCTGCTTCTCACCACCCTGCGGACCGTCTTTCAAAGGATAAGCCAACGCCGGGGTTTGTCCAGCAATAATATTATTGCTGAGAGCCACCACCTGCTCGCGACTTCCCGATACAGATACGACATCACCGTCACCGGGTTTGATATATCCACCTCCCCATTCAATACCTAATTCCTGATCCAAGTTTGTTTGTGCAATGACGATCTGCGCTTCGATCATTACCTGACGAATAGGAACATCGACGCGATCAACAAGGTTTCTGATCTCTGCAAGCTTTGCCGCCGTGTCCGTGACGATAATCGAGTTCGTCCTTTCGTCGACCACCACCGAGCCACGTCCGGATATAAGAGACCCTCCCTCCTCCGAACCGGCCTTGAATAATTCAACGACTTCAGATGCCCGTGCATAGTGAATGCGTATAAAGTCTGTATTCAGAGGCGCAAGTTCCGCTAAATGCTTATTTAATGCGATTTGCTGGCGCTCGCGCTCAGCGATTTCTTGGGCTGGCGCAACCATTAACACGTTGCCTGTCTGTCGACTATCGAGCCCCTTAGCTTTCAGTATCAGGTCAAGAGCTTGGTCCCAGGGAACATTTTGCAAACGAAGGGTAATGCTGCCCGATACTGTGTCTGATGCAACCAGATTGAGCTCAAGGAAATCGGCGATCAGCTGCAGAACTGCTCGCACCTCAATGTTTTGGAAATTGAGTGAAATGCGATCACCTTCATAATTTAATTCATGGTAGCTCTCGTTTTTTTCACTGGCTGACAGCGGCCTTACAGTAAGGATGTACTCTTCGTCGGTTTGATAAGCCAAATAGTCGTATGAACCATGGGTCGTTAGCTCCAGTTGCGCACCGACCTCGGTGGTGGTGACCTCGACGAAACTCACCGGGGTATCAAATTCGGTGACGTCAAAACGGCGCAGCAATGACTCGGGTACGCTGGCTGCGATGAACTCCAGATTGACTTGGCTTCCCTCAGAAAAAACGTTGACGTCCACCGAGGGGTGGCTCAGACCGAGAATCAAAAGACCCTCACCCGCCTCCGATCGACGAAACTGAAGGTCGGTGAGGCTGGCACCAGCCTCCTCAATCACTGGCTCCGCCAAACTAATTTGACCCACCCCCAGCGTGAATAGCGCAAGGAAAAGAGCACCGCCACGGTTTATTGCTTTTCGCCACATTTCCATTGCGAGGTCTCCCAGACTTACGGTGACTCGAGTTTTAGCGTTTTCCGACGCTCTACCCATCCCTCAGCGGTACCATCAGGAACAATCTCTACCAAAGCGACATGGCTAATTTGCATATCGGTGATTCTGCCGTGATTGCGTCCGAGAAAATTCCCGAGTTGGACGCAATGAATACCACCGTATGGATCCCGAATAAGTGAACAGGCACCGCTACTTCGCTCCAAGCGACCCACCATTTGCAAAGAGTCGAGGGTGAACTGCTCCAGAAATTCCCTCGGCCGACCCAGATCCGGCCTCGCTGCTGATCGAACGTTCAAGCGTGCCAACCGTCTCGCGTCGATAGGTCGGTCGAATGGACTTCGCATCGTCGTTGCCGCGTAAGCAAACGCTTCATAGGGCTTAAAAGTGGGAATTCGCTCGATGACCCCGCCGGGACGGGTGCGCTTATCGACCATAAAGGAATTCAGATCACGCATGTCATCTCCCGAGCAACCTAGCACAAGCAACGACATGATCACGGGAAAGATCTGCACTGAGGGGTTGTTTTTACGAATCATCAGTACCTACCCGGTAGCGATAGGTCTTCGCAAGAATGTTCATCTCGAGCTGGTTGGTATGGGCAGTCAGCGCGGCGATATTAAAGTCATGCAAAGTCACGATTTGAGGTAATCCCGCGATACCAGAGATGAAAGCGCCCAAATCATGAAAGGAACCGACCGCGTTAATTTGAATAGGAAGTTCAACGTAAAACTCTTGAGGAAACTCATCGAGTAGATCGATCGTCTTTATGGCAAGACCAATGCGTGCTCCCTTGCTGGTTATGTACTCTAATAAGCTCGGTACTTCTGTCTTACTGGGGAGCTGACTCACTAGGGCGCCAAAGCTTTCTTCAATCTCCACCATCTGACGCTTGTAGGCTTCAAGGGTGCTGGCTTCCAACGCTTTTTGCTCGAAGTCACGGCGCAGGGTGATTTCCTCAGCGCGAATATTCTCAAGACGCAATTGAAGCGCTTCAATGTGCAGGTGATAGCCGGCAGCAATGTGCAATGCAAACAAGAGCACCCCGACAAAAAGCTTGATGATGAGTGGCCAGCTTCCCAAATTTTCAAAATTGAGGTCCGCGAGATCGAGCTCCTTCAGTGCTCGCAGGGTGTTCGCGAATGCCACTGCTATAGCTCCTCTTCCTGAGTCGGCTCTTGGACATCCACCGTCAAATTAAAGATCATGGCGTGGACTCCATAATCGGGGGCAGTTTTTACAGCATCCAGGTTGGCCCCTTCTAACCAATCTGAGTCTTCCATTCGTCGCATGAGACTAGACACCTGATTGTTAGATACGGCGACCCCTTCGATCGCAATTCTTCCGCCTGCCAACTTGAGGGATGTATAAAAAACACCCTCGGGCACGGTTCTTACTAACTGATCTATGATGCGAACATTAACGGAGCGATCGCCCTGAAGCTCCTGAATTACACGTATGCGGTCCAGTAACTCAGTACGCTTTCGCCGGATATGCCTGATTTCCGCCACCTTGGCATCCAACTCAAAAATGTTTTGCTGCAGATAACGGTTTCGACGATTTTGGTAGGCAATTTCCGAGTTGATCAACTGGTTTATCAGAATCAAAATCAGCCCTGCCAAAAGAGCAACCACTGACAGGGCCACTAGGAAGTCTCTCCTGCGCTGAATCCTGCGCTGTTCTCGCCACGGGAGTAAGTTGATTTGCACTATTAATCGAAGCTCCTTAGCGCTAGACCGATGGCGACCATCATGGCCGGAGCATCTGCATCAAGGGCAATCGAATTAACCGTTGTGGCTGTCGTCATTCCCGCTAGAGGATCGGCAACTATCACTTTCGTGTTCAAGCGCTTGCGAACAAAATCTTCCAGGCCCTCTATCGCTGCCACGCCACCGGCCAAGATCACTGAATCCACACCATTAAAGTCGCTGGAAGAGAAAAAAAACTGCAGTGAGCGGGCAACTTGTTGAGCAACTCCGTTAAGGAAAGGCCTTAAGACATCAGATTCATAATCTTTGGACACGTCCCCCCTGCGCGCGGCGCGGCTGACTTCTGACAGGGACAGACCGTAGCGGCGCATAATTTCGTCTGTAAGTTGTTTGCCACCAAACAGCTGGTCACGAGTGTAGATAATGCGACCTTCCTGAAATACCGACAGCGTTGTGACTGTTGCGCCAATATCTGCAATTGCAACGATCACGTCGCGCGAAATACCGTGATGAACTCGCATCAACTTGAAGACTCGTTCGAGCGCATAGCCCTCGACATCAACGATTTTCGGGGTGAGACCCGCAAGCTCAAGTGCTTTCACCTGAGCATCTACAGTTGCCCGGCGACAAGCCGCCACCAGAACATCGATTTGATGCGGGTTGTTGGCGGTTTCTCCCTGCACGTCAAAGTCGATAGCAACCTCGTCCAGTGGATAAGGGACATATTGATCCGCCTCAAGCGTCAGCTGAGTCTCCAGATCATCCTCTCCAAGGCCCGCAGGCATAGGCACAGTCCTAGACATTACAGCGGAGCCAGGTACTGCGGTACAGGTCAACGTGGTCTTTGTTTTTGCCTGAGCGACAGCTAAGCGCAGTGCCGCAGCCACTTCCTCCACATTAGCGATGGTTTTCTCTACCACAGCTTCTTGTGGAAGAGCGACTGCAGCATATGCGTCAATGCGATAGTGTTCACCAGAGCGACTCAGCTCAATCAGCTTTATCGTGGTGGAACTTATGTCGATACCAAGCACATGAGAGTGACTGCGCTTGCTGAGAAAACCTAACACGTGACGCCTCTGATCCATCCTAGGCTGTGATTTTTTATGGGCACTGCAATCCTTTGCATGAAGATGTTACCGCTGGCTCCGAACGTTAATAATTGACAAGATCAAGAAAAGGCCACTTTGACGCAGTATTTTCGGCCCGGTCCTGTCACAGTTAGCGCTTAGTTTTAACCTGAGGCCGATTTTCAGGCCAGTTTGGAGACTCAATTCAGGTGGGCTTTACCCGCAAATTAAGCGTTCTGATCATAATCGGTGCCTGCGGGATAGTCTGGGGGCTTGCAGGACTCTACCTGTTCTTAAGCCCCAGACTCCCGGAACCAGAGGCGTTACAGAATATAACCCTGCAAACGCCGATGCGGATTCAAAGCCGGGATGGCTTGCTGATTGCCCAGTTTGGTGAACAAAAGCGAAATCCCCTAGGCTTCTCACAGATCCCCGTGGACTTTATGAACGCCTTACTGGCCGCAGAGGACGATGGCTTCTTCGACCACAGCGGAATCGAATTATTGAGCCTCGCGAGGGCTGTCTCCGAGCTTGTCATGACTGGCCGTAAAGGCAGTGGCGGGTCTACCCTGACTATGCAGGTAGCTCGCAATTACTTCCTGACCCTTGACCAAACGTTTTTGCGCAAATTCACGGAGATCCTGCTGGCCATCGAAATCGAGCGCGCGCTAAGCAAGGAGCAGATACTGGAGCTTTACGTAAACCGGGTCTTTCTCGGTCACCGAGCCTATGGCTTTGAGGCGGCAGCGCAAACCTACTACGGCAAGTCACTCTGGGAGCTGTCGCTGGCGCAGCAAGCCATGCTCGCTGGAATCCCAAAAGCGCCGTCGCGAAACAATCCCTTGAGCAACCCTGAAGCAGGGAAAATCAGGCGGGACTGGATATTGGGGCGCATGGCGTCATTGGGGATGATCGACGACGCTACGCGGGACAAGGCCCGCAGTGAGGCGGTATCCGCGTCCTATTACGGGTTGCGCGTTCAGGTAGAGGCAGACTATGTCGCCGAAATGGTAAGACAGGATTTGGTGGAGCGCTACGGAAGTGGCGCCTACAGCGATGGCTACATCGTGACCACCACCGTCGAGAGTCGCATGCAAACAGCTGCCAGAGACGCCCTGCTGAGTGGGCTCATGACATATGACCAGCGGCACGGGTGGCGAGGCCCAGAGCGGCAGCTACCTCCCTTGGAAGACGAATCACAGAGCGATTTAAAACAGAAGTGGCGTGCAGCGCTGGCCGATATGCCTGTGATCGCGGACCTTCCGCCTGCCATTGTCATCGGTTTGGATGTCGAGGGGGCAACCCTGCTGACCAAGCAAGGTGATATTGGTCGTCTGGACTGGCGCGGCGACCTCGCAAAGATCAGACGGTACAACACCGAAAACAGCACGCGATCCGCCGGGGCATCACCCAAAGATTTGCTGGATATCGGCGATCTCATTAGGGTGAGATGGGACAATAAAAGCCGCCAATGGCGTCTGGCGCAGGTCCCCCGGGCCCAAGCTGCTCTGGTCTCTCTTGACCCGACAGACGGTGCGATTCGATCGCTCGTTGGAGGTATGGGATTCGAACTCTCTAAATTCAATCGCGCGACACAGGCAAAACGCCAGCCCGGATCAAATTTCAAGGCCTTTCTCTATGCCGCGGCTGTCGAGCACGGCGTCACTCCTGCCACGCTGATCAATGATGCCCCCATCGTCCTGGATAACCTGAGCAATGATGAAATTTGGCGACCCGAAAACGACAGTGGCCGATTCTACGGCCCAACCCGAGTTCGGGACGCGCTAACATTCTCTCGTAATCTGGTTTCTATCAGGGTATTGCAGCGGCTTGGTATTTCCCGGTTTATCGATTACGCAGAACAGCTTGGCTTTGATACCAGCAGCATGGCGCGAAACTTGACCTTGGCACTGGGTACCCATGCTTATACGCCCCTCGATATCGCAGCCGGCTACGCTATCGTCGCAAACGGCGGCTTCAGGGTATCTCCCTACCTCATTGAGCGTATAGAAAATACTGAGGGGGAAGTTCTCTATGAAGCAGATCCAGCCATTGCCTGCTCCGAATGTGAGAAGGAGCCAGTGACCACCGATTCCGAAGCGGTCAGAATGGAAGACATTCTGGAGAGTGCCGCCGATCAAGATAGAAATCTTGCCCCGCGGGTCATGGATGCGCGAGTCAGTTTTATCGTTTCTTCCATGTTGCAAGATGTTATTCAGCGAGGCACTGGAAGGCGGGCTAGAGTACTTGAGCGGGGAGATATCGCTGGCAAAACCGGAACCACCAACGGCCCTCGTGACGCTTGGTTTTCAGGATTCAATCCTGAGCTAGTAACAACCACCTGGGTCGGCTTTGACGACTACAGCCTGCTCGGGAGACGGGAGTTCGGCGGCACCGCTGCACTGCCCATCTGGATAGACTTCATGCGTGAAGCACTTCCCGAGACAGAAACTCCGCTGTCCATGCCCGAGGGGATCGTTCGCCTGAGAATCGACAAGGAAACCGGGGAGCGAGTTCGAGGCACTCCCGACGGCAGCATGCTCGAGTACTTCCTGGAGGAGTTCTTGCCGGCGCGCAAAGGAGATGATCGAGCTCCGCTCGACACGGACGACCTGAAAGGGCTCTTTTAGACCGTCAGTGCAGCAACCAGCGTCAGCGCAAAGTCTGGAAAAGGGCAGGGGGTAAAAACGCTGCGTCAGCGCCAGTTCCGATCGGTGCCAAAACCAACACCACCCCAAAGTTGCTCTTCGTAGTCTTCCTCCAAAACAGTCCTTGCAACACCAGAATCGACCGCCGCGCGCGCCACCGCCGGCGCAATCACTGGCATTAGCCTCGGATCCATCGGTTTCGGCAAAATGTAGTCCGGCCCATATTCGAGCTCCACTAGGCTGTAAGCATCGAGAACCGACTCGGGAACCGGCTCCCTCGCCAACTCCGCCAACGCCTTCACTGTCGCTATCTTCATAGCTTCGTTGATACAGGACGCCTGCACATCGAGTGCTCCGCGGAAAATAAAAGGAAACCCCAACACGTTGTTGACCTGATTGGGAAGGTCGGATCGGCCCGTTGCCATGACGATATCACTGCGAGTGGCAAACGCCAGTTCGCGCTTGATTTCTGGATTAGGGTTTGAGCAAGCGAAGATGATGGGATTAATCGCCATCGATTTCACCATATCGGGGGTGACAAGATCGGGTCCCGACAACCCGATGAACACATCGGCTCCAGCCATTGCTTCTTCAAGTGTTCGCTTGTCGGTATCAAGTGCGAACATCGCTTTCTGCTCACTCAAACCGCTGCGGCCCGCGTGAATCACGCCCTGACGGTCAAGCATCATCAAGCGGCCGCGATCAGCACCCATCTCTACCAACAATTTCATACAGGCAACTGCGGCCGCACCCGCTCCAAGGCAGACAATACTAATGTCGCCAATCTGCTTCCCCTGAACCTCGAGCGCGTTTACCAGGCCGGCTGCAGTAACAATCGCGGTGCCGTGCTGATCGTCATGAAAGATGGGGATATCACATAGCTCCTGGAGCCTTCGCTCGATTTCAAAACATTCTGGAGCCTTGATGTCCTCGAGGTTGATGCCGCCGTAGGTACAGGAAATTGCGCGAACGGTGCTGATAAATTCCTCAACATCCTGTGTGTCAACCAACACATCGATAGCATTGATGTTGGCAAAACGCTTGAAAAGAAGGGCTTTACCTTCCATTACCGGCTTGCTGGCCAGGGCACCAAGATTGCCCAAGCCAAGCACTGCGCTACCGTTACTGATTACAGCAAGGCTATTACCCTTACCGGTATAGCGGTAAGCGAGCTGTGGTTCTTGCGCAATTAAGTTGCAGGGCTCGGCCACGCCGGGGGAGTAGGCCATCGCGAGATGCCGCATGGTATCCGCAGGCTTGGTCAGTTCAACACTGATTTTTCCCGGTATTGGCAATGCGTGGTAGTCCAACGCATCCTTCGTAAACTGCTTGACCATGGCTAATTGCCTTGTGTGTTTTCGTCTTTTTTACGAGTAAAAAAAACGCCGGCTTTGCCGGCGTCTTCGCGTGTTCTTGCCACTACTTCTTCAGGCTTCGACCGGCGAAACGCTTATTGAAGCGATCCACTCGTCCACCAGTATCGACAATCTTCTGCTTCCCTGTAAAGAACGGATGACACTGGCTGCACACATCCAGTGAGATGTCCTCGCAGATTGTCGACCGGGTTTTGATTTCGTTGCCACAGCTGCATCGAGCCGTGATCACTTCATACTTGGGATGAATTTCAGCTTTCATGACCGTCCTCGTACTCCCCCAAGGAAAACTAGGGGCAAAAAAAGAGGGCGGAGAATACCAGAATGTCCTCTATTTTCAAGCATCACACGCCGAGATCCCCGAAAATTCGGCAACGGGCTACAATCAGCGTCACAAGAGGATCAAGCGTTGCCCGAAAATCCAATAAACACGGACCCTCCCAGCGATCAGGGGGGCTCCGAAGACAGTCATAGCCTCGTTTTGCGATGCTCGGTGAATGCGCCAATGCGCCGATTGCTCGACTATTTACCGCCCAAAGGGGCCGAACTCCCTTTCTTTGTCGGCTGCAGAGTGCAGGTGCCGCTGGGAAATCGCCGGGTAGTCGCCGTAATTACTGCCATTATTCCGCGCTCGGAAAGCGACATCGAGCACCTGAAACACGCTGAGAACCTTTTGGATGCCTCACCGCTGATCAGCGATACCCAACTGGAGTTGCTCCGATGGACAGCCAATTACTATCAGCACCCTCCGGGGGAAGCAATGATATTGGGGCTGTCGCCGAGAGAGCGCCGGGGTGAGCCCCCGGCGTCCTTTGGCAAGCCAGGGCTCGCACTCAACCTCAGGGGCCTTGGGCTACCACCGGGCGCCCTAGATCGGGCACCCAAGCAAGCCGCTCTTCTTGCTCTCCTGCAAACTGCGCCGAGAAGCTACGAAGAACTCGAATCCTTGGGGATTTCGAGAGCGACAGCGCGCCAACTGCTAAACAAACATCTCGCGGAGAGACAGGACATTGTTGCGGCCCCGAACTGGTCTGGCGGCGATGGTCTCGAACCCTCCACTGAGCAGGCCGAAGCACTCCAGGGAATCTGTGACAGCCTAGGCAGCTTTCACTGTCATGTTTTGGAAGGCATCACCGGGAGCGGTAAAACCGAGGTGTACTTGCAGGCCATTGCAAAAGCCATGGCAACGGGTAAGCAAGCGCTGGTGCTGCTACCTGAGATAGGCCTCACCCCGCAAATGCTCCAGCGATTTCAGACACGGTTTCAAGCCCCTATCGCCGTCCTGCATTCGGGCCTCAGTGACGGTGAGCGGGACCGTCACTGGCACATGGCAAGATCGGGGCATGCTGCCATCGTTTTGGGAACTCGCTCCGCCGTCTTTGTACCGATGACTTCTGTGGGACTCATCGTCATTGATGAGGAGCACGACGTCTCCTACAACCAACAAGATGGCCTGCGCTATTCCGCCAGAGATGTCGCCGTCAAGCGAGCGCAGCTCGCGCAATGCCCCATCGTCTTGGGCTCGGCGACGCCGAGTCTGGAATCTGTCGCCAACTTCAGGTCTGGCCGCTATCGCTGGCATCCCCTAACAAGTCGTCCAGGCGCCGCCACTTCACCAAAGAAAATACTTATAGACATCCGAGGTCTGCAGCTCGATGCAGGGCTTTCGGAACAATTATTGTCCGCCATGTCAGCTACGCTGGATCGTGGTGAGCAGGTGCTGCTATTTTTAAATCGACGAGGGTTTGCCCCCAGCTTGATATGCCAAACATGCGGCTGGGTATCGGGCTGTCACCATTGCGATGCCCGTCTCACACTCCATCGATCTCCACCAAGGCTGTGCTGCCACCACTGCGGTGAGCAGCAGTCCCTCCCCCGCCAATGCCCGGAGTGTGGGGGTAACAATCTCGCCGCCGCTGGTTTAGGTACCGAGCAAACAGAGCAAGCGCTCCAGCGACTCTTCTCTACAACGCCAATCCATCGAGTCGACAGCGACACCATGGGAGGGCGCTCGAGTATGCAAACACTGATTGAGCAGGTCGAAGACGCAGAACCCTGTATTTTGCTGGGCACCCAGCTGCTGACAAAGGGCCATCACTTTCCCCGGGTGACTTGTGTGGGTGTCATCGATGCGGACGCACAGCTTTTTAACCCCGATTTTCGCGGTGAGGAGCGGCTGGCACAGCTCCTAACTCAAGTTGGCGGTCGATCTGGGAGAGCCACCAGATCAGGCGAAGTCATCATCCAAACCCGGCATCCGGATCACCCCGTGGTCCGCGCCGTGCTCGAGTCTCCTTGGAGCGTCATTTGTGACCAACTGCTACAACAACGACAGTCTCAAGGTCTGCCGCCTTATGGCCATCTGGCTGTCATGCGTTGCGACAGTCGTTCAATCGATCAGGGGCTAGGCTTTCTTGAGGGTTGCCTTACAACTCTGGTCTCGGAACGGACATTTAATGGGATAAGATTTGTGGGCCCACTCCCCGCAGCCATGGCGCGTCGTGCAGGCCTCTATCGTTCACAACTGCTGCTGGCTGGGTCTAGCCGCCAAGAGCTACATCAAGCGGCGGCACAACTAGTTGCCTGTGCGACCAGTAAAAAACAGCCTGCTGGTCTACGGTGGTTTATGGATATCGACCCCGCGGATACGGTGTGACTTGTTGACCTGTCAAAACAGAGCGCCACAGTGGATAATTTGCGGACGCCGCAATTATCCCAACGGTTATCACCGTTTTTTGGAGAGGTACTATGAAGGATGCGCTGACGTCTCTGTTGCAGCAAGCACTGCAGCAACTCGTCAACGAAGGCACTCTCAGCTCCATCGAGGGGATCAGCCCGCAGATTGATCACACTCGAGATCCAAGCCATGGCGACCTGGCAACTAACCTTGCTCTGGTTCTGGCGAAGGGTGCTGGGCTACCCCCTCGAGAGCTCGCAAGCAAGCTCGTTGCCGCGCTGCCCGACAACAACATGATCGCCAAGACCGATATTGCAGGTCCCGGCTTTATCAACTTCACCCTGTCCCAGGCCAGTCATACCGAAGTCATTGCCATGATCCTGGCTGCGGGGTCCGACTATGGTCGCGCCCCCGTCAAGACAGAAAATAAAGTACAGGTGGAATTCGTCTCAGCCAACCCCACAGGCCCTCTACACGTTGGGCATGGGCGCGGCGCGGCGATCGGTGACTGCCTGTGCCGGTTGCTGACCGCAACTGGATGGGATGTGCACCGGGAGTTCTACTACAACGATGCAGGGCAGCAAATCACGAATCTGGCCCTGTCGGTTCAGGCCCGCGCAAAAGGCCTGTCACCCGAGAGTGAGAGCTGGCCTGAAGATGGCTATCAGGGGGATTACATTATCGATCTCGCAAAAGCCTTTGTCGCTGGAGACGCCGTATCAGCCGCAGACAGGGACATCACCGCGAGTGGTAATATTGAAAACCTAGATGACATCCGAGACTTCGCTGTAGCCTGGTTGCGTCGCGAGCAAGATGCTGATTTGCAGGCTTTCGGGGTCTCCTTCGACGAGTATTTCCTCGAGTCATCGCTCTATGCAAGTGGTGCGGTGGACACCACGGTCGAGCGCCTCGTCGAGGGCGGCCACACCTATGAGGATGGTGGTGCCCTCTGGCTCAAGAGCACAGAATTCGGTGACGACAAGGACCGTGTCATGCGGAAACGTGAGGGGGGTTACACTTATTTCGTGCCCGACGTAGCCTATCACCATGACAAATGGCAGCGTGGCTACCACCGGGTTATCAACGAGCAAGGAGCGGATCATCACAGCACGATCACCCGGGTGCGCGCCGGACTACAGGGGCTTGATGAAGGTATTCCAGAGGGTTGGCCCGAGTACGTACTGCATCAAATGGTAACGGTCATGCGCAACGGGGCTGAAGTTAAGCTATCAAAGCGGGCTGGTAGCTACGTGACGCTGAGGGACCTGATTGACTGGGTGGGTAGAGACGCTACTCGGTTCTTTCTGGCCGCCCGCGCCGCGACCTCCCAGTTAACCTTCGATATTGATCTAGCGCTGACCCAGTCAAACGAAAACCCGGTTTTTTATATTCAATATGCCCATGCCAGAGTGTGCAGCGTCAAAAACAAGGCTCTCGAGATTGATCAGGCCTGGTCACCCCAGCGAGGACTGGCACACCTCGAAACGTTACAGGAGAGCGAAGAACTGGCACTCGCCCTCGCCCTGACCAAGTATCCGGAGGTAGTCAAAGGGGCAGCGTCCCGGCTCGAGCCTCATGACATTGCCAATTACCTGCGGGATGTCGCTGCCCTGTTCCACAGTTTCTACAACGCCCATAAAATGCTGGACGCTGAAAACCAGCCGCTATCCACCGCGCGACTTGCTCTCGCTGAAGCGACCCGAGTAGTCATCAGCAGCGGGCTGGATTTGCTCGGTGTTTCAGCGCCAGAGAGCATGTAGCCGTGGCAACTCAGCGCGCTCGACGCAAAACAACGCCACAAAAGGCAAAAAATCGCGGCGCCAATCCGCGCGCGAGCGGCACCGCGGGTGGGCCACCATCACTGAATCAGGATCACCTGAAAGGATTTGCCGTCGGCGCCATTGGCGGGCTGCTCATCGGCGTTGCCAGTATGGCCTGGCTGACGACCCAAGGCGAACCGCCCGCAGTCACTCTCTCGGATCCAGCGGCCACCACTGACGAGAGCTCGGGGCCAAAGCCCCAGTACGACTTCTTCACTGTACTACCGAACCAGCATCTGGATTTGGCATCGGATGTTGAGCCTGCGGGGCTGTCGGAAAATGCCGCAGACGGAGACGTGTATCTACTTCAAGCAGGTTCATTCCGGCTACAAAAAGATGCCGACCGTCGACGCGCAGAGCTTGCTTTGCTGGGCCTCACCGCCGCAATCGAGGAAACACGCGGTGATAATGGCCTCTGGTTTCGTGTCTATGTCGGCCCCTTTGAGTCCCGGTCTGCCATGGCAAGGGCTCGATCGATTACCGCACAGCAATCAATCGACACTCTGCTCCTTAAGCGCCCCCGTAACCCTTGAGCATCTCAGGGAACCGGGATAACCCTTGAAATCTCGGTTACGCCCACCATATAAGACATTCAGTGAGGAGATCGCCATGGAGCAGTTCCACGGGACGACGATTTTATCAATCCGCCGAGACGGGGTCGTTGCCATGGGAGGTGACGGCCAGGTATCGATGGGCAATACCGTGATGAAGGGCAACGCCAGAAAGGTGAGGCGCCTCTACCGGGATCAGGTCTTGGCTGGATTTGCCGGGGGAACCGCCGATGCCTTTACCCTATTCGAGCTGTTTGAAGCCCAGCTCGAAAAAACCCAAGGACAGCTCACAAGAGCCGCTGTTGAACTTGCCAAGCTCTGGCGGTCCGAGCGATCTCTTCGTCGCCTGGAGGCACTATTGGCGGTCGCAGATAACACCACCTCGCTAGTGATCACAGGAAACGGCGACGTAATCGAACCCGAAGATAATTTAATTGCCATCGGATCGGGAGGTCCTTTCGCCCAATCCGCGGCCAGAGCACTGCTAGACAACACGTCACTGTCTGCCGAAGACATTGTGCGCAAGGGGTTGAGCATCGCTGGCGATATCTGTGTTTATACGAATCACCACCACACCATAGAAACACTGGTCAAATAATGTCAAACATGACCCCCCGGGAAATCGTCCACGCGCTGGACCAGCATATTATTGGTCAGGCAGAGGCCAAACGTGCCGTTGCGATTGCTCTGCGTAATCGCTGGCGGCGACAGCAGCTGGACTCTGAACTACGCTCGGAGATAACTCCAAAAAATATCTTGATGATCGGACCTACCGGCGTCGGCAAAACAGAAATTGCGCGGCGGCTCGCCAAACTCGCTCAGGCACCTTTTGTAAAGGTAGAGGCCACCAAGTTCACTGAAGTGGGTTACGTGGGTAGAGATGTTGAATCAATGATCCGCGACTTGATAGAGACATCAATTACCCTGCATCGTGAAAACGCAATGGTAAAAGTAAAGGCCCGAGCTGAGGACCTTGCTGAAGAGCGCCTTCTCGATATCCTGCTACCACCAGGGAGGGATGACGCAAACACCAACACGCGGCAGGTGTTACGCAAAAAGTTACGGCAAGGCGAGCTCGACGATCGAGAAGTAGAAATTGAAGTCAGTAACGCTGGCGCCAAAGTCGACATTATGGCGCCGCCGGGCATGGAAGAAATGACTCAGCAGCTACAAGGGCTTTTCTCCACGATGAATACGTCAGCCAAACCGAGAAAAATGTCGGTGAGCGACGCCCTTAAACAACTCGAAGAGGAGGAAGCCGCCAAACTCATCAATCAGGATGAGTTAAAAACTCAGGCGATTGAGTCCGCGGAGCAAAACGGGATCATCTTCATTGACGAAATAGACAAGGTGGCCAAGCGCGGAGAAACCGGTGGTACCGACGTATCCCGTGAGGGGGTCCAGCGGGACCTGCTTCCCCTTATCGAGGGATGCTCGGTATCAACTAAGCACGGTACGATAAAAACCGACCATATACTGTTCATCGCATCCGGGGCTTTTCACTTGTCCAAACCCTCTGATTTGATACCGGAGCTTCAGGGGCGTCTCCCGATTCGGGTTGAATTGGACCCCCTGACACCGGAAGACTTTCGTCGCATCCTGACGGAACCCCGTGCGGCCCTTACCGGGCAATATCAGGCCCTGCTGGGAACCGAAGCACTGGCGTTAGAATTCACCGATGAGGGTATTTCGCGAATCGCCGAAATCGCCTGGCAAGTTAACGAGCAAGCCGAAAATATTGGCGCCCGCCGTCTTGCGACAGTGATGGAGCGGCTCCTTGAAGAAGTATCCTTTACCGCCGCAGATGCGGGACTCGCCGGACAGAACATTGTGATTGATCGCGAGTATGTCGATGACCGGCTATCCGCTCTGGCTAAAGACGAGGATCTGTCACGCTTCATTCTTTGAGGCCTGCCGGGAAAAGCTGTCACCACCAAACCGTCGTCCAATCTGAAAAAATGGCTTATGACTGAGATAGCCCACATTCACTATTCACGTTCACGCAGGGTGCTGGCACTGAAGTTCGTCGACGGCACCGAGGGTGAGTTGAGTGCAGAGCTGCTTCGTGTCTACTCCCCTTCAGCGGAAGTTCGAGGGCATGGACCCGGCCAGGAGGTGTTGCAAGTCGGCAAAAAAAACGTGGCCATAGTGGATATCAGGCAGGCGGGTCACTATGCCGTGCAGCTTGTTTTTGACGACGGCCATGACAGTGGCATCTACACTTGGGATTACCTAAAAGATTTGCTTCATCATCGGGAAAGCCACTGGCAACGCTATTTGCAACAGCTTGCCGGCGCGGGTAAGTCTAGAGACCCGGACACTCAGGTATTACATTTTCAGCCCTGACACCCGCTTCGCGACCTACTCCAAGTGCCGCTATTTCTGAGTGCCGCTATGTCTGAGTCAACAACCCATCCTCACCTCGGTTACAATGCAGGGCTGCCATCAACACAGGCCTTACCATGAGCGACAACCAGCAAGACGCCGTCGAGAACCCCGACACAACCCATTTTGGCTACCGGGAAGTTCCTCGAGCAGACAAAGAAAAATTAGTTCGCGGTGTCTTTGATTCCGTTGCCAGTCGATACGACTTGATGAACGATCTGATGTCGGCCGGCATCCATCGGCTATGGAAGCGCTTTACCCTCGAGTTAAGCGCGGTGCGAAGTGGGCAAACCGTGCTGGACATCGCAGGAGGAACGGGGGATCTGGCGGCAAAATTCTCTCGTCTCGTCGGTCCTAAGGGTCAGGTTATTTTGGCTGACATTAACGACTCAATGCTTAAGGTTGGACGCGACCGGCTAATGGATAAAGGCGCTTCTGGCAACATTCAAACTGTTCAGTGCGATGCCCAATCACTACCTTTCCCAGACAACAGCATTGACTGCATCACGATTGCTTTCGGCCTTCGAAATGTAACCGACAAAGACAAAGCGCTTCGCTCCATGGAGCGGATTCTTAAGCCCGGTGGCCGCCTGCTCGTGCTTGAGTTTTCAAAGCCCACCAATGCCCTGCTTGAAAATGCCTATGACCTGTATTCATTCCGAATACTGCCGCTCATGGGCAAGCTGGTCGCCAACGACGAGGAGAGCTATCGCTACCTCGCCGAGTCAATCCGCAAGCATCCAGATCAGGAAACGCTGCTTGAAATGATGGAGGATGCTGGGTTCGTGAGTTGCGATTACCACAATATGACCGGGGGCATCGTCGCGGTTCACAAGGGCATCAAGGCGTAACCATGTCCCGGGGTCACGATCCGGCGGTGATCACCGCAGTGCTCGCTGCTGTGGAAACCACGATCAACAAAGGGCTATCGCTTGCCCCTGTCGCGAAGCGGGACCTGGGAGATCTTGCAGGTACCGTGATTGGTATCGAGTGTACGTCACCGGAAGTCGCCATCACTGCCATCGTCGAGCCCTCGGGACAGCTGCGCCTAAGCCACTACTCTGAGCGCACGATGGACACCAAGGTGCGAGGCTCGCTGGAAGATTTCGTAGGGCTCGCGACCGCCGAAGATCCAGCGGCTGCACTCATAAACGGGGGGCTTGAGCTCGTAGGCAACACGGCGCCACTGATTGCAGTGCAGCAGATCATCACCACCATGGATCTTGATTGGGAGGCACCACTCGTCGATACCTTGGGGGATGTGGTGGGCCACCAAGTAGCGATTGTCCTCAGGGGGCTTTTTAGATGGGGCAAAGCTAGCGCAGAAAGCTTCAAACGACAGCTTTCTGAATTTATTCTTGAAGAGGGGCGACTGACGCCCCCTGCTGCAGAGCTCGACGACTTCTATGAGCAAATCGAGCAATTGGGATTGCGCGTAGATCGACTGCAAAGTCGAGTGCAGAAGCTTGCCAGACGTATTGGGGAGCAAAAGCCATGATTCGGCGAGTCACCGCTGTTATTCGGACAGCGCGTCGATATAGGCTGGATCTTTTATTGCCCGAATCGAGGCGGGCTCCTTTAACCCGGCTGCTCGCCTTTGCCGGCCCACGAGCCACGGTGGCCTTGGACGTGCCCAGAGGGCAAAGACTTCG
Organism: uncultured Halieaceae bacterium; assembly: GCA_913056165.1. Classification (GTDB taxonomy): domain Bacteria; phylum Pseudomonadota; class Gammaproteobacteria; order Pseudomonadales; family Halieaceae; genus Luminiphilus. Next base: position 31,283 of record CAJXMD010000012.1, read on the forward strand.
GGAGGCCCTCGAGTCTCTGGGCCCGGTGTTCATCAAGTTCGGGCAGCTACTGTCGACGCGACGGGATCTCCTCCCGGACGACATCGCCGACGAGCTGGCAAAGCTTCAGGATCAGGTTCCGGCCTTCCCCCCGGAAGCAGCCGTAGCCACCATAGAAACAGAACTTGGTAGCTCGGTCGACACCCTTTTTGCTTCCTTTGACAGCGCTCCTTTAGCCGCTGCCTCAGTGGCACAGGTCCACAGCGCATCACTTCACAGTGGGGAATCTGTTGTTGTAAAAATACTGCGCCCGGATATAGAAGCCGTCGTTCGGGAGGATACAAAACTCATCAAATTCCTCGCCAAGTGGGTGGGAAGACTCTTCAGAGATGGCAAAAGACTGCGCCCTCAAGAGGTTGCAGCGGACTACGAACGGACCATTTTGGGGGAGCTCGATCTAAGGCGAGAGGCTGCCAACGCCTCGCAGCTGCGTCGCAACTTCTACGGTAGCGAGCTGGTATATGTACCACAGGTTATCTGGTCGCATACCTCTCGCGAAGTAATGGTGAGCGAACGCATCCACGGCATACCGGTATCAGATATAGCCGCCTTGAATGAGCGTGGCGTCGATCTGAAACTGTTGGCGGAGCGCGGTGTTGAAACATTTTTTACACAGGTGTTCCGGGACAGTTTTTTTCACGCAGACATGCATCCTGGTAACATTTTTGTAGACGCTACCGATCCGAAGGATCCACGCTATATTGCTGTTGACTGCGCGATCGTTGGCCAGTTAGACGAGTCCGATCTTTACTACCTTGCTCGCAATTTACTCGCCATTTTTCAGCAGGATTACCGACTAGTGGCAAAGCTACACGTGGAGTGTGGTTGGGTGCCTGTAGACACCCCGATTGGGGAGTTCGAGACCGCCATGAGGACGCTTTGTGAGCCCATTTTCGAACGGCCCTTGTCGGAAATTTCCTTTGGTCACATGCTGGTATCCCTGTTCAGAACTGCCGGCAGTTTTAATATGGAAGTCCAACCCCAGCTGGTGCTGCTGCAAAAAACCCTCCTGAACATAGAGGGATTGGGCAGGCAGCTCTATCCAACGCTTAATTTATGGGACACCGCAAAGCCCTTTCTGGAGCGCTGGCTGGCGGAGCGCTATTCGCCGCAAAACATCCTAAAAAAACTGCAGCGGGAGATGCCCTATTGGCTGGAGATGCTGCCAAAAATCCCAGAATTACTGATCAAAACTCTCGAAAGAGAGCCCTTGCCCGAGCCTCCCCGCAGGGCTGGCAATACCGGGATTTTGATCGCGGCCGGTGCGGGCATTTGCGCTATTCTGGTTGATCAGCTTGGCTTTCAAGCCGTATGGCCAACGCTCATTGGGGTAACCGTTCTCGCGGTGAGTGTCACCCTGAGTTTAACGCGCTAGGTCTGGCATACTATGTCGATGAGCTCAGACAGTAATATTGACGAATCCATGGATCCACACTGGAACAATGAGGGGTTACTGCCCGCTATCGCGCAGGATGCCAACAGCGGCGAAGTGCTTATGCTTGCGTGGATGAACGCTGAGGCGCTGTCACTATCGCTAAAGGAGCGCAGAGCGGTTTACTGGTCTCGCTCTCGTGGAACCCTGTGGCGCAAGGGAGAGACCTCTGGCAGTGTTCAGGAACTCGTTGACATTCGCCTGGACTGCGACGGGGACACCCTGTTGCTCAAAGTAAATCAGAGAGGTTCGGGTGCCTGCCATACCGGCCGCCCCACCTGTTTTTTCTACGAACCCCTCGGGGACAGCTGGGTTCTGGAGCGTGAAAAAATATGAATAATGTACTCGGCGCGTTGCAAGCAACCCTAGAGGAGCGCCGGGCAGCAGCGCCCGGAGACTCTTATGTGGCATCCCTGTACGCTGCCGGCCTAAACAAGATTTTGGAAAAAGTCGGCGAGGAAGCGACCGAAGTTGTCCTTGCGGCAAAGGACTTTGAGAATACCGATGCTAGCAGAAGCGCTCTGATAGCTGAGGTGGCTGACCTATGGTTTCACACCATGGTAATGCTCGCCCACCTGAATCTCAGTCAGGAAGAGGTGCTCGACGCTCTGGGCGCTCGCATGGGTACATCGGGTCTCACGGAAAAGCAATCGCGGTCAAAGGCATAGTATCGCTGCCAGCGAAGCGACAAAAGAAACAACGAGAGAGGCATATTATGGGTTTGGGTGGCATCAGTATCTGGCAACTCCTTATTATCCTGGCCATCGTGGTCATGCTATTTGGTACATCACGATTGAAAAATATAGGCAGTGATCTGGGCAGTGCGATTAAGGGATTCAAAAAAAGTATCAAAGATACCGACAACGCAGATGAGGCTCCTCAGAAACGCGAAGCCGATGCGGATAACGATCTAACCAAATAAGCGGCCAAGGCTTCGTGTTTGACATTGGCTTCTTCGAGCTACTGCTCATCAGTGTAGTTGGCCTCCTTGTCTTCGGGCCGGAGCAGTTCCTTGATGCGGTGCGGGTAACCACGCGCTGGGTCAAGCGTATCAGACGAAGCTTCGATGAAGTCAGGACGGACATTCAGCGAGAGCTTCATAATGATGAGGTCATGCGAGAGCTAAAGGCCAGTGCCAATGATCTCGAAAAACAGGTCAAAGACCTCACTGCTCCGGTGAAAGAGCAAATACATCAGGTTGAAACAGCGGTCCAGTCCCAAACTTCGGAGGAAACCGCTGACCTCTTCAGTCAGCCAAGCACAGCTGGCGATGACCGCCACAAGGAAACCAAAAACCAGCCGTGACTGATGACCTGATAGAAGACACGCCCCAGCCGCTTATCAGTCATCTTGCGGAATTACGTGACCGATTGCTTCGGGCAGTTCTGGCAGTACTGATTGCATTCATTGTCTTGTTTCCCTTCGCCAACGAAATATACGGGGTCGTATCTCAACCCTTGAGAAATCTCTTGCCCGAGGGATCTAGTATGATCGCTACCGAAGTAGCGTCTCCGTTTTTGACTCCCTTCAAGCTAACGTTGGTCACCGCTATTTTTGTCGCTATACCCTATATTCTTTTTCAGATTTGGGCATTCGTGGCACCGGGGATGTACCGCAACGAAAAGAAGGTGGCCTTTCCACTACTTGCCTCCAGTGTGGCTCTGTTTTACGCCGGTGCCGCCTTCGCGTACTTCGTCGTATTCCCACTCATCTTTGCGTTTTTCACCAGCGTTGCGCCGACAGACGTAACGGTAATGACCGACATTAACCGCTATCTCGACTTCGTCCTGAAAATTTTCTTCGCATTCGGGGTCGCTTTCGAGATTCCAATAGCCGCCGTAATTCTGATCTGGAGTGGCGTGACCACCGCCGAGTCGCTGGCAAAAAAACGGCCATGGATAATCGTTGGCTGCTTTATCGCTGGCATGCTTCTGACCCCTCCAGACGTGATTTCTCAATCCCTCCTCGCTATCCCGATGTGGCTTCTTTTTGAATTGGGGATTTTCTTCGGTAAGGGACTGGATAAGCGCCACTCTGAGGGTGATCGATGAAAGAGAAAATCAACATGGATCGCGGTGAGGCCTACCAGAAGCCGTCCGTTATATGAGCTCTGAATCAGACCACGCTGCTACCGCGGCGCCCACAGCCCCCCATCGTCGTTACAAACCTCTCCGTCGACTCCTGGGTTTTCTTTGGCGACACAAACTTCGACTGGTGGCGGCAAGCGTCGCCCTTATCGCCACCGCACTAATGCAGCTCTCGCTGGGCTACGGAGTGCAAGTATTGATTGACGATGGCTTCACCGGAGCCAATGACGAGGGCTTACGTAAGGCGATCAGGTTTATTTTTGCCGTTGGCGTGGGAATGGCGCTGGGCGCAATGATCCGCTTTTACCTAGTCAGCTGGCTTGGAGAGCGTGTCAGTGCCGATCTTAGAAGTGCGGTTTTTCACAATTTGGTCGCTCTTCAGCCCGAGTTCTTTGAGCGCAATCAGTCGGGAGAAATTATGTCGCGACTGACCACGGATACAACGCTGCTACAAACACTTATCGGGTCGTCGGTAAGCCTAGCCGCGCGCAATACCCTGTCTCTGATTGGCGCTCTCATTATGATGATGATCACCAATTTAAAATTGAGTCTGATCATCATGTTTGGCGTGCCGCTGACCCTGCTACCAATCCTGTTTTTCGGCAGGCGAGTCCGTGCACTGAGCAATCGCAGTCAGCAGTCTATCGCCGAGGTCGGCAGCCGGGCGGGTGAAATCTTGCAATCAATAAAAATCGTCCAGAGCTACAACCGACAAGTCATGGAACAGATCGCCTTTGACAAAGAGGTAGATGGCGCATTTTCGATTGCGAAGGCCCGTGTCAGGCAGCGCGCATTGCTAACCGGCTTTGCGATTTTGCTGTTAATGGGCGCAATGGTCGCCATGATTTGGAGCGGAGGCCAGGACGTCATCTCCGGGAAAATGTCAGGCGGAGAACTCGGCGCTTTTGTCTTTTATGCGGTCATGTTGGGCGCTGCATTCGCCACATTATCAGAAGTTTGGGGCGATCTTCAGCGTGCCGCTGGCGCTGCGGAACGTCTGGTTGAACTTCTCGAAGAGACCAGCGGCGTCCCCGACACAGGAACTCTGACACCGGGGAAGCAGCAGACCACCCATATCAGGACACTTGAGTTTTTCTATCCAAGCCGACCAAACACGCCAGCTCTGCGGGACTTAAACCTGACCATTGAACCCGGTGTCACTTTGGCTCTCGTGGGACCATCGGGTGCGGGCAAGTCGACAATATTCGAACTCTTGCAGCGCTTCCACGATCCTCGGGACGGCGGGGTCTATTACGGCGATACCAACATCCGCGACATGCCGCTGGCCGCCTGGCGCGAGAAGGCGGCGCTAGTGCCACAGAGTCCCGTTCTCTTCACCGGGAGCGTTCGCTACAACATCGCCTACGGCAAACCAGATGCGTCGATAGAAGAAATCAAAACTGCGGCAAAGATCGCCCACGCTCACGAATTTATTGACGCATTGCCCGAGGGCTACGAGAGCTCTCTTGGCGCTCAAGGCGTGCAACTCTCAGGTGGGCAGCGGCAACGGCTGGCCATTGCGCGCGCCGTATTGAAGGACCCTGAGATCCTCCTGCTTGATGAGGCCACCAGCGCTCTGGATACCGAAAGCGAGTTTCATGTTCAACAAGCGTTGGCAGAGATCATGCGAGAGCGAACAACAATCATCATCGCTCATCGGCTTTCAACGGTTGTCAATGCAGATCAAATAGCAGTGGTGGATCAGGGCAGGGTGATTGCGGTTGGCACTCATAAAGAGCTGTTGGCGACCTGCGATCTATATGCTCGACTTGCGGCTCTACAGTTCGAAAACACTTAGGGTTCAAAGTTGGCTTTCTCCACTCAACTGGTCACGGGTTGCGAGTGTGGTTTACGAGTAAGGGCCACCCAAAAACGGGCATAAAAAAAGCCCGCAAAGCGGGCTTCTTATACAATCTGATGCGTGTTAGCTACTAAGTTCGGTAACCAGTTTGCCAAGACTTTCTTTGGCGTCGCCAAATAGCATGCGGGTGTTTTCCTTATAGAACAGCGGGTTTTCAATACCCGCAAAGCCAGAGGCCATTGATCGCTTGAGCACAAAGACTGTCCTTGCATCGGCAACATTGATTACCGGCATGCCATAAATGGGGGACGATTCGACCTCGCGGGCTGCCGGGTTCACCACGTCATTAGCGCCAATAACAATCGCCACGTCCACGTTATCCATGCGCGGATTGATTTCGTCCATCTCCAGAAGCTGGTCATAGGGAACGTCGGCCTCTGCGAGCAAAACGTTCATGTGACCAGGCATACGACCCGCTACCGGGTGAATGCCAAAGACCACCTCCGCACCATTGGCTTCCAGCAGATTTGAAAGCTCTTTCACTACATGCTGGGCCTGTGCGACGGCCATGCCGTAACCCGGGATAATCGCCACGCTACTGGCTGCTTCCAGAATGTAGTAGGCGTCTTCTGCATTGATGGGCTTGATCTCGCCTTCAATTTCAGTGACCTCGTTGGAGACACTGGCGAAACCTGAGAACAACACGTTGGTCAAAGAGCGGTTCATTGCCTTACACATGATTTGGGTAAGAATGATGCCCGAGGCCCCCACCAGAGAGCCGGCCACGATCAGCACGTTGTTATCAATCGCAAAACCTGCCGCGCAGGCCGCGAGACCAGAATAAGAGTTCAGCAGAGAGATAACCACTGGCATGTCTGCGCCGCCAATCGGGATGACAGCCATCACGCCAAACACCAGCGAAAGACCAATCACCATGTAGAGCCAGTTAGGGTTAGTCGGCTCCATGGTAAACATGACGGCGCCTGAGAAAATGCCGATGATGACCAAGGAGTTAACAATCTGCTGTCCGCGGAAGACGATTTGTCCACTACCCATGATCTCACTGAGCTTGCCGTAAGCGATCAAAGAACCCGTCAGGGTAACTCCACCAATAAGGATGGATAAGACGATGGTTACGAGGGTAAAGGTCGCCGCGTCGGGGGTGAGTGCAGCCCAGCCAACCAACAGCGACGCCGAACCCCCAAGGCCATTAAACAGTGCGACCATCTCGGGCATCGAGGTCATCGCCACGGCTCTGGCAGCTACCGCGCCAACGAGACCGCCGGCGACCATGCCGCCAATAATCCAGGTGTAATCAACGATTCCCTGATCCATCAATGCAACGACAATAGCGACCAACATACCCGCCGCGGAGACCATGTTGCCCCGGCGAGCAGTCGCCGGAGAGCCCAGCATTTTCAAGCCGAAAATAAATAAGCCGGAGGCAACGACGTAACCCAGACCTGTAATAACGCTTGTATCCATGATTAGTCCTCCCGCTTTTTAAAGAAGCCGAGCATGCGATCGGTAACCAAGTACCCACCAATCACGTTGACCGTTGCAAGAGCAACAGCGCCCGCCCCCAGCCACTGGGCAAGATCACCCTGGCCATTGCCAGCGAGGGCCACGGCACCAACCACGGTAATCCCCGAGATCGCGTTAGCACCAGACATCAAGGGAGTATGGAGTGTCGCAGGGACTTTATTGATCAACTCAAAGCCGAGAAAAACCGACAACATGAGGATAAACAGGAGATATTCTGCACCATTCATAATCAGCCGGCTCCTTCGATTATATTTTTGATAGTCGGGTGAACAACCGCGCCGCCATGAGTGATCACACAGCCCGGAAGAATGTCATTCTCCATATCGAGGACAAACTGCTTGGCCTCGGTGTCCCAGGTGTCTTCGACGAGGTTAAACATATTGCTGGCGTACATCTGGGTGGCGTCTCGAGCAACAAGGTTGGCCAGGCTGCCGGTACCGATGATCGTGACACCATTTACCTCAACGACTTCATTGGGCACTGAACCTTCCACGTTGCCACCAGTTTCCGCTGCCATATCGACGATGACCGAGCCCGGCGCCATGCCCTCAACCATATCCCGGGTCACCAGCAGAGGCGGCTTGCGACCAAATACCTGCGCAGTCGTGATTAACACATCGGACTCCGCAATCACTTCCTTCTGGGCCTGTCGCTGCATCTCCACCTGCTCAGGTGTTAACTCCTGCGCATAGCCATCCTTGGTTTGGCCGGTGTCACCGAGATCGATTTCCAAAAACTTGCCCCCCAGTGATTGCACCTGCTCAGCCACCACAGGGCGGGTATCAAAAGCTGTCACCCTTGCTCCCAGTCTCTTCGCCGTTGCAATGGCCTGAAGGCCCGCAACCCCAGCGCCAATGATGAAAACCTTCGCCGGCTTCAGTGTTCCTGCCGGTGTCATCATCATGGGAAAAATTCGTGGCAAGCGAGTTGCAGCGAGCATGACTGCAATGTAGCCCGCCAGATTCGCCTGAGAGCTCAACGCATCCATTTTTTGGGAACGAGTGGACCGGGGAATCATCTCCATACTAATCGCGGTAATCTCCCGCGCCGCAAACTCACGGATCAGATCGTGCTCGTTGAAAGGATCCAGGTAGGAAACATGAATGCACCCGGGCTTGAGCTTGGCCACTTCATCCAGCTCAGGCTTTCGGAGCCTCAGGACCATGTCGCCGCTACCTAACAGGGCATCTCTGTCCGATTCAATAGTTGCGCCAACCTCTCTGAACGCGTCGTCCGAGTGCCCGGCACCTTTTCCGGCACCGGACTCGATGGCAACGTCGGCGCCAAGCCGCACGAGCTTTTTGACTGTGTCAGGGGTGACGGACGCACGGTCTTCACCCGGGTGTGTCTCACGGGGTATCGCTAGTCGCATAGTGGTTTGGCCTGATATTAGTTGTGTTAGTAGAGACCCTTACGTGCTGGCCGTGAACAAGACCCTACGGGATGAATCCCGTCCAGCCTTGAGGCTATCCTTGCCAATACAGCTTTTAGCTGGCTCGAAGCTGCAAAAACGGATTCAACCAGCGATAATTCCAACCAGTAAACCGTAGCGGAGCATCCAGCACCGCCAAACAAATACAATCCTCGCCGTCGAGGGCAACAGGCGCATGCTTCTCATCAGCAACCCGGTATATGAAATCACCCGCATGGTAATGGCCATTGCTGTCCGAGAAGCCTCCCTCGAGTACCAGTGTCATTTCGGTACCGGCATGTTGATGCTCAGGGATACGGCCGCCCGCCGCGATTCGATACAGTGCGAACTCGTAATCACTGTCGCCGGTAGATAAATAGCTGATGCTAAGACTCTTGGTGATGCGCTTCCATACCAGCTGACTGAAGTCACCATTAATGATCCTGCGGAGAAGTGCGGGTAACTCAACTGCAGCTTTTGCCTGAGGGTGATGAAGAGGCTCAGGCTCATCTAGCCTACCAAGCACTGCGTCGAGGACCGCTTCCGAGACAGGCACAGGTTCCAACCGTTCCAGCATGACGCCGCCAATATTTTGCATTTGGTCGTACACGCGGCGGCATCGGTCGCAATAGTTGAGATGAGCGGAGATGCACGCTGCCTGTGCTACGGGGAGTGTCCCCGCCGCATACTCCATTAAAAAATCGTTACTTGGATGATGATTTGCCATAGCCATAATGGTTTCTTTCTCTGTGCCGGCGATTTCCCCTGAATCCGCCGACAGCTTCTGTTACTGATGAACTCTCCTACGCGCCCTTCTTTTATTTGGTTTACTGCCGATCCATTTGTACCTGCAGTTTTTGTATCGCCAGTCGGACCCTGGACTTCACCGTACCCAAGGGCAGGTCAAGCTCAGCGGCCGCCTCGGAATGAGATTTCCCCTCCATATACACTTTTGCGAGGATTTGCGCCTGATCTGGGGGCAGCTGGCCCATCAAATCCCGGACTCTGTCGGAGCCGCGCCGGTTATGGAGCACCGCAAAGGGTTCTTCCCCCTCGACCTCGATACTCAAATCCTCAGCGGCAAGCTGGGTATCAAATTTCTGAAGCCGCCTGAACATGTCGGTACGACAATTCCGCGCGATGGTGTAGATCCACGTACTGGCGGCGGCTTTCTCAGGATTGAAGCCGTCAGCCTTCTGCCAGACCTTTAGCATGACCTCTTGGACCAGTTCATCGGCGTGACTGGCGGATAAGGAGGAGCCAGCTAGGGCAAACGCCTTGATAAGCGGTGCAAAATGACGAAAAAAGCGCGTAAAGGCTGCACGATCGTGACTTTTACCGATATGAACGAGACATTCGCTCCATTCATCGGTGCGTCGCCCAGTCGGTGCGGACCACCCGCTTGCGCGCTGAGCTCCGACCTCATTTTCGCCTTTCTCTTCTACCATGGGGGGGTTCAAAGCTCAGTCAGGGCCTTCAGGATACACCGGCTGGCAATAATGCACAAAAATGATTTTGCATGCTTCCATGCCACTGTGGGGGGCCATGATCCGGCTCAAGGCAAGCAACGTACTCTCGTTATCTAAACCACCCATCCCTTTCGAGGCACCCACGTGTGAAGGTAGCAATAATCGGGTCGGGCATCTCCGGGCTGGGCTGCGCCCATCGTCTGGTTGCCCAACGGCACGATGTTTTCGTCTTCGAAGCCGCCGATCGCATTGGCGGCCACACGGCTACTTATGACGTAAAACTTGGGACCCGTCGCTACGCAATCGACACTGGCTTCATTGTCTACAACGACCATACCTATCCAAATTTCATTGAGCTGCTTGAAGACCTTGGCGTCGCCACCAAGAAGACTTCCATGGGATTTTCCGTTCGCGACGATGCCTCGGGATTGGAATATGCGGGGAAAAATCTCAACACCCTCTTTGCCCAGCGCCGCAACCTGCTTTCCCCACGATTTCTCAACATGGTCCGGGAAATACTTCGCTTTAATCGCGAGTCAGTGGCGGATCTCGATGCCGGCAAACTTGATGGGGGTGAAACCCTGGGCAGCTACCTACGGCGCAATCGTTACAGCGAGACCTTCTGTCGCCATTATCTGCTGGCAATGACCTCCGCTATCTGGTCGGCGGACTTCGCCGATGCGAGCGAATTTCCCGTGGAATTTTTTATTCGATTCTTCAGAAATCACGGTCTGTTACAGGTCAAGGACAGGCCACAGTGGCGAGTCATTGAAGGGGGCAGCCGAGAATACCTCCAGCCCCTGATTTTCGGCTTTGAAGATCGAATCTACACCGGCAGGGGCGTCAAATCAGTAGAGCGCCCCAACTCGGGTGGCGTCAATCTCCGCTTCACCGATGGTACTGCTGACCACTTTGACCAGGTTGTCATCGCTACACACTCCGATCAGGCACTGGCACTTTTATCAGATCCCAGCGCACAAGAAACCGAGATTCTGGGCGCCATACCATACAGAGATAATGACGTCGTCCTGCATACCGATGACCGGCTGCTACCACGTAACCGACAAACTTGGTCCAGCTGGAATTACCGTCTTCGGCCCGGTAACAACCGGGCGGTGGTGACCTACAACATGAATATTCTGCAGGGTATCGAAGCGCCGGAAACCTTCTGCGTCACGCTAAACGATACCGAATCGATAAACCCCGCACGTATCCTGGGTCGATTCAATTATGCGCACCCCCAATTCACCGTTGCAGGAGTTCAGGCTCAATCCCGGTGGGGTGAGATCAACGGCGGCGGTTGCACCTGGTTCTGCGGCGCCTACTGGCACAATGGCTTCCACGAGGATGGCTTGACCAGCGGACTGCGCGTAGCAGATGCATTATCCGCCACCAAGGCTGTGGCGGCCTGAGATGACGCTGCCATCCCGGTTGTATCGAGGGACCTTGTGGCACTGCCGCCACAGCCCAAAGAAGCACGCGTTCCGGTATCGGGTTTTTATGCCCCTGGTGGATGTGAGTGAACTTCCTGAGCTCGTAGATGATGTTCCTCTCTGGTCGGCAAGACGATGGGCCTGTGCACGGTTTCTTCGCAAAGACTTTTTGGGTGACCCGGAGAAACCACTGCTTGATGAGGTTCGACAGCGGATCTACGAAGAAACGGGAGACACCCAGCGGGGCAAAGTGCTGTTACTGGCGAACTGGCGTTACTTTGGCGTGCAGTCGAATCCGATTGCCTGTTATTTTTGTTTTGACGAAAGCACCCAACGGCTGAGCCATGTAGTTGCGGAGGTAACCAATACTCCATGGGATGAGCGCCACAGCTACGTACTTCCCGTTACCGATTCCTCGGGCCGGCTAAACACCGAATTCTCAAAAGCGATGCACGTCTCGCCCTTCAACCCTATGGATATGACCTACCACTGGTCGAGCACCGCACCCGCCGAGACACTGTCAATTAAGGTCAGCAACTATCAGGGCGACAAAAAGGTATTTGACGCAACTCTAACACTTGAGGCAGAGCCTTTTACACCGCGAAATCTGGTTCTCGCCATTCTGGGTGTACCCCTGATGACGGCCAAGGTTACCGCGGCGATTTATTGGGAGGCATTACGATTGTGGTTGAAGGGTATTCCGCTGTACCCTCATCCAAAGGGGGGGTGATGCCGTAACCTCATAACGGCTAACTCGGTTCAGGTAGGTAACGATGAACAATACCAGTGTTCGTGAGATCCCCCGGCTTCCTTTGTTCGGCAAGCTCACCCACCCCAACGTCGCCCGGGATCTGCTACTCAGGCTACTTCGCAATTTAAAAGTAGGAACCCTCACCATTCATGATAATGGTGAGGCGATCAAGCTTGGACACGATACTGACCCAAGCGCACCCCACGCAGAAGTCACCGTACACAACTCCCGTCTTTATTGGCGAGTGCTTACCGGTGGCACCATCGGCTCAGGAGAAGCCTACATCGACGGAGATTGGAGTAGTCGCAACTTAACTGAGGTGACGCGACTGTTTTGCGCCAACATGCCAACCATGGAAGCAATGCGTGGCAAGCAAAACTGGCTGACCCGCAGCGCCCTCAAATTCGCCCATCTCGGCAACCGCAACACCCTGAGCGGATCAAAAAAGAACATCTCCGCCCACTATGATCTAGGAAATGACTTTTTCGAGCTGTTCCTGGACCCAACGATGATGTACTCATCGGCAGTCTTTCCTGATGAGTCAGAGGATCTCAACACAGCGGCAGTACACAAGCTGGACCTGATTTGCCAATCTCTGGAGCTCAAACCGGAAGATCATTTGATTGAAATCGGGACAGGCTGGGGCGGTATGGCAATTCATGCGGCCGAGCATTACGGCTGCCAAGTAACAACCACCACCATATCCAGGGAGCAATACCAGCACACCTGTGACGAGGTAGCCCGCCGGGGACTGTCTGATCGAATCGCCGTCCTGTGCGAGGATTACAGAAACCTCACCGGTAAATTTGACAAGCTTGTTTCAATAGAAATGATTGAGGCGGTGGGCCATGAGTTTTATGAAAGTTACTTTAGTTGCGTCAGCAAGCTACTGAAGCCCACAGGTAAAGCTGTCATTCAAGCAATCACCATGACGGACCAACGTTATGAACAGGCGCGCGACTCAGTAGACTTCATCAAGCGCTATATTTTTCCGGGAGGCTGCCTCCCCTCCCTTAATATTATTAGCGAAAACCTTGCCCGCCATACCGACCTGCAGCTGAGCGACCTGCGGGATATCACATTGGACTACGCCAAGACCCTCGAAGCATGGCACCATAGGTTCCTGAACCAATTGGATCAGGTCAAGGATATGGGCTTCGACGATCGTTTTATCAGAATGTGGCGCTTCTACCTGAGCTACTGTGAAGGTGGATTCCGCGAGCGCATCATTGGTACCTTTCAAATTACAATGACTAAGCCCGGCTACCGACCGGTCTAACGCGGGCGTACACATGCTGCTTTCACTTGCACCCATCGTACTGTTGGTGGGGCTACTCTCTGCCGCAGTACAACTGTTCGGTTCTGACGCTTCATACGGGCCGAACCAGATCGCCCTCGTCGTGGCCACCGCAGCAGCG
>CAJXMD010000013.1 GCA_913056165.1 uncultured Halieaceae bacterium
GCCACCGTCACTTTTAACTCGAGAGGACAGTATCCATTTCCTCCAGTCCACAAAAAAGGGACCCCATGGGGGCCCTTTTTTGTGTAGGTGATGGTGGTCATACGGTGACTGCATTGCCACGGAAGATCTTCGACAGGTACCGACTCTCTTTGGGCGATGGTGCGGGTACAGCACACTGCATGACTGCAGCCACCAGCCGTTCCATTTCTTCAGACAGCTCCTGATCGTTCGAGGGTTCTTCAGTATGAGCACGTCTGGTGAGCTGCACCTGATTCACCGCGGGCACAGTGGGCAATCGCTCGCCCTCTACGCCTAGGGTCACGGTGAAGGCGTGCAGAGAGTTCTTGACGAACAGCGCCAGTGCGAATTCCTCACGGGTGGACGCCAAAGAGGTGTCCGGGGTGATGAGAACAATCTGACAGTTCGGCACCAGTGCTGCGATCCGGGCGCTGCGGAAATGGTGCGTCAGCTGATCGTTGACCAACTGACGGAACTGCTCATCGGAGAAAACCCGGTCCCAATTGCTGCCACGCTCTCCCGCAAGTGCATTCAGTGGCAGACGCTCGAATGGGCTGCTGACGACCACGTCAAAACCGCCGCCGTTGCGCAATAGATCATCGAGTGCGCCCTCGATGTCATCGCCGATACAGCGGACCTCCACCTTGGTCGCTGACTCCGTATCGATCGAATGACACAGCGCCTTAGCGGTGTCTTCGGTTTTGGTGAGTACCCAAAGCTGATCAACACCGTTTTTGGTAAAACCGTTGGCAATTTCGGTGATTTCAGGCTTCATGCCATCGCCGATCAATACCACCCGCTTACCGTTCAACTTGGCCAGATCCTTCTCACTGGGTGAAAGTAATAGTTCGCCTTCCGTTACCGAGCGATCGAACTTCAAGCCACCCGAGGGGTGAAAGGTCTCGCCGCTCACAATTTCATCGGCGAGGTGGAAGACGGTGGACAGGCCAACCTGTTCGTCGGTCGGCATCTTGTGCAGGTGTAGCCTGTTAAGAATGCCGGACTCGATTTGGGAGGCGGATTTCTTGCTTGCCTCTTTGTCGAAGAAGGGTGAGGGAGCATCCACGAATGAGCCGAGGAATTCATCCTTGTCTTCTTCAGTGAAAATCCCCGCAAGGACAAGTCGCTCCACCAGTTTTACAGCCATTCCCATGTGCATCAGGCACTGGTTGGCACTGCCGGTGCCGCCCGATTCCTTGACCGTGCTGTAGAGCCGAGAGAGGGCTCGGGGAAGGTCTTTGGTAGGCAGTACGGCAAGGGCATTACCAGAAAGCTTTTTCACATCGTCCAGTGAATAACCGTCAGCTACCGCAGAGATAATGGCGGCGTGAACCTGGTTTAGTCGCTTGTTCTCCAGCACGAGGCGCCCTCGGCGATCGAACAGCCCCGGTGCATCACCCAGGCCGCGGAGACGGGCGCCGTCGACCGGGCCCGGTGCCAAGGCATTAATCTGAATTTCCGGGCCGAGGTGCCGGGATAGAATTTCAGCCAGCACTCGCTGTCCCGCTTTGGACACCGCATAGTCCGCTCGGTTGGGATAGGCAACGGCAACGTACTTTTCTCCCCCGAAATAACTTGAGACGTTAAGGATCGACCCTTTCCCTCGATCTTTCATCAGCGGACCGAACTTGCGGATCAAGCTGTAGTTCGAGATCAGGTTGGCCTCCATAGTGCGGTTCCAATCCTTCAAGGTCATATCTACAACCATTTCTTCGGCACCGGAGATACCGGCGTTATTGATCAGGAAGTCCACCTGACCGAAAAGATCGACTGCATGCTGATGCAGAGTATCCAGTGCCTGTGGATCTCCCACATCGATATCAGCAAGGATATGAATGCGGGACTCCGGGTTGGGATAGCCTATTCCACGAAGCTCGTCTGCGATTTCCTGTCGCGCTTCAATCAGTTTGGCTTCGCTCCGGGCACTCAGCAGTACGCGGGCCCCGGCGATGGCAAGGTATCTACCCAACTGGAGACCGATGCCCAGGCTGCCGCCGGTGATCACTGCCGTCTTGCCTTTGTGCAGGCCTGGAAGCACCCGCATCAGAGACGTGGGCATGGCACCTTTACCAGTGGCGCGCTTGATGTCCTTTGGAATCCACAGGTTTATCGGGTCCATCTGGCGGACACGGTTGGTCAGGGTAGCCGCCCAGTCGGCTGCAAAGGGCAGTGCGTCCCGGTCTTCTGTGTCGTAACGAACCAGTTGATTAGGTTGAACAGCCCACTCCAGTTCACCCGCAGTTTTTAGGGTGTCGTCCTCGTGACGCCAGCCGCGAATTAATGCTTCGTTCGAGGCGCGAATAACGTCATTGAGCAGGTTGCCGTGGGTATCGCTCGAATTGGTGACATAGGTGATCGCCGGCGGCTCGCACTTGCCAAACCAGCGGCTGAGATTGGTCGCCAACGTAGAAGCAAAAGCGACCGGCGCTACCACTTCATCCCGCACAAAATTCTCAACATCTTCATCGGTAGCTGTTGAAATGGAGTAGCCGTAGTGTCCATTTTGCTTCTGCGGTAATACGATAACCCCGTCGAGTCGGCCAAAGTGGTCATCGATAAACTGCATGGTCCGGTCCATTGACTCTCGGCGCAGTGGGTCTAGGTGCGAGAGTTGCACGTTATCCATTTCCTTTGCCTGGATAATGCTTCGCGCATGCCCAACAGCCTCGAGGTTACGGAAAGCGAGCAGCACTTGGGCGCCGCTTTCGGTGTGCCGCTGGGCGAAGGTCACGGCCTCGTTGTAATCAGCCCCGCCCAGTATCAATACAATGCTGCCGGTCAGGTCCTCGAGACGCTTGTCGGGCCATGACACTAACTGGGAGCGACTTTGTGCGGGTACCTGCATGCCATTGGTCACCTCAACGTGGTGGCCAGACAGTGCCGCAGATTCGTTAGAGGCAAGCCAGGTGATTGCCGATGCCACATCGTCGGGTGTGGGATAGCGGTAGGCCAAGCCATCCTCGCCGTCGCGAGTCGTGATCATCAGATCCTTGAACTCTTTGCCGGTACTGCCAGGCTCGAGTCCCTGAAGTTCATCCATGCGAGCAAAGACGGTATCAATGCGCTCGGATTCAATTGGGCCCGGGAAAATGGTGTTCACGCGAATACCACGGTCCTCACCAAGTTCAAGTGCCAGACCTTTGGATAACGCATTGAGGCCAGACTTGGGCACTACATAGGGGATACGGCCGTAATAGTGGGTGCGTGAAAAAATAGTAGAGACGTTAACAATAGATGCTCCGACGGACATATGAGGAGCGGCCGCTCGCGCCATGTTCCATGGGGCACCCAACAGGTTCATCGCGGAATCAAACATGGTTTGATCCGATTCGCTGGCTCGTTTTTCTGCTTCGGTAAACGGAATATCCCGAAGAGTAAACTTCGGCCCCGCAGCACCAGCATTGTTAACCAGTACGTCGATTGTGCCGAAGCTCTCAACAGTCTTGGCGACAATATCTCGGCATACCTGCGGATCCGCACAGTCACCGGCCATGGTTGCCATGCTGTCCCGATCAAAACCCTCGTTGCACAGGGTGTCAACAAAGGCGTCGAGCTTCTCGATATCTCGACCGGTCAGCATTACGCGGGCGCCCTCGCGCAACAGCTGTCGCGTGATAAAGCTGCCAATGGAGCCCGCCGCACCTGTCAGCACGATTGACTTGGTGTCGAGTCGGCGTCCAGAACGGGACTGGCTGATCATGTCATCGGTAAATTTAACGATCTCATTCATCGGAGGGCTCCTGCTGAACCGGTATCAACTTGTGTTAGTTCTTCACCACGCTGTTGGGCATCACGAATGGCCCAGGCGCGATAGAGTTCTTCTTTCGATTTGAGGCCTGCACGGGGCAGGGCATGGATGGCAACGTAATTGGCACCTTGATGCCTGTTTTCCCACATTGCCTGGTGAGCTTCGGGGAGCTCCTCCATGGGAACGGGTGTTGGAGGCAGCACCGCGAGGAAGCCCGAGGCAATCTGCTCCTGCATTTCCGCGAATTCCCGCGAGGTGTTGAGGTGTGTCCCGCGTATCTCCGCCGTCGGCATGATGATGCGACGTTGCCTTGTCCATACCTGAGGGGCGTAAAAGCTGAACCGGCATCCCTCGAGGTCCTCGGAGTACACCACGCGGCCAGTATTGGGTTTCACAAGCGCTGATGCCAGCGCGAGCCCATCACGACCCCGTCGCTCAAAGACCACATCGGGTAAGCCTCGCTTGTCCAGAGTGTTTCTAAGCGCCGGAGCAATCGCCGAGCCGATAGGCTTGAGAGTCTTGTCTGAGAACTCTCTCACGGCCTCGCGGAATGCGTCGGACTGAGTAAAGGGATCGGGCATGGCCGGGAAAGGTCCGGGAGCGACGAAATCGTCTCCCAGTCGTTTCGCGATCTCTTCGATGCTGACGACCCCTCGTACTCTGGGCCCAAAGCCTAGAGAGCTTACAAACTCTCGTTGAGCAATGGTGTCGACCAGCACCGCAACCTGACAGCCTTTCTGGCAGGCAACCTCGATCGCTTCGATCGCCACGTTGTCGACAATGCCGTCATCGGCACCGGGACCGTAGATGATCAGAACGGTTTTCCCCGCGCGCAAACCTGCTCGCTGGAACATTTTTGCGGGCGATGAAGCACCGCTCTTACCCATGAACGTGAACCGGTAGCCTGAGGACGCTCCGTAAAATGCCAGAACGCCATTATCCCCAAGCATCTGGAAGGTGCGTGGGAAGGCGTTTTCCCCAGCGTGACTCACCGCGTAATCAATGCTGCCGCCAACAGTCGCCTCGGCTGCTTTCACAAAGGGCAGGCCTTCGTCATGCCAGGACTTCCAAGCCGACGGGTCATCCGGAACTGCCGTAAAGATATGCTGCCATCGCTCGTCTTTTCGATTGATGGCTTGGCCGCCAGCGGCCTCCACTCGAGATGCTCGATCATCGCTGGATACCATTCCCAGACAACTCAAGGAGCTGGCAGTCGCACTGCGCAGGCAGTCATAGCCCGTGCCGGTAGACGCTCCTTCCACAAATAAGCGTTTGCCGGGCTCGATATCCAGCGTGGTGAAGAGCGCCCGCTGAATGGTGCCCATGGTCAGACCATAGGACCCAGCCTCCTCAAAGGTAAGAGAGCCCAGCTTTGGATGGAGCTGGGGTCCCTGAACTGTCAGAAATTGACCGTGGCTCCCATCGTTGCGCTCGTATCCCTGAATCCGGAAATCCGCGGCCATGGGATCCAATCCCTGATCGGGGGACAGCAATTCGCTCTGCCCTGAATAAATGGTCACGACATCCCCGACAGCCAGCCGCCCCTCGGAAACCAAGTCGGCGCCCAGCTGCACGACAAGGCCAACGCCGCCAGAGCCGGTCACCTGCACATCAGTTTCGCGGGCGTCAAAAGGTGATACGGGGATACCTGTCACCGCCCAGATGTCGTTGAAGTTGACCTCAGAAGCAAGCACGTAGACCAAGGCCTCAGCAGCACCCGGTGCGGGAGTCGGGAAGACAAGGCGCTTCTCGGCGATGGTCGGATCCCCGTGTTCCGGGGCACCATCTGCCTGAGATCGGGCGACGCCCCAACCGTATTGATAGGTGGGGATGCGGGTTACCCCGGGATAGAAACTGGTCCCCACTGGGAGCAACTCGCCAGATTCCAACAGGGAAGCTTCGAGAGCCTCGTCGGGGTAGGCAGGAACCTCACGAGGCTGACAGGGCAGCGGTGCGCTGCGCTTCTCGAGGAAAGCCAGAATTCCCGTCGGGCCGGAGGCGGGGTCGCAGACCGCATCTGCGAAGAGTCGGGCTTCCGCATCAAGACCCGCCGAGACACCTTGGTCGATACCTGTTTGTGTTGCTTCGAGAATGCGCTCAGCTACGTGGGTTCTGCCGCCCGCTCCTAGTTGGGAAAGCGCCACAGATACTTGAGAATGTTCAGCGAGAGGCGACTCCAGTTTTAAGGGCTGTTCGCGATCTGCAAGCAGGGCTGCATGCTCTGCCAGCACTGCGGATAGCGGGCTGCTCTCTTTGTTGTTGCTATCAAAATGGGTTCGCAGTCGGGCCATGGCTCGATCGACAGCGGACTCGGCACTCGTTGGTACCACCTCGTCAACAAGGCCTATCGCCGCAGCGTCGGAGGCGTCAATCGGGCGGCCGCGAAGCATAATGCCAAGGGCCTCCGCTGCGCCGTCAAAGCCTCGACGTTGATGGAGCTTACGGGTCAATCGCTGGGTGCCGCCATAGCCGGGTAGCAAGTTGAGGTTGACCTCGGGCTGACCGAAGGTCGCATGATCTGCCGCGATCACGTAGGCACAGGACAAGAGAAGTTCATTACCACCACCCAGTGCAGGGCCGTTAATCGCGGCTACGACTGGGATAGACAGGCTCTCTATGGCCGAGAAGGCGGCCTGCGCGGCGTGGGGTGGGGTGAGCGCGGATTCACGGTCGCCTACTTCGCCTATTTTCAATAGTTCTTTGACATCTGCTCCCGCGACAAAGGTGTTCTTGTTACCGGTGATAACAAGGGCGTCAATGTGATCCTGATGCTTGATCTGGTGAATTACCGTGTGAAGCTCATCGAGCGCCCGCTCGTTTAGCGCGTTCACGGGTGGGTTGTTAATAAACAACAGCGCAACGGTGTGGCTCTCTGTCAGCCGGTGAACCTCAAGACGGATATAGCGCCAGGTTTGTACGATCTGGCGGGCTTGCGCGAGGGCGCCGTGATCGCGCCACTGGGATACGGCGTCGCGGATGACATCAACGACCTCCGGGTTTTTTAGCGTTGATAAATCCCCAAGCGGTGCATCAAGCAGCAGGGAGCGAAGTGTCCTGCGCATATATTTGCCCGAGCGTGTCTCAGGGAAGGCGGGCACAACAAGGAAATCTGAGGGCACCGCTGTTGCCCCCTTCTCGCTGCGAACAAGCCCCTGCAATCGCGCAAAATCGTCGTCAGTCAGCTTTCGCCCTGGCGCAGCAACGAGAAACGCGACCGGTGTTTCACCTTTTTCATCGTGGGGCGCACCGACCACGACAACATTACCTAACGGTGAGTCCTCGCGCAGGGTCTTGTCACGGAGGATGGCTCCCTCGATTTCCTCGGTGCCTATGCGGTGACCCGAAACATTGATGACGTCATCGGAGCGACCATGCAAGGTGAATCCGCCGTCCTCGTGTTGCCGGGCGTAATCTCCCTGGGTATAGCTGTAGCCGGAGTCCCAGCGGTCGAAATAAACGGACTTAAACCGCTCGATGTCACCGCACCACTGGTTAGATCCAAAATTTTCCTTATCGCCCCACAGGGTGTGGGCGAGGTAAGGATAGGGCGCCGTAATCACCAGTTCTCCTTTTTCGCCAATCTCCGCAGGGCGCCAGGTAGAACCCCGGCCTTCGTCTCCAGCTGATTCGGCGACGCGCACCTCCGCTTGTATCCAGGGAAGAGCCCAGGTTTTAGCATCGGGCTGAAGGTCTTTGTAGCCGCCCGCAGGGCATGAAAAAACGATGCCGCCATGCTCCGTTGCCCAGTATGAATTGATGTAGTGGCTGCAGATGTGGTCCATCGCAAATTGTTGAACAGCTGGCGACACCGGCTCCGCGCAAAAGGTACCCGCTCGTAGCGACGACATATCGTAGGCGGACATATCTCGCGTGCTCGCAGGGTCGGTCATGACAGCCTTGAGGAAGGTGGAGCCCGCTTTGAAAAGGGTGACACCATGTCGCTCGATGGTAGATGCAAAGCGACCCGCGTGAGGGAATAGGGGGGATCCCTCGCAGACAACCGTGGTCATCCCCATAGAGAGGGGGGCGGCAATAAGATAGGACTGTCCGGTTATCCAGCCGGGATCGCCAACCACATAGAGTGTGTCATCGGGGGTAGCGTTAAATACCGAGTGCATTGAGTGAGTAACACCGGCGAGCCAGGCGCCGTGCGTGTGAACGACTCCTTTGGGTTTGCCAGTAGAGCCTGAGGTATAGATGATGAAAAGAGGCCAGTTTGCCTCTACCGGAACGACCGATTGCAGGCCATTAATGATTGACCAGTATTGCTGGTCCTCGAGGCCGTTAAGGGAATCAAAATCAGCAATCCCCAAATCTTGCAGGCAGTCGCTGGCGGCCTGTGCTACCAGGTCATCGGAGTAAACATCACGATCGTGTTCAATCACCTCCTGACCGGTATAGCGCGCTACCACAACCTTATCGATGGTATGACCCACGCCCGCAAGAGCGATCGCAACCTGCGTTCGCAGTTTCGCACTAACCTCTGGATTCAGCCCTGTGCAGGTTGAAAGGGCTGCGCCCAGCTCACGCATAATGTCCGCACGCTCTAGGGTAATCTCGCTTGCAACCGCGCCGGTAACGGTCGCGATAATATGATCTCGTTCCTCTATGTCCGGGTAATTGCCCAGCGTGTCCTCGAGGGCTTTGAGCCCAGCTTCCCGTGGGACGTAGTTATCGAGCGCGGGGTCAGTGTATTGACTCTTGAAGGCTACCGCCTCGGCATTTCGGAAGCCTCCATCTGCAGTGATAACAAGCTTGGCACCTGCATCGTGGAGACGGTCAGACAAAGTCTTTGCTGAAAAGCCACCAAAGACGGGGGTGTAAAGAATGCCGAGTCGCTGAGCAGCCAGAATATAAAAAATCTGTTCGGGAATATTGGGCATGTTCAGCGCAATACGATCCCCGGTGCGCAGGCCGAGGTTATTGAGCACACGAGCGCGCAGCGTAACTTCGAGAAGTAGCTGGCGGTAGGTGAAGTGCTGTTCTGTTACCGGGCCTCCTCGGCCAGCATTTTTGGCCGGGTCCCAGCGATCGCCCTCAAAGATAAGCGCCTTGTTGTGGCCCTGACCCTGAAGAATATGTCGGTCGAGGAGATTAAAGCAGGCGTTCGTATTGGCGCCAACGAACCAACGGAGATAAGGACTCTGGCTATCATCCAATACTTGCTTCCACAGATCCTTGTCGTCTGCCTTGGTTGAGGTGACAGACTCGCCCGAGTAAGCAGCGTAGCCAACCCACTGCTGACTGGCGAGATCAAAGCTGATCCATTGATCTGCCGACTCGTCAAACCAGTGGAGATTTCTGCGGGCAACGTCGCCGTAAAAATTTTCAGGCGTCTCGTTGATCAAACGGCGGAGGGAGTCCTCCCCCGCCTGTGAGCAAAGCTGCTCCCAAGCTATCCCAACAGTCATAGTGTTTTGCTCCAGCCAAGGCGGTGTGCAACGCCTTTTCTTGCAGTCTGCGACATCGCCGTCGGGTCGCCTGCCATCATTTATAGTGTGAACTTCCGTTTGATCTGGCTTAGCCGGAGAGACTCCGGGGGTGCTGTAAACACAGCGGTCAAACCAGATTGTTCAGGTTACGAACAGCCTACCCAGTTGGATTAAAAAAACTGGCACTATTGCAGGTGTGAAAGCGGGGTAGAGGAGGGCTAGCAGTTGAAGCCCAGCACGATCTCACTGTTTTTACTGTCGTAAGCACCACGTTTCCAGCTTTTAGCGACTTTTTGGGTGAAAACCCTGCTAATAGGGCGCAAAATACGCCAAGTTCTGAAAAAAGGGTGGTTTTGGCACAGCTCTCAAGGTTTCACGGGTTGATCGGTGGTTAAAACCTCCGTGGTCTGCTTACCACAACGCAGAGAATCGGGTACCTTGATCACAACCTTAAACCGAGGAGTACGTGATTGTGCTGAGAGTAGTAGTGCTGTTGATAACGACCTGTTTTTGTCTAACAGGTTTTGCCGATGAAGAGTGCAGCAGTTCGGTTTGGGGACCTGAGGATCAGATTGGGGCGGCAAATAGAATTACCCCTGAGCGGGTTCAGGCAGCGGCAGCTTTGGTGCGAAAGGGAGAGCGACATCCGTTGGGGATAGTGATCGACCCTGCCATGCCTGCATACCCGCCGCGGTACACTCAGTTACAAGTCGTACAGCCAAACCAGCACTTCATCACCGATACCAGCTCTCTCTTTGGTTGGAATGCATCTTATAACGATGATGTGCTGCAAATGTGGTTGGGCACCGGTCCCCAGTTGGATGGTCTTGGACACATGGGTGAGGACGGCGTGTTCTACAACTGCAACCGGGGGGCAGACTTCTCGGCTATTACCGGCCTGACTCGACTCGACATTAGCCAAGTGCCCCCCATCGTCGCGCGGGGTGTTCTCGTCGACATGGCGAAACACATGGGTGTCGATGCCCTGGAGGCTGGCCAACCTATCACCGCGGCCGATCTGCAAAAGGCGCTGTCAGCCCAGCAGATCAATCCGCGAGAGGGGGATGTCATTTTGCTGCATACGGGCTATACCGATGCGCAACTGCACTCCAACCCGGAGCTCTGGGCGACCTCAATCCCGGGCATTACTAATGACGCCGCTGGTTTTTTGGCTGGCCTAAAACCCGTGGCTGTTGGAGCCGACACCTGGGCGGTGGGCGCAATACCTGCGATCGAGGGCGACAAGCTTTTTTATGATCACATTGTGCTGCTGAAAGAGAATGGCATCTACATTTTGGAAACCATGGACACGGGTCGCCTCGCGGCTGAGTCGGTAACCGAGTTCATGTTTGTGCTTGGTCAGGCGCGTTTGAAGGGGGCGGTTCAAATGATCATCAACCCAGTGGCCATTTGGTGAGTGTCGCCGCTTACTGAGGTTCGCCACCTGATGCTGCTAAGGTGCGACGGAGGTGGTGTATTGGGTAGCGGGGCCTACAAGCCCATGTGAATTCGATGCTGCTTGCGATAGCGTGAGGGCGACACCCCCCACCAGGATCGAAACGCTGCTCCAAATGCGTTCGCGTGCTCATATCCAAGTTTCTCAGCGACCTGCTCCACCGACAGCTCGCTGTTTAGCAAAAGCTTTTTGGACCGACTCTGACGCAATTCGGTGCGAACCTGTTGGTAGCTAAGTCCCTGTTCTTTGAGACGTCGTTGAAGCGTGCGCACTGACATAAATAGCGCTGAGGCCACCGTTTCGATGGGCGCACCGTTGTGATGTAGATGGCTGAGAATGGTATTGCTAAGCCTCGCGATAAATGGACTGACTCGGATCTCCGCTTCGGTCGGCGCTGAAGATTGAAATGCGCCCACGGCGGGGAGTAGGCCAGTGACCTGTTGCACAGCGCGATTAAAAAAGTCTATCGGATAAACTAGTGCTGCTGCTTGCGCGCCATAAACAATGTCACATCTGAGTTCTTTCTTTAAGGCATCGTCACCCGGCTTCGGCTGCCGGGTAAGAAATGCTTGCGAAGGTGGTGATGGTTCGATGGTTATTTGATCCAGGTTGCGACTGGTGGCGATGAGCATGGCATCGGTGGCCGAATCCGCGGCCGGGTGTTGGGGTAGCGATAACGCCCAAATCAATTCACAGCGATTAGCTCGGGTACGCATATGTAAATTCCCAAGATCACCGATCAACGATTCGGTGGGCGGCAAAACACCCAGCCAATCAGCAACGGTTCGTACGCTCTTGGCGAGCTGTATGTGAAGTGGGCTGAGCTCTGAGGCAACAATTCTGCCGAGTAAAATGGCGAAGTTAGGCCATTTGCCCAGTGCCTCAAGTTCTTGAAGGGCATTCATTGCCGTAATCAGCGGCACAGTGGAGTCGAGCAGAACAGGCATGCTGAGCTCGAGTTGCATTCGCTTGCGCAACGGGTCAGTTGGCACGCCATTTTGCTCGGCGAAATTAAGCACTCTGACCAATGGCGCCGCTGACACATAGCCTGCGGGTATCATCGCCTTTCCCCCAAATGTAAAACGCTTTGTTTTTCTTCTGTGGCTGACACCATAACAAATATGCCGCGCCATTTTGTGACGTTAATGTGACACAAAATTCTGGTCGCTTCTAGCTGGCCCGGGGGCGCGGCTAGGCTGTCAATCCTTGGACGTCACTCGACGTCTTTCGTTAGCCGTTATGGAGAGCTCAATCGATGAATATACTAGGCAAATGCCCCCACATGATGTTCGCTTTTTTTCTTTCGATTTTTACCACCGGAGTGTCTGCCGAGATCTGGACCGATTACACGCCAAGTGAGCAGGTGACAGAGCTCACTGTTGTCGATGTAAAAACCAACTATCTCGATGATTACCTGATGAATCTAAAGACCACTTGGGTAAAAGCGATGGAAGTTCAGAAGGAAATGGGCAGCGTAGTGGACTACGGTGTCTGGGTGGCAAATGGAGCCGACTCGCCGAATGTGTGGCTTACCGTGACCTACAAGGACATGGCCGCCTTGCAGGGCAGTGCGGAGGAGTATGCGGCGTTCATGGCAAAACTTGCTGAGGCAGGTATGGACGAAGAGGCCAACGACAAAACGTCAAAAGGCTATGAGGAGTACCGACAAATAGTCGACTTCGCTGTTCTGCGAGAAATCACGTACCCCTAACGGAGTAAAACAGGGCTCGATGGAGCGTGTGTCGGTATTTTACCGGCGCACGGCCCTTGTCGTCCGGTTTCTCTGAGCGCAAACTCAGCCCCCGTTTAGGCTCCCGAGCGAGCCAGCCTGGTGGGGGTTAGTGTATGGAAATCAAACGTGTAGCAGGTGCCTTGGGCGCAGAGGTATGCGGCGTCGATTTGACGCGCGAACTATCCAAAGAGAGCGCGACCGAAATTCGGCAACTGCTGAACCAGCATGAGGTGCTGTTTTTTCGTGACCAGCCAGTCGAGGCGGCACCCCACCGTGATCTGGCGGGTATTTTTGGGCCGCTGCAGACCCATCCTGCCTACGGCACGGTGAGTGGATTTCCAGAGGTCATGATACTTGAGAGCACCGCCGATAATCCTTCAAAAATTGAAGTCTGGCACTCTGACATGACCTTCCGTCAGCACCCGCCGTCGGTCACAGTACTCCGAGGCGTGGTTATTCCGGAGACCGGCGGTGACACCCTCTTTGCCAGCAT
Source organism: uncultured Halieaceae bacterium (assembly GCA_913056165.1). Taxonomy (GTDB): domain Bacteria; phylum Pseudomonadota; class Gammaproteobacteria; order Pseudomonadales; family Halieaceae; genus Luminiphilus. The sequence goes on from CAJXMD010000013.1 coordinate 12,880, forward strand.
GACGGCGGCTTTTGATTCACTATCGTCCGGAATGAAGCGCTACCTGGAGGGGTTGGTAGCGGTCCACGATTTTGCTCATGGGTTCAAGGAGAGTCTGGCCGAGCCTGGAGGCCGGGAGCGTCTTGAAGATGCGTTGAAAAAGAATCCACCGGTCAAGCATCCGGTGATTCAGATCCATCCCGAGACGGGCAAGAAGGTGGTGTTTGTGAACGCACTTTTCACGACCCACATAGAGGGCTTGCCGCCATTGGAATCGGCGGAGGTGCTTCGCTTTCTTTACCAACATGCAGTGCTGCCCGAGCACACCTGCAGGTTTGTCTGGCGGCCTGACAGCGTTGTGCTCTGGGATAACCGGAGCACCCAACATAAACCCGTTAATGACTTTCTACCGGCAAGCCGACGACTGCACCGGGTGGTCAGTGAGGGCGATCGGCCCTACTAAGCGGTGGAATCAGGCGGTTGATTTCAGCCGTTTGATGTAGTCGTTGATATCCCGCTTGACCTCGGGTGCAAATAGATAGAGCGCTATAAGGTTGGGAATCGCGATCACAAAAATCATGGCGTCGGAGAAGTCGAGTACAGCTGAAAGCTGGACCATGCAGCCGATCACGATGGCACCACAAAAGCAGCTTTGGAAGACTAATTCTCGGGCGCGCCCCTCGCCAACCAGGTAGGTCCATGCTTTGAGTCCATAATAGGACCAGGCAAGCAGGGTGGAAAAAGCAAACAGCAGCGCCGCGACGGCGATCACAAAGGGTGCTGCGCTGAAGTGAATTTCAAAGGCTGCTGAGGTGAGTTCGATACCGGCGAGTTCCCCGTCCATCAGGTTATTGGGGATGGCACTGGTCAAAATGACAAGTGAACTCAGGCTGAGAATAATAATGGTATCAATGAAGGGCTCCAGTAAGGCGGTGATGCCCTCGGACGCGGGCTCCTCGGTCTGAACCGCAGAATGGGCGATCGAGGCAGAGCCGAGACCTGCCTCGTTGGAGAAAAGGGCCCGCTGGAATCCGATGACAGCCGCACCCAGCGCGCCGCCCGCTGCGGCATCCGGGTTGAAGGCACCGGATACTACGGATACGAGGGCTGCCGGGATGTGCTCGGCACTCAGGATAATAACAACCAGTGCGGCGCCGATGTAGAGCAATGCCATAAAGGGAACGAGCACACTGGTAACTCTAGCGATCGAACGTATCCCGCCAATGACCACCAAGGCCACGATGCCGGCGAGTATCAACCCGAACAGCCACCCTTTGGTTGCGAGCCAGCTGGGCTCGCCGCCGGTAATGACCAAGACTTGCATATAGGCCTGATTGGCTTGAAACATATTGCCAATACCAAAACATCCGATGACCATGGCCACGGCATAGAAGACACCCATTGCCTTACCGATAGCGGGTAAGTTGTTCCGGTTGAACCAAGCCTCCAAGTAGTACATCGGCCCCCCAGAGACGCTGCCATCGGGATTGTGTCTGCGATACTTGACGCCCAGCGTGCACTCAACAAGCTTCGTCGCCATCGCCAGGACACCGGCGATGAAAAGCCAAAACGCGGCACCTGGTCCTCCAAGGCTAATAGCCACCGCTACGCCGCCAATGTTGCCAACGCCAACCGTGCCAGAAATTGCGGTAGTGACAGCTTTGAAGTGGCTGATTTCTCCGCGGGCTGTGGCATCGGAAAAGTCACCCCGAACATGTTTAAACGCTAGCCCCAGGGCACGGAAATTGATGAAACGAAAATAGAGGGTGAAATAGAGCGCGGCGACCGCTAGCCACAGAACAATCAGAGGCACTTCACTGCCAAACAGATTTACCGAGTAAAACACCACCGAAGATAATTGAGCGGCTGCGGGTCCCACCCACGCGTCTACGGTGGCATCAAGGTTAGATAAAGTCATGTCATCGGTCCCAACTGTTTATGCTTGGAGTAATGCCCCACGGCAGCCTGCTGAATCCCGATGAGGACGTGTTAGAGAGTGGTCTCACAGTCAAACAAGGTAGGCGCTGGGGCCATTCTGTTCAAGGGGTAAAGCGGTGGGGCATAAAAAAGCCCACCGAAGTGGGCCTGAATAAAAAAGGACCGGATGGAGGTTAGAGAGAGAGATCGACTCCGTAGGAGATGACAAATTTGACGCTCTGGTTATCCAGTGGGACACCCGTCGCGAAATCGCCTGTGGCATTTGTATCTGAAACCATGAAAGAGAAGCCGCCTTTGGAAATGCTGACGTTGTAGTCTGCATAGCCGCCGTCGACCCCGTTGAATGAATCGACGAAGTCTCCATCGTGGTAGCCTACATGGAGTCCGATGCCGACACCGTCACCCACCTCGAAGCCATAATCGGCAGAAACGTAATAGGCACTGCCGAATCCGAAGTCCTCATCAGGGCCCTCGTCGGGTTCCGCGTTCGCAAGCAAGCTGAGACCGAGGCCCAAACCGCCGAATCCAACGTTGAAGTAAACCTCGCCGAAGTCATAGCCTGCGGCACTGTCGTAGTTGTAATACAGGTACCCAACATCCATGCTGACTTCGCCAACACTGAACCCGTATCCCGCGTACATGTCATGCTCGTAAGAGTAGGCGTCAGAGGATTCATACTTGACGTTGGATACCCAAGTACCAGCGTAGAAGCCGCTGTCAGAAACAAAATCGATTCCGCCCTGGACAGCGGAGTTGTTCATGGTTTGGGTCAGGCCCCGCCAGATGTAGTTGTTGGTGACTGACGCGTTTGCGGACCACTCTCCAGCCATGGCAGGCGCTGCAGAGAGTCCACCGACTAGCAGCGCTGCTGCGGCCGCGCGGGTAAAGACAGGACGGTGAGAAGTTAACAGTTTCATAAAGTTTCCTTAATGGCTTCCGTTGTGAGTTGAGTGGGGTGCCCTCCAATAGCTCATCCCCCGAGAGCTTCTGCCGCAGCACCTACGACCCTCTCTGCAACCACCTTGCCAACTTTTATAAAACATTGATTAATATGAAAAAAAGGTATGCGGGTTGGGGTTTTGCCTCAAACCACTTCCAAAGGAGGGGAGTATTTTTGGGGCGTTGGCGCACTAAAGATGTGCGCACGCCGGCTGCCTAACCGTGCGATCATCTGGGGATGAAAGGCCTGCGGTGTTAAACCGCCTTCATTGCAAGGGATTGAATATGCTTACACGTAGAGTAGTCATTGGATTGGGTTTTGCACTGTCTATAGCGGCAGCAGATGCCGCAGTTCAATGTGATCAGGTCGTCGAAGCGACCATGGCTGAGCTCCGTCTGGGAGCGGAGGCCTGGTCTGATCAACAGGAAGCCTGGGCACGAACAGCGGCTGCTTCCTCATGCCTCAAGGCATCCTCGGGCCTTTATGGAGCGGCGGATACCGGCGCTGACCAGTTGACCGACAAAGCAGTTGAATCGACCTCCGAGGAAGATGATGGGGTGTTCTCTATTTTTTCGGACACCGGGATTACGGTAGAGCCTATGTCAGGTGCCCCCAGCAAAAAGCCTTATGAACGGATTCGTTAACCCGACCTAACCCAGTTTCCGCCTGTGTTTGAGCGGGTGTAGGGAGGTGTTAGAGGGCGGGCTTGAAAAAAACTTCCCTTTTTAATCCAAAATAGAATATGCTTATTCCATATCGGTACTAATAATGGCCTGCCTGCGCTGCGGGGGGCAACAAACCGTGAGGATAAGTCGATGAAAGAAAACGAAGCGATTATTTCGTGGAAAGTGGCGGGATTGGCTCTCGGCCTGCTGCTTACTCTTGCCACTTTCCTTGTGAAGCCCCTTGGGGTCTCCACGCAATTCGTGGTTACTGATGCGATAGCCGTGCACGCGGTGGCCCCTGAAGCTGCTGAATCCAACACCTATCTCAGCAAATATGGCTCGAAAGATGATTGGGGCGTGGGTTACGGGTGGATGCTAGTTGCGGGCATGTTTGCCGGTGGTCTGATCACTTCCCGGCTGCTGCGAGCAAAACAGCCTCAGGCTGACAAGGGCTCAATGCCGCCAATGTGGGCGGCGGTCTTCGGCGCTTCCAGAGGAAAGAGGTTTGCCGCCGCCTTTGCCGGAGGGGTGCTTTTGCTGTTCGGTGCACGCCTGGCTGGCGGGTGTACCAGTGGTCATATGATTAGTGGCATGTCTCAGCTTGCGCTCAGCTCTTTTGTGTTTGGCCTGTTCACCTTTGGTTCGGCGATTGCCGCCGCTCATCTACTTTATCGCAAGCGAGGTTGATGACATGAATACCTTAGTCATTGGATTTCTTATTGGTGGGGTCTTTGGAGCGATACTCTACATGGGCGGAGCGACCAGCTATCGACGCATACTGGGTACGCTGCTACTCAAGGATATGTGGATCATCAAACTGATGTGCACTGCGATTGGCGTAGGGACCCTTGGTATCTATTTATTGGATCTTGGCGGCCTAGCGAACCTCAGTATCAAACCCGCTTATTTAGGTGGGGTCGCTCTGGGGGGTATCGTGTTCGGGATTGGTTGGGCGGTATCAGGTTATTGCCCGGGTACTTGTGTAGTCGGTGCGGCAGAGGGGAAATTCGATGCCATTTTTACGGTCCTTGGCGGCCTAGTAGGAGCGTTTCTTTTTGCTCTTGCCTTTCCCGTGCTGGATGCAATGGTGCTGCAACCCTTCAATTTTGGTGCCGTAACTTTGCAGGACCTGATTGGTATCAATGCGGTCTATCTAGCGATTCCATTTAGCCTGCTGCTGCTTGCCATGGCATTTTTCGTGCTCAAGGATCGTTACGAATAGAGGCAATCAGAAAAGCAAAAGCCCGGCATTTGCCGGGCTTTTTTGTGGGGCTGAGCTCCCCTGGGTCGCGCCAGCACTATCGTGAGGCAACGCCTGAAGTGGTGGCTTGCACTGCTCGCAGATCGAAGCGGTCATTGTTCATGACCTTGCTCCATGCCGAGACAAAATCCGCAACGAACTTCTCGCCACCATCGCTAGAGGCATAAACTTCAGAGATGGCTCGCAATTCGGAACTCGACCCGAACATGAGGTCGACTGGACTAGCGGTCCATCGGCGCTCTCCAGAGCTTCGATCGGTACCCACATAAACACCCGCAAACTCACTGGATGGGGTCCACTGGGTGGCCATATCGAGCAGGTTTACGAAAAAGTCTGTGCTCAGTTGCCCGGGGCGATCCGTAAAGACGCCAAAGTCAGTGCCGCCTGTATTGGCGTTCAGAACCCGCAAGCCACCGACCAATGCCGTCATCTCTGCCGCAGAGAGATCAAGCAAGTTAGCCTTGTCGATCATCGCGTTAACAGGGGACAGGTAGCTGGCGTCAGCATCATAATAGTTGCGGAACCCGTCTGCTGCTGGCTCGAGCGCTGCAAAGGAATTCACATCAGTCATTTCCTGAGTAGCATCCATTCGCCCCGGTGTAAACGGCACCTCCACGGTGTAACCGCCATCGGCCGCGGCTTTTTCCACACCGGCTACGCCAGCGAGAACGATAACGTCTGCCATGGACACCTGTTTGCCGCCCCTGGCGTTGTCATTGAACTCGGCTTGCACAGCGGCCAATGCGTCAAGGACGGTGCCAAGAGTATCGGGATCGTTGGCAGCCCAATCTTTCATGGGCGCGAGACGGATGCGGGCGCCGTTAGCACCACCGCGCATGTCGCTATCCCGGTAGCTTGACGCGGATGCCCAAGCTGTCCGTACCAGGTCAGAGGTACTTACGCCTGTCGCAAGGATCGCCGCCTTGATAGCGTCGGTATCCTTATCATCGATCAAAGCGTGATCCACGTCGGGAATGGGGTCTTGCCACAGCAGAACCTCTGAGGGCACATCAGTACCTACATAGCGTGCCCGGGGGCCCATGTCTCGATGAGTCAGCTTGAACCAGGCTCTGGCAAAAGCGTCTTCAAACTCCGCGGGATTTTCCAGAAATCGTTGGGAGATCTCACGGTACGCGGGGTCTGCCTTCAGGGACAGATCCGTCGTAAACATGATCGGTGTATGTGCCTCGCCCTTCACATGAGCGTCGGGGACGGTATTAGCTGCTTGTCCGTCCTTGGGAATCCACTGCACGGCGCCCGCGGGGCTGCGAGTCATCTCCCAGTCATAAGCGAACAGGTTGGCCAAGTACATCATGCTCCAACGGGTCGGGGTTGCAGTCCAAGCGCCTTCAAGACCCGAGGTGATCGTGTCTTCAGAGTGACCTTTACCGCAGCTGTTCTTCCAACCAAATTCCTGGTCTTCGATATTTCCTCCTGCGGGTTCAACGCCGACACATCCCTTGGGACTTCTGGCACCGTGAGCCTTACCAAAGGTATGCCCACCAGCAATCAGTGCGACGGTCTCAGCGTCGTTCATGGCCATCCGGCCAAAGGTCTCCCGAATGTCGTGCGCTGCCAGAGCCGGATCTGGGTTGCCGTTAGGGCCTTCCGGGTTAACGTAGATCAAGCCCATCTGCACGGCGGCCAGCGGATTGTCGAGCTTGCGATCACCGCGATAACGCTCGTCCGCAAGCATCACCTTTTCGGGACCCCAGTACACAACGTCAGGCTCCCAGTCATCCTCTCGTCCACCGGCAAACCCAAATGTCTTGAATCCCATGTCCTCCATGGCGACGGTGCCAGCGAGAATCATCAGATCCGCCCAGGACACTTGGCGGCCATACTTCTGCTTTACAGGCCACATCAAACGCCGGGCTTTGTCGAGATTCGCGTTATCGGGCCAACTGTTTAGTGGCTCAAAACGCTGTTGGCCTCCACCTGCGCCCCCCCGGCCATCAGAGATACGGTAGGTGCCTGCGCTGTGCCACGCCATTCGAATGAAAAACGGGCCATAGTGCCCATAGTCTGCAGGCCACCAATCTTTGGAATCGGTCAGCACTGCTCGAACATCCTCCTTGAGTGCGGCCATATCGACCTTGGCGAACTCAGCGGCGTAGTTGAAGTCGGCGCCGTAGGGGTTAGAGGCAGGGTTAAGCTGACGCAGCGGTGTCAAATCAATCCGGTCGGGCCACCAAAAGGTCGGCGGTTTAGCAAAGGTATTTTCGGCGTGGCCGGGTAGCGACAGAGACGTCGCCATCGCAACCGCGGCAATAAGTATTTTTGGTTTAAACATGGGGTGTTCTCCAATTGTTAATTTTCTGGTGACTGGGTTTGGTACCGGTCACTCTTTTGCTGGTTGGTGCAGCCTCATGGCTTCGGCCCACCCCAACACGCTAGTCAACTTTGCGTCCTATTGCTATTGGATTTAACCGACAAAACCGATCGAAAATTACGATAATTTACATATAACCGATTGAGGCTTGGCCGAATCTGGGTCTCCGGGCGATAAAGCCCGAGGCACGGTGCGTTAGTGGGTGCGTTATTGTTGGCAGAGCGGTGCCGTTGCATTGTGTCTGCCATCGACCGTTGTGAAGTGGCGTTGATTAGCAGTACACTCCACAAGATCAACTTATCTTTTGAATTAATCCTGAGGAATTCGCTATGTGGACCAAGCCTGATTACGTAGACCTGCGCGTGGGATTTGAAGTCACGATGTACTTCAGTGTTCGCTAAGCGAACGTCCAAATACAAAGTCCGCCACCACGGCGGATTTTTTTTGTCCGGCATTCTTAGGGCCCAAGGTCAACAGGGGAGAGCGTTGTCGTGAAGGTCATGGTTCTGGGTTCAGCCGCGGGGGGCGGTTTTCCACAGTGGAATTGTAATTGCAACAACTGTTGCGGGGTGAGGTCAGGCTCGCTTGACGCGATCCCGCGAACCCAGTCATCAATCGCTGTGTCGGTAGATGGCGAGCGATGGATACTCCTTAATGCGTCTCCCGATATTCGCTCGCAACTCGAGGCCAACCCTCCCTTACAACCAAAAAGGGGACGTCGGGATACCGGTGTTCATGGGGTCGTGCTGGCGGACAGCCAAATTGATCATACGACAGGCCTGCTCTTTCTGCGCGAGGGGTGCCCACTACGGGTCTATTGCACCGATATGGTGGCTCAGGACCTTAGTACGGGTTTTCCAATCTTTGTAATGTTGCAGAGTTGGGACGGCGGAGTGATACACACGACCGTTCCCATTGATGGAAGCGCTTTTCAGGTGAGCGATATCGAAGAAATTTCGATCACTGCGATTCCGTTGGATGGTAAAGCGCCGCCTTATTCGCCACACCGGCATGACCCCCACGTCGGTGACAATGTAGGCTATTTGATTGAGGATACTCGTTCGCAGGCGTCCTTGTTCTACGCCCCTGGTTTGGGCCAAATGTCCTCAGCGCTGTTAGACATGATGGGCGGGGCCGATTGCGTCATGGTCGATGGTACTTTTTGGTCTGAGGACGAAATGCAGCGGGCCGGAGTCGGTACCAAGCTTGCCAGTGACATGGGGCATTTGCCCCAGAGTGGCGATGAAGGCATGTTGCACTGGCTGTCAAAAATCCCGGGTCCACGCAAGATTCTCATTCACATCAACAACACCAACCCGATCCTGATCGAGAACTCACCGGAGCGGAAGCTGGTGGAGGAGAGCGGCGTGGAAGTGGCCTATGACGGGATGGCTTTCGATCTCTAGGCTGTTAATTCATTGGTGAATTGCGCCCCTCTAGCCTATTAGGACCCACGAACATACTTGAAAGTAAAGAAAACATACGCTAAGTTCAAATTTGAGATGGCCCTCTGCCAAAAGCGTTCTTTCCCAGCTGTGTCTCTGTCTAAAAGGTAAACCACAATGGATTTAGGTATATCTGACCGCGTTGCCCCGCTTCTCGAGCAGGTGCGCAATTACATTACTGAGCATGTCATCCCGGTTGAGCATGAATTTTTTGATGAAATTCGCAAAGGAAGCCCCTGGGAATTTACAGACAGGCAGACTGAAATATTGGAACAGATCAAGGCTGGGGCTCGAGAGCGTGGCCTGTGGAACTTCTTTCTGACCGGTGACGGCGCACACGGATCAGGTTTGAATACGGTTGAGTATGCCTACCTGGCGGAGGAGATGGGTAAATGCCATCTTGGTGCCGAGGTTTTCAACTGTTCCGCACCGGACACTGGCAACATGGAAGTTCTGCACAAATACGGTAGCGAGGCCCAAAAGAAGCAGTGGCTAGAGCCCTTGATGCGGGGCGAAATTCGCTCCTGCTTCGGGATGACCGAGCCCGGGGTGGCTTCATCTGATGCAACCAACATTTCGACTCGGGCGGTGCTCGAAGGCGATGAGTGGGTCATCAACGGAGAGAAACACTGGATCTCAGGAGCCGGGGACCCCCGCTGCAAGATCATGATTTGCATGGTCAAAACCAGTCCGGACGCTCCCAAACATCAGCAGCAGTCACAGATTTTGGTGCCCTTGGATTCGCCTGGCCTTGAGATTCTTCGGCATCTCACGGTCTTCAACATGGACGATGCGCCCCACGGGCACATGCACCTGAAGTTGAATAACGTGCGGGTTCCGAAAGACAACATCATTTTGGGAGAGGGCAGAGGCTTCGAGATCTCACAGGGCCGATTAGGCCCCGGCCGAATTCATCACTGTATGCGGTCTATCGGTGCAGCGGAACGGGCACTGCAACTCCTGTGCGAGCGAGCGACAGGACGAGAAGCTTTTGGAAAACCACTGGCGAGACTCGGGGGCAATATCGACATTATTGCCGATGCACGCATGAACATTGAACAGGCACGCTTGCTGACTCTGAAAACCGCATGGATGATGGATAATGTCGACGCCAAAGAAGCGCGCATCTGGATTTCGATGATCAAGACGGTGGTGCCCAATATGACGCTGAAGGTGGTTGATGAAGCCATTCAGATGCATGGTGGCATTGGTATTTCGCAAGACACACCGCTCGCTGCGATATGGTCCGGTCAGCGCACCTTGCGACTGGCTGATGGCCCTGATGCAGTCCACCGCATGGTGGTCGGGCGCCATGAGTTGAAAAAATATATTGCCAGCTCGGGTGATGCTCCTGCGACCTTTAGAGATGGTTGATGAGAAACGGCTCAGGCCAACCGCGCCAGTGCAGTGTTATTGCTATCGATCTAGGTAGCCTCCTGAAACTCAATCTGGCGCCAACTTGCTGCGCCGCCAAGGATAAAAAAGGAAGATACGATGACGACACAAACCGTTACCCCGGACGAACTGAAGGCTATGGCGGGCACCAAAGTCGGCACCAGTGATTGGATGACGCTTGATCAGCAGCGAATTAACGAGTTTGCCGACTGTACTGAGGACCATCAATTTATTCACATCGATCAGGAAGCGGCCGCAAAGACGCCGTTTGGCGGCACGATCGCTCATGGGTTTTTGACGCTGTCCATGCTGGTGAAGTTGTGTGAGAGCGTGTCTGTCTATCCTGAGGGCTTGATGATGGGGGTGAATTACGGCCTGAACAAAGTGCGGTTTCTCGCTCCGGTACCTGCGGGTGGTCGTGTGCGGGCTCATGTGGAACTGGCCAGCGTGGACCAGAAAGACGCCAATCGGTTTTTGGTTCAGCAAAACATCACGGTGGAGATAGAGGGCACTGACACCCCCGCGCTCTATGCCGAGTGGATCAACATGTTCTTTATTGCCTAATCTTTTTATTTTTCGGAGAAAGCTATGACGATTCGTTACGACGGCAAGGTCGCAATCGTGACCGGTGCAGGAGGAGGTCTTGGCCGTAGCCATGCCATTGAGCTGGCCAAGCGGGGCGCCAAGGTGGTGGTGAACGACCTTGGAGGCTCGGTCAGTGGTGAAGGTCAAAACAGTGAGGCGGCGCTCGCCGTTGTCGCTGAAATCGAAGCATTGGGTGGTGAGGCGATGGCCCACCCCGCCAATGTCGCGGTGATGGAGCAAGTTGAGGATATGGTCTCTCAGACGATGAGCGCCTGGGGTCGTATCGACATTCTCGTCAATAACGCGGGCATTCTTCGCGACAAAAGTTTTATCAAGATGGAAATGGCTGACTTTAAGTTGGTGCTGGATGTCCACTTGATGGGCAGCGTTAATTGCACCAAAGCCGTCTGGGAAATCATGAAGAACCAGGAGTACGGTCGCATTGTGATGACCTCGTCCTCCAGTGGTCTCTATGGAAACTTCGGTCAGAGCAATTATGGCGCCGCCAAGCTCGGCGTGGTTGGCTTTATGAACACGCTGGCCCAAGAAGGTGCCAAATACAACATCCGCGTGAATGCTCTCGCACCAACAGCAGGTACTCGCATGACCGAGGGGTTGATGTCAGAGCAGGCGTTCAATCTGTTGACTCCCGAGACTGTAACCCCGGCGGTGCTTTACCTGGTTGCCGAGGACGCCCCGACCCACACGATTTTGGCCGCGGGAGCTGGCGCCTACGCGGTGGCAAAGATTGTGGAAACCGAATCCGTTTGGCTGCCAGAGGGGGAGCAGACCCCCGAGGGCATCGCGGCCCATTGGGATCAAATTGCAAATGGTCAGGAGACCCAGCTCAAAGCTGGCTTTGAACAAACGTTCCGGATGGTCGGGAAAGCGGCTGAGGGTCTTGGCATAAAGCTGGAAGGATGACGCCCGCGAAAGCAAGCCAGGACCGAAACACCACGCACCAAATCAAACAGGTTAAGGATAGAAATTATGCGAGAAGCAGTGATCGTCTCAACAGCAAGGACACCAATTGGCAAGGCCTATCGCGGTGGGTTTAACAACACGGCGTCACCGACCCTCGGTGGCCATGCGGTGGCGGCGGCGGTTGAGCGAGCCGGCATCGAAGGTGACCGCGTTGATGACTGCATCATCGGCAGCGCGATGCCCCAGGGCACTCAATCGCTTAATCTGGGTCGAAACGTTGCGCTCCGTGGGGGACTGCCCGTGTCGGTGGCTGGTATGACGATTGATCGGCAGTGCTCATCCGGTTTGATGGCGGTGGCGACTGCAGCGAAGCAGGTTCTTCATGACGGCATGGAGGTGGTCGTAGGTGGCGGCCTTGAATCGATTTCCCTCGTGCAAAACGAGCACATGAATATGCACCGTTTGGTGGATGAGGAATTAGTGGCGATGCACAAGGACATCTATATGCCGATGTTGCAAACGGCTGAGGTGGTCGCCAAACGTTACAACATCGCCCGGGATGTCATGGATGAATATGGGTTGCAGTCACAGCAGCGCGTTGCGGCGGCTTACGAGGCTGGCAAATATGTCGATGAAATCATCCCGGTCACAACCACTCGCATCGTATGGGACAAGGAAACCGGTGAGGCATCGGAAGCAGAGGTGACGGTGTCAGCCGATGAAGGGGTACGGGCTTCAACCCTCGAGGGTGTTCAGGGGCTCAAAACGGTTGTCGAGGGCGGAACCATCACTGCAGGTAACGCATCACAGCTCTCTGATGGTGCTTCTGCGCAGGTGGTTATGGAAGCCAAGCTTGCCGAGCAGCTTGGCCTCGAACCGCTCGGAGCATACCGCGGAATTGCCGTCGCCGGATGCGAACCCGATGAAATGGGGATTGGTCCGGTCTTCGCTGTGCCAAAGTTGCTCAAGCAACACGGCCTCTCGGTTGATGATATTGGTCTATGGGAGCTGAATGAGGCGTTTGCTGTGCAGGTGCTCTACTGTCGCGATCAACTGGGCATCGACAACGATAAACTGAATGTGAATGGCGGTGCGATTGCGGTGGGTCATCCCTATGGCATGAGCGGCTCCCGTATGATTGGACACGCCCTGCTTGAGGGTAAGCGTAGAGGCGTGAAGTATGTTGTGATCACCATGTGCGTCGGTGGTGGTCAGGGTGCCGCCGGCTTATTCGAGGTTTTTTAACATGACACGAGCACTCGTCTGCAGGGAGCATGGTCTTCCCGATACTCTTGATCTTACCGCCGACTGGGCTGTTCCTGATTTGGGCCCGAATGATGTCCTCGTCGCCACTAAAGCGGCGGGACTCAACTTTCCTGACGTGCTTATTATTCAGGGCAAGTATCAGTTTCAGCCCGATCTACCCTTTGTGCCCGGCGGCGAGAGTGCCGGAGTGGTCGAAGCGGTGGGCTCTGAGGTCACGCGCTGGAAGGTGGGTGATGAGGTCCTTCAGATGGGCGGTTCGGGGGCGTTCAGCGCCCAGATCGTGGTCAACGAGCATGCGCTTCTGCCCAAACCCAAGGCGCTTTCCATGATCGAAGCGGCGGGCATTGGCATTACATACTTTACGTCCTATCACGCGCTTGTTCAGCGGGCGAATATTCAACCCGGAGAGACGCTACTGGTCCTCGGTGCTGCGGGCGGCGTGGGTAGTACCGCGGTAGAGCTCGGCAAGGCGCTGGGAGCGAAAGTCATCGCGGCAGCGAGTAGTGATGACAAACTGGAGCTCTGTCGGCAGCTGGGCGCTGACGAGGTGATTAACTATGCCACCGAGGATTTAAAGGCTCGTGTCAAAGAGCTGACTGGCGGTCGCGGTGTCGATGTCGTCTACGATCCGGTGGGCGGTGATTTTAGTGAGGCCGCCGTCCGCAGTATGGCGTGGCAGGGGCGCTTTCTGGTTGTAGGTTTTGCCAGCGGGCCGATTCCAAGCATCCCTCTCAATCTCACCCTGCTCAAAGGATGTCAGATAGTGGGTGTGTTCTGGGGCCGATTCGTTGGCGAAGAGCCCGAGGTTCACCAGCAGAATATTGCGACCTTGTGGGAGTGGTTTGATGCGGGGAAGATCAAGCCCGTCGTCACCGACGTGTTCCCCATAGAGGAATATGAGGCGGGTTACGCCGCGATGATTGAGCGCCGCGCGAAAGGAAAGGTTATTTTTACGTTCTAGCATGAGCGAATTCGTCTTCAACACCGTGTCTCAGGTGGTCGTCGCCAGCGGCGCCTCCGCAGATCTAGGTGGCTATTGTCGGCAGCTCGGCATGAAACGCGTACTGCTTGTGACTGATCCCGGGTTAGTGGCGGCGGGATTGATCGCCCCCATTTTTGAGGCGCTGTCCTCCTCAGCGGATGGCGCGGTTCTCTTTGACGCGGTCACTGCAGATCCTGCGGATTCAGTCGTCGCTGACGCCGCCGCACTTGGCCGGGAGCATAAGGTCGACGGTGTTGTGGCGGTGGGTGGAGGCAGCTCAATGGATGTCGCCAAGGTGGTGGCAGTGCTGCTGGCTGGAACACAGTCTCTTGCGTCTATGTATGGGGTGGACCAGGTTGAGGGCTCCAGGCTTCCACTCATTCTTGTCCCAACTACCGCAGGAACAGGATCTGAGGTCACGCCTGTTGCGGTCATCACCACCGGTGCCACCACGAAAGCGGGGGTCAGCTCTCCCGTCTTACTCCCTGATATCGCGCTACTCGACGCGTCCCTGACCATCGGATTACCCCCTGCGGTCACAGCGATGACCGGCATTGATGCGATGGTTCATGCAATCGAGGCCTATACCTCACGGATCAAGAAAAACCCTGTCTCTGACATGCTGGCCCACCAGGCTCTGAAACTGCTGTCTCATCATCTCAGGCAAGTATTGGCAGACCCCGGTGATGTGCCCGCTCGTGAGGCAATGCTCTTGGGATCCATGATGGCGGGGCAGGCCTTTGCCAATGCGCCGGTGGGGGCGGTCCATGCTCTCGCCTATCCATTGGGTGGGCACTATCACATTCCTCATGGTCTGAGTAATTCGCTTATGTTGCCCACAGTCCTTGCCTTCAACGCTCGGCAGTCAGAGCAAGACTACGCCAGCCTCTGTCGTGCACTGCCGGGACATGTCGCAGAGAGTTCGTCATCGCTGATTGACTGGCTTGTGACGCTGATAGCGGATTCCGGATTACCGACCACCCTTGAGGCGGCCAAGGTGCCGCGGGATGATCTCCCCATGCTCGCCGCCGATGCGATGCAGCAGCAGCGGCTACTGGTGAACAATCCGGTACCGGTTGCAGAGGCCGATGCTCTCCTGATGTACGAAACCGCGTGGGGATCGAGCTAATGTCCCGGATGGCTCCAGAGAGTAGATCAGGTTTTTCTGTTTTTTATGTCGTGCCAACCCGATGGGCGGATAACGACATCTATGGTCATGCCAATAACGTGGTGTACTACGCGTGGTTCGATACGGTGGTTAATCGATTCCTCATTGAGGAGGCAGGCATGCGGCCAGGGGTAGATAAGGTGGTTGGTTATGTCGTGTCCTCCGGCTGCGAGTATTTTGCTCCCGTCAGCTATCCGGAGGAACTGGAGTTAGGACTTCGCGTGGTGAGACTTGGTAGCAAATCCGTGACCTGGGAAATTGGCGTTTTTCCGGGGTCTGGAGATCAAACTGCCGCGCTGGGACGCTTCACTCACGCCTTCGTTAATCGCGATACCGGCAGCTCTGCGGAGATCCCGGTTACCATTCGTCGCGCTATCGAGGCATTGCCGTCGGTCTCCTAAGCAACATCCCGAGCTGGCGGGAGTATGTGGCTCCCCCTCGAATTAGCTGGTGGGCTTAAAAGCCGTTATCGCAACAGCCAGTAAAATCACCGCAGCACCGATGGCCGAGAGGGTTGGATCAAACTCGTACAACGAACCACACACGATAGGGCCAATGACGAAACCAGCTGCGGGGCAGGCCGTAATCAATCCCGCCGCGCCACCTTGCTCTTCCGGATCTACCGCCAATGACGCGGCCGCAGCGATTGCGGGCACGGCTAAACCTAGACCGGTGCCAAGGCAGGCCATGCCCAGCAAAACAAGGGTAAAACTGCCCGGTACGGCAATCAGCATCGGGCCCGCCATCAGGAAGAGGACGCCTCCCCGAATCAAGGTGAGGGGGGGGCCCTGAAAGCGCTGGGCCACTGTGAGTTGCATGGCCAGTGTGCACAGGGCTGTGATCATCAATGCGAAACCGGTGTACTGAGCAGTTTCAGCGCCGGAGAGCTGCAGCATGTCCTGAATGCGGAAAGCGAGGGTTTGTTGGATGCCTGCAAAGCCGGTGAATCCGCCAAAAGAGCAAAATAGATAGAGTCGCAGTCGGTGATCGAAAACACTGAGTTTGCGGCGTGTTTTGCCATGTGATGCCAGCGATATTGACGCTGGCAGGTAGCGCCAGACTACAACGGCCGCGATGGCGGCGAGCGCAGTCGCACAATAGAGCGGGAACAGCAGACCCATGCCCGCGAGAGCGCCGGCCAAAATCGGTCCTATGATCATGCCGACACTGCTGGCGGTGCCGAGACGCGCGAGTGCGCGAGTACGATGCTGCGGCGCACTGTGGTCTGCCGTATAGGCCGTGGACCCCGGATTAGTGCCCGACATCATGACCGATTGCAGGCAACGCACCATCAGGAGAGAGGCAAAAAGGCCTGTTCCTGTTACCCAGCCTGCGAAGGCTGCCTCGAAGGCGAGCGCAAAGATGAGGTTGCCAAGCGCATAACCTGCCAGACCAGCGACGATCACCGGTTTTCGACCCACCCGATCGGACAGTCTTCCCCAGCTGGGTGAGGCCACGCTGAACACCAGCGCGGAGCAGGCGATCATGGAGTTTATTTGCACCACGCTAAGATTCACCTCCCTGCCTAGGGGCGGAAGGATGGCGAAGATAAAGGACTGACCAACAGCCACCGTGAGCAATCCCACAACCAGCAGGTTGAATTGGCGGGAACTCAGCTTTCGGTTGTCGGTGACTGCGGGGCCTGGGAGTGTCATGTGGATACCGGATTGTGGAGCCCGCATCCTAGAGGAACGGACAATAAAGGCAAACGAAGGGCAGTTTTATTGGACAGTATGATTGCCTTCGAATAGACTATCATCCCAGCCTGTACAGACCCCGCCGCTGCTTTTTTTGCGCTGTTGGGTCAGCGAAATCACAGCCTACTTTACTCGCGCACGCCGTCATACCCGATGGTGCTCAGCATGACTGCGAGCTTGGTAGGGAAGCACTGACTGGGAGGTCAACGTGTCCAAACCAGCTATCCTCGCTCTCGAAGATGGCACCGTGTTCCACGGCCTCTCAATCGGTGCTGATGGCACGACCGTTGGCGAAGTGGTGTTCAATACGGCCATGACAGGCTATCAGGAAATTCTGACCGACCCTTCCTATGCCAAACAGATCGTCACCCTAACTTACCCGCATATTGGAAATACCGGGGTTACCGCTGAGGACGAGGAGTCCGCAGGCGTAATGGCTGCGGGTTTGGTGATCCGCGACCTGCCGCTGGTACACAGTAACTGGCGCAGCGAACAGGCTCTGGATGCTTACCTTCGAGATCAAAATACGGTGGCTATCGCGGATATCGATACCCGGAAATTGACCCGAATTTTGAGAGATAAAGGTGCGCAGAGTGGATGCATTATTGCCGGTAGCTCGGTCTCCGAAGAGGAGGCGTTGACGCAGGCTCGGGGCTTTAGTGGGCTTAAGGGCATGGACCTCGCGAAGGTAGTCACAACCAAAGATCCCTTTATCTGGAAGGAGGGAAGCTGGACGTTGGAGCAGGGTCATCAGCCGGGAGCCGATGCTGAATTCCATGTTATTGCTTTGGATTTTGGCGTAAAGCGCAACATTTTGCGCATGCTGGTCGATCGCGGGTGTTCGGTGACGGTTTTGCCTGCCCAGTCCGATGCCGAGACCGTGCTCAGCCACAAGCCTGATGGGGTGTTTTTGTCTAATGGCCCCGGCGACCCTGAGCCCTGTGTTTATGCGATCAACCTTGCTAAGGATATTATGTCCCAAGGTCTTCCCCTCTTCGGTATCTGTCTGGGTCATCAAATTCTGGCTTTGGCCAGCGGGGCGACCACAGAGAAGATGAAGTTTGGGCATCACGGCGCGAACCATCCGGTGCAATGTCTCGAGGATAAAACGGTGATGGTGACGAGTCAGAACCACGGATTCGCGGTCTCAGAGGACAAGCTACCGTCTACTTTAACGGTTACCCACCGGTCTCTCTTCGATGGCTCTATACAGGGCATCCGCCGCAATGATGTGCCCGCCTACAGTTTTCAAGGGCATCCCGAGGCGAGCCCCGGGCCCCATGATGCCGCACCTCTTTTTGACTCCTTTATAACCGCTATGCGTGAGCATCGGGCTGGACGCTCCGGAGGAGACGCCTGATGCCGAAACGCGTTGATATAGAAAGTATTCTAATTCTGGGCGCGGGACCCATCGTCATCGGTCAGGCCTGTGAGTTTGATTACTCAGGCGCGCAGGCCTGCAAGGCGTTGCGAGAGGAGGGCTACCGGGTGATTCTGGTTAACTCCAACCCGGCCACCATCATGACCGACCCCGCCATGGCCGACGCTACCTACATCGAGCCGGTCGAATGGCAGACAGTTGCCCGGATCATTGAGCGCGAACGGCCCGATGCCATTCTGCCGACGATGGGTGGACAAACCGCGCTCAACTGTGCGCTCAAGCTTGCTGCAGAGGGTGTCCTTGAGAAGTTTGGGGTCGAGATGATTGGCGCCACCAAGGAAGCGATTGATAAGGCAGAGGATCGAGAGCTTTTTGATCAAGCCATGAAACGAATCGGCTTGGAAACCCCAAGGGCGTCCCTGGCGCATTCTCTCGAAGAGGCCTTTGGCATTCTTGAGGATATCGGTTTCCCCTGCATTATCAGACCTTCTTTTACGATGGGTGGATCTGGCGGCGGTATCGCCTACAACCGAGAGGAATTTGAGGCAATCTGTGTTCGCGGTCTTGATCTCTCTCCCACTAACGAACTCCTTATTGATGAGTCGCTCATCGGCTGGAAAGAATATGAGATGGAGGTGGTTCGCGATCGCAACGATAACTGCATCATTATCTGCTCCATCGAGAACTTTGATGCCATGGGTGTGCACACTGGCGATTCGATTACTGTTGCACCCGCCCAAACCCTGACCGATAAGGAATACCAAATTATGCGCGATGCCTCGCTGGCGGTGTTGCGCGAAATTGGCGTTGAAACCGGCGGTTCCAATGTCCAGTTTGGACTCTGCCCGGATACGGGTCGTATGGTCGTCATCGAGATGAACCCGCGGGTATCACGCTCCTCCGCCCTGGCGTCAAAGGCAACCGGATTTCCCATCGCAAAAGTCGCGGCAAAACTGGCGGTTGGGTACACGCTGGATGAACTGGATAACGATATTACTGGGGGTAAAACCCCTGCCTCGTTCGAACCAGCGATTGATTATGTAGTCACCAAAATTCCCCGGTTCGCCTTTGAAAAGTTCGCTACTGCCGACGCCCGCCTGACCACGCAAATGAAGTCGGTTGGTGAGGTCATGGCGATCGGCAGAACTTTTCAGGAGTCGCTTCAGAAAGCACTTCGAGGATTGGAGGTGGGTTCCTGTGGGTTGGAATCCAAGATAACCGTCGTTGACGCAGATACCCGAGCAGAACTAATCGATAAATTGACCAACCCGGGAGCGGATCGAATCTGGTTTGTTGCCGATGCCTTCCGCGCCGGATTTTCGCTGGAAGAGGTCGCGGGATATTCAGGCATCGATCCCTGGTTTCTTGTGCAGCTTTCTGATCTGGTTGAGCACGAGGCAAGTCTATCGGGACGTCCTGTTGCCAGTCTCGACTATGCCGAGTTTCGGCGTCTGAAGCGCAAAGGCTTCTCCGATGCCCGATTGGCGCTGCTATTGGAATCTTCCGAGGCAGAGGTGAGAGCCCGTCGACACGAGCTGGGTCTGCGCCCGGTTTACAAACGGGTTGATACCTGTGCGGCGGAGTTTGCAACCTCTACTGCATACATGTATTCCACCTACGAGGAGGAGTGCGAGGCACTGCCGAGTGACCGGCGCAAAATTGTTGTTCTTGGGGGTGGGCCAAACCGCATTGGGCAGGGTATCGAATTCGATTACTGCTGCGTTCACGCTGCCCTTGCGATGCGTGAAGATGGTTATGAAACCATCATGGTGAATTGCAACCCCGAGACTGTGTCCACTGATTACGACACATCGGACCGTCTCTACTTTGAACCGGTAACCCTGGAAGACGTTTTAGAGATTATTGCTCTTGAGCAACCTGAGGGAGTGATCGTCCAGTTTGGCGGCCAGACCCCTCTGAAACTTGCTCAGGCGTTAGAGCAGGCAGGTGTCCCCATTATCGGCACAACCCCAGACCAGATTGATCGAGCGGAAGATCGTGAGCGGTTCCAGCAGATGATCAATGCTCTGTCACTGCGCCAGCCGGAAAATACGACGGTGCGAAGCGTGGATGAAGCTGTTGAAGCAGCGAGCCAGATTGGCTACCCCTTGGTAGTGAGGCCTTCCTATGTCTTGGGCGGTCGAGCGATGGAGATTGTCTATCGAGAGGAGGATTTGCTTCGATACATGCGGGATGCGGTCCGCGTATCGGATGACTCCCCCGTTCTTCTAGACAGCTTTCTGAGCGCCGCCATCGAGGTCGACATCGATGCAGTGAGCGATGGGAGTACGGTGGTGATTGGCGCCATCATGCAGCATATCGAGCAAGCGGGAGTCCACTCTGGTGATTCCGCTTGCTCTCTTCCTCCATACAGCTTGCCCGCTGATGTGCAGGACAAGATGCGCGATGTTGTAAAAGCGATGGCCATTGAATTGGGCGTTTGTGGCTTAATGAATGTGCAGCTCGCTTACCAGGATGACGAAATCTACGTGATTGAGGTAAACCCGAGAGCGTCCAGAACCGTCCCCTTCGTGTCGAAGGCGGTTGGCGTCTCCCTCGCCAAAATAGCGGCGCGCTGCATGGCAGGTCAGTCTCTCGCGGATCAAGGCATTGAAAAGGAAGTCGTGCCGCCCTTTTACTCGGTCAAAGAGGCGGTGCTCCCCTTTAACAAGTTCCCCGGTATCGATCCCATACTCGGCCCCGAGATGAAGTCGACGGGGGAGGTGATGGGCACGGGGGATACTTTCGCTGCGGCCTTTGCCCGCGCTCAGATTGGGGCTGGCGACGTCCCGCCTGAATCCGGACTTGCCCTGTTCAGCGTGCGGGATTCGGATAAAGCCGGTGCTATTGAGGTTGCCAGACGACTAGTCGCGCGCGGGTTTACGTTGGCTGCCACTGGAGGCACAGCAAAAGCCCTCGAGTCAGCAGGACTGGAGGTGCGGCGGGTAAATAAGGTCCGTGAAGGTCGGCCACATATTGTTGATCTCATTAAAAACGACGAGGCCAGCATTATCGTTAACACGACCGAGGGTCGTACCGCGATCGTGGATTCTGCCCCCATTCGAGCTAGCGCCGAGCAGCACCGGGTGTACTACACCACCACCCTAGCTGCGGCGGAAGCGGTTTGCATGGCGCTTGAACAGGAAACCGATGTTAAAGTCAGGCGGCTTCAGGATTTACACGAGAGTATTGAACAATGAACAACGTGCCGATGACTGTCGCTGGAGAGCGAGCACTGCGAGAGGAACTGGAGCGGCTTAAAAAAGTCGACCGGCCTCGCATCACCCAGGCTATCGCAGAAGCTCGGGAACACGGTGATTTAAAGGAGAACGCGGAGTACCACGCGGCCCGTGAGCAGCAGAGCTTTGCCGAGGGGCGTATCAAAGACATCGAACACAAACTATCCCACGCTCAGGTCATCGATGTAACGTCGATTGCACACACGGGCAAGGTCATCTTTGGCACCACCGTCGATTTGATTAACGTAGAGGATGACAGCGAGGTGACTTACCGTATCGTGGGCGAGGACGAGGCCAACGTTAAGGAAAATCTTATCTCGGTGAACTCGCCGATTGCCCGCGCCTTGGTGGGTAAAAGCGAGGGCGATGAGGTGACGGTCAACGCCCCGGGAGGGGATATTCACTACGAGATTGAAGCCGTTCGACACGAGTAACCCCTCGGTCTATTTGAAAACAATTCTCATTCCGGCTACTCTCCGCGCCTGTCCATCAGGCTGAGACTCCCTCATGAATTCTGCGCGCCAACCCAAAACCCTGTGGGCGCTTTCCAAGGGCGAAACCTGCGCAGTATCCGGCTACGATGACGCGCTACCCGAGCCCTACCGGGTGCGTCTGATGGAGTTTGGCTTTCATCAGGGCGAGGCAGTGACCTGCCTGCTGACGCCAGGCTTCGGGGCACCCCGGGTCTACAGGGTGAGTAACACGGTTTTCTCACTGGACAGTGAAATCGCTCAATACGTCCTGGTTGCACCCGCCGAGGACCCGAATTTATGAATCGCGTGCTGCTTATAGGCAGTCCCAATTCGGGTAAAAGCTCTCTGTTTAATCGTCTGACCGGACTCAATCAGCGGGTGGCAAATTTTCCCGGCATAACGGTTGATGTCGCTTCCGGCCCGATCTCTGGATTGCCCGATGTTGAATTAGTTGATTTCCCCGGCACCTACTCGCTTCAGCCTATTTCGGGAGAGGAGGCGGTCGCGGTGGAATTTTTCCAGCGGGCCCTCACCGACCCTGACGTTCGTCATGTGCTGTGTGTTGTCGATGCAACGCGACTTGAGAAGAGCCTTTATTTTACTTTGCAGGTCATTCGGGAATGTCAGCAGCGGGGTAAAGCCGTCACCGTGCTGGGCAATATGGCGGACGTTTTGCAGTCGAATGATCTCACTCTCGACCATGCCGGACTCTCTGAGGCTATTGGTGCCCCGGTGTTGATGATTTCCGCTCGTCAAGGTATCGGCATTGATCAGCTATTGACTCATTTAAGGCAGCGATTAATCACTCAGGAGCCGGTCTCTTCGCGCTGGTCTGAAACACCCGATGCCTTGCTCCGGGGAACTGCGCACCAGTTGGCACAAGAGTTTGGCCCAAGAGGCGATGTGCTGGTTCGATCCCAACTGCGGCTCGACAGCTTTTTTCTCAATACCGGCCTTGGTGGAATCGCTTTTTTCTGCATTATGTTTCTGCTCTTTCAGTCCATTTTCACCTGGTCAGCCCCGGTCATGGATGCAGTGGAAGGCGTGGTGATGGCAACAGGTGCTGCGCTGGTTCCCCTCATCGAGAATCAGCTGATTGCGGATTTTGTCGCTGATGCCTTGTTTGGTGGCATAGGCGCTTTTCTTGTGTTTGTTCCCCAGATTTTCGTGCTGACCTTGATCATCGGCATCCTGGAAGACTCGGGTTATTTGGCTCGAGCTGCGCTTATCTGCCACCGCCCACTCAAAGCGTTTGGACTGACTGGCAAAAGCTTTATTCCTATGCTCTCCGGGGTTGCCTGCGCAATTCCCGCTATTTATGCGGCTCGTGCTGTGGATTCTCCTTGGCAGCGGGTCATGACGTATTTGGCGATCCCTCTTATGCCATGCTCCGCACGATTGCCCGTGTATGCCCTGTTGATTGCTGTATTCATTCCCAACGAAACAGCTCTCTTTGGATTGGTGGGTTGGCAGGGACTGGCACTTTTCTCAATCTATTTCTTTGGCATGTTTGCTGCGTTGGTAATTACCGGGATTGTCAGTCGATTTTCCAAAGGAGTTCGGAGCGAGCTGCCGTTTGTCTTGGAGCTGCCGCCTTACCGTCTGCCCAGTGTTCGCCCGATTTTGCGCATGGCGATTAATCGCAGCAAACATTTCGTTACCAAGGCTGGCAAGGTCATTCTGGCCGTCACCGTTGCGGTGTGGATTCTCGGTTACTTCCCCAATGGCGGCGCCGACCTGGGGTCCTCTTGGCTCGGCACCTTGGGTCGCTGGATTCAGCCATTGTTTGAACCCATCGGTCTCGACTGGCGGTATGGTGTCGCCATTCTTTCCAGCTTTTTGGCTCGCGAGGTTTTTGTGGGGACCTTGGGTACTATTTTTGGTATCGAAGGTGCAGAGGAAAATATGCTTCCCCTCGTGGAACAAATTCAGGCGAGCGGTTTGCCCTTGGGTTCGGGTATAGCCCTGTTGGTTTTTTTCGCCATCGCGCTGCAGTGCGTCTCAACGGTGGCAATCCTGTCCAAAGAGGGATCGCTCTCTCTGGCCTTACGGATGCTGGTGACCTACCTCGTTGCCGCCTATCTTCTCGCCTTACTAACGTTCAGTGTGGTTGAGGCGGTTCTCTAGCTCTCCGGCGATTGCGAATCTACCCGCTCGTGCTGAAACAGTTTCATTTCCGTCAGGACTAATCGTGCTGCCAGCTTGAGCGCCAGCGTATGGTGGTGCGCGCGCAAGTCGTCAATGCCCGCGGTGATTTGTTGGTCGAGCTTGTTGATTTCTGGAGTAGAGAGTGAGGCTGGCAGATCCACTCGAAAAGAAAAATTTTCTGCCTCGGTCATCTCTCGATAGACGGAGGTTAGTGCATCGATAGCGTATTGGATGAGGGCCTCATCGGCACCCTTTTGGGCTAACAGAGCCCGCAGTTCTCGCTCGAGAAAGGCGAATGCGCGGGTCTCCTGGCTAGGAAATTCAAGAACTTGTGCCACGGGGTCTACAGGCTTCTTAGCAGGTTCGATTTTCTAGGATCAGGGGATGGACTTCGTCGAAGCAGCGTAGCGGTATTGCCAATGCGCTGGACGAGAGTCGCCCCCGAGCGATCGCAAAGTTCGACGATTAGAGTGTTGCGCAGATCTCTGTCACCCACCGCGACTTTCAGTTTGATGAGCTCGTGGTCCTTTAGCGCACGGTCGAGTTCCGCAAGCACGCCGTCACTCACCCCTTGACCGCCAATCATGACAACAGGGTTAAGCCTGTGGGCGATGGCTCTATACTGTTTGAGCTCGCTGTTTTTCAGGGTGGTTGCTTTTGGGTAAGTGGGCATTATGGTTTGTGTCGTCGCTATACGGGTAATCGGTAAACTTGATATCGTAGTTTACTTGAGCTTTTTACTTGAGTCGCCGTCAATGCCGAAAAAACGTTCTTCCAGCCGCGCGTGGCTAAAAGAGCATCGAGAAGACCCCTACGTGCAGCGGGCACAGAAAGATGGCTATCGGTCTCGTGCCTGCTACAAATTGCTCGAAATTAACGACAGAGACAGACTGATCAGGCCTGGCATGACGGTACTCGATCTGGGTGCCGCGCCCGGTGGCTGGTCTCAAATCGCAGCAGATCTTGTCGGCGCAAAGGGGCGCGTCGTCGCGACCGATATCTTGCCCATGGATAGCTTGGGCGGGGTGGAGTTCATTCAGGGTGACTTCACCGAGGAGGCTGTCTTTGATCATCTGTTGGCAACCATCGGATCGGACGACGTAGATGTGGTCATGTCCGACATGGCGCCAAATATGAGTGGACTCAATGCAGTCGATCAGCCGCGCGCGATGTATTTGGTTGAGCTCGCCCTAGATCTCGCGCGCCGCGTGCTGCCGATAGGAGGAGCCTTTCTCGCGAAGGTTTTCCACGGTGAGGGGTTTGAGCCGCTAATGGCTGACTGCAGGGGGCATTTCGATAAGGTATTGACCCGAAAACCCGAGGCCTCTCGGCCCAGATCCCGAGAGGTCTATATAGTGGCCACGGGTTTTAAGGGGTAAATTCAATGAATTCGCGCCATATTTGGCGTGTATGCTTGCATAAATACCGGGGTAGCCCTTGAAATCCGCGGCTGGAGGCATCACGTAAACCCTATATACTGTCTAGCCGTGCAGCCGGGCGCTGCAGTCCTTAAGGATCTCGATGTGAACAATATGGCGAAAAATCTGCTGCTGTGGTTGGTAATCGCGGCGGTGCTGTTATCAGTCTTCAACAACTTCAACATGCAGGGCGCGACGCAGCAGGTTGGTTATTCCGACTTTGTTGAAGAGGTGAATGATGATCGTGTTCGCAAAGTAGTCGTTGATGGGTTGACGATAACCGCTGAGCGCTACGATGGATCTACCTTCGAGACCATCCGTCCCATGGTCGAAGACCCCAAATTGATGGATGATTTACTCAGTCACAAGGTTGAGGTCGAGGGCCGCAAGCCCGAGCAGCAAAGCGTTTGGACCCAGCTGTTAGTCGCCAGTTTCCCAATTCTTATCATCATCGCGGTCTTCATGTTTTTTATGCGCCAAATGCAAGGGGGTGCGGGCGGCCGCGGTGGTCCCATGAGCTTTGGCAAGAGCAAGGCCAAACTCTTGGGTGAGGATCAGATCACAACAACCTTCGCCGACGTTGCGGGCGTTGACGAGGCGAAGGAAGATGTCCAGGAGCTGGTTGAGTTTCTCCGGGATCCGAGTCGGTTCCAGAAACTGGGCGGCAGAATACCTCGCGGTGTGTTGATGGTCGGTCAACCCGGTACCGGTAAGACGCTGCTCGCGAAAGCGATTGCAGGCGAAGCCAAAGTGCCTTTCTTCTCTATTTCGGGCTCTGACTTTGTCGAGATGTTTGTGGGCGTAGGTGCGTCTCGCGTACGTGACATGTTCGAGCAAGCAAAGAAGCAGTCCCCCTGCATTATTTTTATTGACGAGATTGACGCGGTGGGCAGACACCGTGGTGCGGGACTTGGTGGTGGCCACGACGAACGTGAGCAGACCCTCAACCAGCTTCTGGTGGAAATGGACGGTTTTGAGCTAAACGATGGTGTGATAGTGATCGCGGCAACCAACCGTCCTGATGTGCTAGACCCCGCCTTGTTGCGTCCGGGCCGCTTCGACCGCCAGGTGGTGGTTGGTCTTCCTGACATTCGCGGTCGCGAACAGATCCTCAAGGTTCACATGCGCAAAGTGCCTTTGGCCGAGGACGTGGAGCCCTCGAAAATTGCCCGGGGTACTCCTGGATTCTCTGGAGCGGACTTGGCGAATCTCGTCAATGAAGCCGCGCTGTTTGCAGCCCGAGCAGGGGTGCGCATGGTCGGGATGCAGCAGTTTGAGCTGGCCAAGGACAAAATCATGATGGGCGCCGAGCGCCGTTCAATGGTGATGTCGGAGAAGGAAAAGCTGAACACCGCTTACCATGAAGCGGGACACGCGATCGTCGGGCGTTTGATGCCTGAACATGATCCGGTCTACAAGGTCTCGATTATCCCTCGGGGACGCGCTTTGGGTGTCACCATGTTCCTTCCCGAGGAAGATCGTTACAGCCACAGCCGACGGCACATTGTCAGTCAGATCACCAGTTTGTTTGGCGGTCGGGTAGCCGAGGAGATGACGCTGGGTGCCGATGGCATCACCACCGGTGCGTCTAATGATATTCAGCGCGCCACGGAAATCGCCCGTAACATGGTAACCAAGTGGGGTTTATCGGAAGCGTTAGGGCCCCTGATGTACGATGAAGGCGGTGAGGAGGTGTTTCTCGGTCGCAGTGCTGCCCAGCCATCGAAAGCGATGTCCGATGAGACCGCTCTGGCGATTGACAAGGAAGTTCGCCACATCATTGATGAGTGTTACGCAAAAGCGCGCCAGATACTCGACGATAATCGAGACAAGCTGGACGTGATGGCAGAGGCACTGATGCAATACGAAACCATCGATTCAGAACAGATCGACGATATCATGGCTGGATCCTCGCCACGGCCACCGTCGGGGTGGAGCGATTCTGGATCGGGCAAAGCCTCCGGTGGAGATAGCTCGGTAGAACAGGGAGAGTCGTCAGGCCCGATCGGTGGGCCCGCTAGCGAGCACTAAGTCATCTCTTTATGAGGTCCGATACCGAGGTGTGCGGCAGTATCGACTGCGCCGGTAAAAGTCTGGACCTCTCCTCCCCAAAAGTGATGGGGATACTCAATGTGACCCCCGATTCCTTCTCCGATGGCGGGGTTTTCTTTGAACGCGGAAAGGTGTCTCTAGATCGCGTTTTGGGTCAGGCTGAAGCCATGACCGCTGCAGGTGCCTCGATCCTGGATGTCGGTGGGGAGTCAACCCGACCGGGGGCCGCTCCAGTCTCTGAAGCCGAGGAGCTTGATCGTGTGATTCCCGTCATCGAGGCCATTAGCCAACGCTTCGATACCATTGTGTCTGTCGATTCCAGCACGGCCTCTGTGATGCGCGAGGCAGTTGTTGCGGGAGCAGGTCTGATTAACGATGTCAGGGCCCTCCGCCGGGACGGTGCGCTGGTTGCTGCCCGAGATACAGAATTACCGGTCTGTCTGATGCACATGTCAGATGAGCCCACGACGATGCAAAATAATCCGCAATACCAAGATGTTGTGGCCGAGGTTCGTGTCTTTTTAAGCGATCGCCTCGCAGATTGTGTAAAGGCTGGTATCCCTGAGCACCTAATTCTTCTCGATCCCGGTTTCGGATTTGGCAAGACCGCAGCCCATAACTATGCCTTGCTTGCTCATCTTGAGGATATTGTCTCGATTGGCAGACCCGTGCTGGCGGGCTTATCCAGAAAGTCGATGATTGCAGCAGAAATTCACAGAAACCTTGATGAGCGCTTGCCCGCAAGCCTAGCCCTCGCCACACTGGCTGCGGCAAAGGGAGCCCGTATTATCAGGGCTCATGATGTGAAAGAGACCGCCGACGCAATGGCGATGGTGGCAGCAATGGAAAGAGAGCTCTGATGGCCAAGCGTTACTTCGGGACCGATGGAATTCGTGGACGTGTCGGCGAGACACCCATTACGCCGGATTTCGTGCTCAAGCTGGGTTGGGCGTGCGGTCGTGTATTCAGTCGTGAGTGGCAGGGTAAGGCCACCGTGCTTATAGGGAAGGACACTCGTGTTTCCGGCTATATGTTTGAGTCCGCCTTGGAGGCAGGTCTCGTTGCCGCGGGCGTTGATGTCAAACTGCTGGGTCCCATGCCGACACCCGCTATTGCCTTGATGACCCGTAACCAAAACGCTGCTGCGGGCATTGTTATTAGCGCATCCCACAATCCATTTTTTGACAACGGCATCAAGTTTTTTTGTGATCAGGGGTCCAAGCTGTCGGATGAAATTGAGCTGGCGATTGAGGCCATGATCGACGAGGAGATGACTACCGTGGAGTCTGCTGCGTTAGGAAAGGCCACTCGGATTGTTGATGCGGCAGGTCGTTATATCGAATACTGCAAGGCAACCTTTCCCGAAGGTCGAAGCCTCAGAGGACTCAAACTAGTGATTGACTGTGCGCATGGTGCGACCTATCACATTGCCCCTCAGGTTTTCACCGAACTGGGTGCGCAGGTTGATGTTATCGGTGCGGCACCGGATGGCTTCAACATCAACGACGGCGTTGGTTCAACAGCCACCGAGTTATTGCAGGCACAAGTGGTTGAGAAGAAGGCCGATGTGGGCATTGCATTCGATGGTGATGGTGACCGTGTACTGATGGTCGATGCCCAAGGGACACTTGTAGACGGTGATGAATTACTCTACGTACTCGCCATGCATCGGGTTGCGACAGGTCGGTCCGATCCGGGAGTGGTTGGCACTCAAATGAGCAATATGGGCCTGGAGTTGGCTCTCGCGGAGCAGGGCTTACAGCTTCAGCGGGCTAAGGTAGGCGACCGTTACGTCAAGGAGCTGATGCATGCCAACGGGTGGCGACTTGGCGGGGAATCATCGGGCCACATTATTTGCAGCGATGTTGCCACGACCGGAGACGGTATCGTCGCGGCGCTGCAGGTTTTGTCCGCTGTCGTGGCCAGCGGTAAGTCTTTGTCGGAGCTGCGTTTGGGAATGAAATCCCTCCCGCAAATCATGATTAATGTGCCGACCCCGCCGTCCGGTTGGGGAGAGCAAAGCGATACACCTGTTGGTGCGGTGTGTCGTGAGGTGGAGGCAGCCCTGGAGGGAAGAGGTCGACTGTTGCTTAGACCCTCGGGTACTGAGCCGGTGGTTCGTGTCATGGTTGAGGGCGAGGACGAAAGCGAGATTAAAGAGTTGGCGGAACGCGTGGCCGATGCGATTCGTTGCAGTGCCTAAGGCTTGACCGGTAATTCGGCCTTGCGGTCCCATTTCCCTTTCGCTATGCTCGCGCGCCTGTTTTGGCTCGGATCGGTTTCCTGATGAAGGGTTTGGTCATCGCCAACTGGAAGATGAACGCCTCATTGGAGGCCGTGCGGGTGTTTGCCGAAAAGTGGCAGCACTTACCTGCCTTGACCAATGTTGATACGGTAATTTGTCCGCCCGGGCCTTACCTGCAGGCAGTCAAGTCGGCCATGGCGGTTGAACTTGGTGCGCAGGACGCATCGGCCCATGTGGCAGGTGCTTACACCGGAGAGGTATCCGCGGAAATGCTCCGTGAGCTCGGGTGCCAATGGGCTATCGTGGGCCACTCAGAACGACGGGCCTATCACGGGGAATCCAGCCGTGCAGTCGCTGAGAAAGCGATGGCAGTTATGTCCGCCGGGCTTTGTCCAGTGGTCTGTGTCGGCGAAACCCTCGTCGACCGAGATCAGGGGCGGCACGAGGAGGTGGTAGCGGAGCAGTTGAAAGCTTCCATAGCGGGTGTCTCGCCTGAACCGCTGGTGGTAGCTTACGAGCCGGTGTGGGCTATTGGCACCGGGGTGACCGCGACGGCTGAGCAGGCAGATGGTATGCACGGCGTCATTCGTGCCTGTCTGAACCAAGTGTACGGTAGTGAATCATTCGGGATTCGGGTGATATACGGCGGAAGCGTGAAGCCAGAGAATGCTGGCGAGTTATTCGTTTGCGAGAATATAGATGGAGCCCTCGTTGGAGGAGCGTCTCTGGAAGCTGAAAGCTTCTGGAAAATTGCACAGGCAGCGAATGCCGGGAGTCAGTAAAACGTGGAACAGATTATCTTAGTCGTGCACCTGCTTATTGCGCTGTCGATTATCGGCTTGATTATGATGCAGCAGGGTAAGGGCGCGGACATCGGGGCATCTTTTGGAGCGGGTGGCTCCCAAACATTATTTGGTAGTGTCGGCAGTGCCAACGTGCTGACCCGCGGAACCGCTTGGCTTGCGGCCGCTTTTTTTGCAACCAGTTTTGGTCTGGCGATCATTGCTGACAGCCGTACAGCGGGCGAGGAAGATCTTGGTTTTGAGTTGCCCGTTTCAGCGGAGGTGGATTCACCGGCATTGGAAATACCGGTAGAATCGGAATTGCCGGAGGGTGACATCCCCGCAGTGTCATTTGACACCCTGGAAGATGTGCCGTCCGTGGAAGCCGTCGACACCGTCGGTGAAATACCGGAGGGCTAAATAAAATTTGCGGAAGTGGTGGAATTGGTAGACACGCTATCTTGAGGGGGTAGTGGCCTATGGCTGTGCGGGTTCAAGTCCCGCCT